>RFSG01000012.1 GCA_009924095.1 Sphingobacteriia bacterium
AAAAAGAATATGATGATGGCTGGATACTAATGGATATTCAACAAGTACGAGATTTAACCCAGCAACCCGTGCAAGTATCTGCCATTGAATTATCGCTGCACGCTCCTACAACACCAGAAATATTCCGACAGAAATTACAAACAAAATTGGGAAGTGACTTTAAAGTTTTATCTCGTTATGAAATTCATGAAGATATTTATCGAGTAATGAAAAATGAAAAATGGGCAGGATATTTAATTCTCACTTTAATGTTAATTATTGCCGGAGCTAATATTGTAGGAAGTCTTACGGTTTTAGTAATTGAAAAACAAAGAGACATAGGTATTTTACGTACTGCTGGAGCAACTACTGCACAAATTCGAAATTTATTTTTGTCAGCCGGACTCATGGTCGGAGGTGGAGGAATATTATTAGGAACCAGCATCGCATTTATCGTGGGATATACGCAGATGTTATGGGGATGGATTACGATTGATGGAGGAGAAAACTTTGCCTTAGAAGCGTACCCGATGCGCTTAGAGATGATGGATTTTATTTATGTTGCGCTAACGGTTTTGGTTTTATCCGTATTAGCAGCCTGGTTTCCAGCACAAAAAGCAGCTAAATTCCCCTTGTTGTTCACCTTAAAAAGATAATTACCCGATTTTCCACAGGTGGGAGATAAGTCCTCCTGCTTTGTCCGTAATTTTAACCCTATGGCAAAAGATTTATTGGAATTTACCTACGACGAAAGCAGCATACGATCCCTCGACTGGAAAGAGCATATTCGCCTCAGACCCGGAATGTATATTGGTAAACTCGGGGATGGATCCACCCCTGATGATGGTATTTATGTGCTGATTAAAGAAATTATTGATAATTCAATTGATGAATTTGTAATGGGCGCAGGGAAATTAATTGAAATTAAATTAAGCGATCACCAATTTCAATTAAGAGATTATGGACGCGGAATTCCATTGGGAAAAGTAATTGAATGTGTATCCCAAATAAATACCGGAGGGAAATATGATTCTAAAGCATTTCAAAAATCAGTAGGATTAAATGGTGTAGGGACTAAAGCCGTAAATGCATTATCCGAAGCCTTTAGTGTGCAATCGTTTCGCGAAGGACGTACTAAAAAAGCAGATTTTTCTAAAGGAGAAATTATTAAAAATTATAATGAAGGAGCAAGTTCAGAAAAAAATGGAACCTTATTTATTTTTAAACCCGATGAATCTATTTTTAAGAATTTCCATTTTCGATTAGAATATATTGAAAAACAAATCTGGAATTATGTTTATTTAAATACCGGATTGACCATCTCCTTAAATGGAAAAAAATATTTTTCTGAAAATGGATTAAAAGATTTATTAGAAAAAAATACGGATGAATCTATTTTATATCCTATTATTCATTTAAAAGGCTCGGATATAGAAGTTGCCCTAACACATGGCACTCAATATGGGGAAGAATATTACAGTTTCGTAAATGGGCAATATACTACGCAAGGGGGAACGCATCAAGCCGCTTTCCGAGAAGCTTTGGTAAAAACCATGCGAGAATTTTATAAAAAAGATTTTGATGCAGCAGATGTGAGAACTTCGATTGTTGCTGCCTTAAGTATCCGAATTATAGAACCAGTTTTTGAATCGCAGACCAAAACCAAATTAGGCTCTACTGCTATGGGACCAGAAGGGCCGGCGCTTAGAACCTTTATTCAGGATTTTATTAAAACATCCCTCGATAATTATTTACATAAAAACCCAACCACTGCGGATATTATCCTTAAAAAAATATTGCAGTCGGAACGGGAAAGAAAAGAAATTGCAGGCATAAAAAAATTAGCGAATGAAAGAGCTAAAAAAGCTAATATTCATAATCGTAAATTAAGGGATTGTAAATTTCATTATAATGATAGTGGTATACAAGGCCATGAAACAGTGCTCTTTATTACTGAAGGAGACTCTGCTTCTGGATCTATTACCAAAGCCCGAAAAGTGGAAAACCAAGCAGTATTTTCTCTTAAAGGAAAACCTCTGAATTGTTTCGGACTTACTAAAAAAATTGTTTACGAAAATGAAGAATTTAATTTATTACAACATGCCTTAAATATTGAAGGGATTACGCTATAATAAAATAATACTTGCAACCGATGCCGATGTGGATGGAATGCATATTCGATTATTGTTGATGACATTCTTTTTACAATTTTTTCCAGAGTTGGTTAAAAATGGACATGTATATGTTTTGCAAACCCCTTTATTTAGGGTCAGAAATAAACAACATACCTATTATTGTTATAGTGAATCGGAAAAAGAGGCAGCCATAAAAAAATTAGGGTCTAAACCAGAAATCACCCGTTTTAAAGGATTAGGAGAAATTTCTCCCGATGAATTTTCAAAATTTATTGGGGAAGATATTCGCTTAGACCCTGTAATTATTGGGAAAGATTCCGCATTACCGAAAATGCTGGATTATTTTATGGGTAAAAATACACCTGATCGCCAGGATTTTATTATCCGTAATTTACGAATTGAAAAAGACGAAGAAATATTAGTTGCTTAAGTATTACACCATGAACTTCCTGAAACATTGGTCTATTATTCGCCCACAAATAGAATGGGCACGCCCCGGACGGACCCGCCTGCGGTTAAAAAAATTAAAATGGTTCTTAAATGACTGGGAATTATTTCAGGAATTATTCACCCAACAAAAAGATTTTCAAAAATTAACTTTATTACCCTCTCTGGATGATAAAAACGTTACTAATGGAAGTTTAACCTATCATTATTTTTATCAGGATTTATTTGTAGCCCAATGTCTGTTTCGGGATAATCCCCACCTCCATGTAGATTTTGGTTCCCGAATAGATGGATTTGTTGCCCATGTGGCAAGCTTCAGAACCCTGGAGGTATTAGACATCCGTCCTATAGAACAAAGCATTCCCAATGTATTAACCCGTCAAGCAGATTTAATGGGAGATGTTTCTCACTTGGCTAATTATGCCGATTCTGTTTCGAGTTTACATGTAATTGAACATTTAGGGCTGGGTAGATATGGGGATCCCATTAATATTAATGGGCATTTAATCGGATTAGAAAATATTTATAAAATATTAAAGCCCGGAGGGAAATTTTATTTCGCAACGCCATTTGGCCCTCAAAGGATTGAATTTAATACCCATCGCATTTTTAATCTTTCCTATTTAATGGAATATTTAAAACCCCGATATGAGTTTTTAAATTTTGCTTATGTGGATGATGGAAATAATTTACATCCTTCTGTAGAATTAACTTCAGAGAATATTAAATCCAATTTAGGGCAAAATTTTGCGTGCGCAATATTTGAATTGAGGAAAAAATAATGTTTAAAGGGTAGGTAAACTTTATTTACGTATTTATTAATTTCTAAAGAATAAATTTCAATTGAATATATTGTAGGTAAATAAAACGATTATTATTAATTAAATGTTTATTCCTCAACCAATCTAAATTTTTAATAGTTATTTTGTTAATTGACGAATTAAGCAACATAATAAAATCCTATTGTGAAGGTGCTTGCGACGGAATAAGCGGAAAAATTGATAAGGCGGATGGAATTCCCATTGAGTTCAATGATTTCAGGGAAATGTTTAAAAGTCGTTTCCATAATCTTATTGTGTATAGCAAATAAAAATTCCTGTTTCATCCATTCATAGTGTATGTCTTCTTTCAATTCTTGAATAAATTCTGGAGAATTAGTAAGAGAATACTTGCCAAAATGAAATTCATATTCTTGTTCTTCAGTTTCGAATTTGTGTTTAACCGGAATGATAAAGTCGTTAGGTTTAACTGGTTCGGATTTATCTTCGTACATCAATAAATAATCAACCGTATCATTTAATCCTAATACCTCTTCATGCAGCTCGTCTTGCAATTTATTCATTATAAATGCCTTTTGGGATAGATATTCAGGAAAAAACAGAAATGCCTGCTTAACTATCTCAGCTTCGACATCTACTATTTATGCGTCTTGGCGTGCGATTTCAAATGCTAGTTCTCGCTCCATTTCCTCAAAAAACGAAATAGGATTGTCTTCAATTGCCATGGTAGATATTAGTTTAAATCTGTTAATGAATTAGTAAATTATGTTCAATTTAAATAAAAATACGGTATTAGGAAAAAATATAGTACAAAAACAAATTAGCAAATGCAATAATACATAACAATTTAAAATAATTCATTGACAGGGTTAATTAAATCCAACCTAAAAAAGAATTAAAACATAAAAGATCCTTAAGAGAATAGGTAGAAATAAATAATTTATAATCAATAAAATTCAAACGCCTGATTAGGGTATTACTTAACGCTTGAATAAACGATTAACCCATAAGGTAAACATATCGCGAATCATTTACGTCTATGAGCATGCCTAAGTTTTACGATTTCTATCTAAACGAAAAGGGCATCCCTTTAGATGCCCTTCTTATTAAATAAAATTATAAAACAATTTATGGTTGCAACACCCATTTCCCAACTGAAACCTTACCCTCAATTGTGGTATGATGCAGAAAATAAATACCCGCAGGTAAATGATTTAAATTAGTTTCTCTACCCCTAAATCTTCCCACTATTTTACCATCGGCTTGTAAAACTTCCGTCACAGAAGTTTCAGCTGCATCGGGTAATACTAATACTCCCGTAGAAGGATTTGGCCAAAAAGATAATTGCTCAGTAAGCAAGGGCGAAACAGATATTGTAGTGACCGCATACGGTCCAGATATTCCGGTACATCCATTTTGAATGACTTGTACTGAATAAGTTCCATTCACAACCGGAACCCAAGTAGATTGTGTCGCACCTGAAATAGGGGTACCATTTAATAACCATTGATACGATGCTGTTCCGGAAATACCATTTGCCACTAAAGTTTGTGTACCTGTTATCACTGGCATTGGAGTAGGATTCACGGTTAATGCCGAAGGACCATTGCTTACGCCAGCACATCCAGAGGCATAGAGTTGGGTTACATCCCAAGTGCCAGAAGTTATAGGGGTTATACTTACGATGTAAGGATTGCTGGTTATTCCAGTAACCGATCCACTAAACGTTCCATCACTATAGGTAACATCCCAGGGACCACTACCGGTAAAGTTGACCGTAAGATTTACCGCACTGCCCGTACATAAGGTAGCAGTTGAAGGACTTATCGTTGCTCCAGGAGAAGGTAGCACCGTTACTATGCCTTGACCAGTTGCTGTTCCACTACAAACCGAGGCATCACTCGCTGAAAACAAACTATAAGTAGTAGTTTGTGCAGGTGTAACGGATAACAAATATGGATTACTGGTGATACCTGTTACTTGTGTTAAATTGGTTCCATCAGAATAACTAAAAGCATATGGAGCCATTCCCTGATTTAACTGTACTGTCAATAGCGCACCAAACCCAGTACATACCTGAACATTACTGGATAATAGGGCTTGCACTCCAGGATTCACCTGAACAATAACCGGAGTTAAATCCACGGTACCAGTGCATTGTCCAACTACAGATACCAACTGATAAGTGGTTGTAACATTGGGGGCTAAATCAACTGTCCAGGGAGTAGCACTAATTCCGCTAACGGTATAGGTTTGAGCACCGTCAGAATAATCCACCGACCATGGGTTATTTCCGGTAAGGTCAATGGTAAGTTGTACATTATCTCCAGCACAAATGGTTTGATCTTCTCCTAATAAAGCTTGGGGAACAGTTAAAGGAGAAACCACTACTTGTGATCCATTTGATCCTGTACATACCCCATCTGAAAATTGTGTGGTTTGATAAGTGGTTTGAACCGTAGGACTTACCGTTGCGATATAAGGAGAACTTGTAATACCCGTAACGGTAGTAGTGGTTACGCCATTGGTAAAGGCTAAAGTCCATGGGGCTTGACCTTGTAAGGTAGCACTCAACTGAAGGGCACCTCCTGCGCAAACCGCTGCTGGAGCATTCCATACTACTGTTGGAAGAGTATTGAAACCCACTGAAACTTGGGTACCTGGAGAGGAAGTACAGTTGCCATTGCTTACAGTAACTAAAGTATAGGTTCTGGCTTGCGTTGGGGTAACTGAAATGAGATACGGGGAAGCAGTAATCCCAGTAACTTGTGTGTTGGTTGTTCCATCACTCCAAGTGATACTCCATCCACTTCCTTGTCCTAATTGGGTAGTTAACTGTGCGCTGTTTCCAGAGCAAATAGATTGAGATCCTGTAAAGGTAGCAGTGGGTATAGGTTGAACGTTGGTGATATGTGTTCCACTTACCGTTCCTGAACATCCTAAACCGCTTACCGCACTTAAGTTGTAAGTAGAGGAACTCGAAGGAGACAAGGTAATAAAATAAGGGGAAGAAGTGATTCCACTTTGATTAAAAGAACTTGTTCCATTGGTAAAGGTTATCTGCCAAGGTTGGCTACCGGTAAGGGTTACGCTTAATTGAGTTCCACTTCCCTGACAAATCGTACTAGAACTGGCACTCAAAGTGGCTGTAGGAATTGGATTAACTTGTAATGTATGAGTACTGCCAGTTATCCCACCGCAGATTCCACCATCACTCAATTGAGTAATTTGATAGGTTACGGATTGTGCTGGAGTAACGTTAATGACATAAGGAGAGGAAGTGATACCAGTTACAGAGGTTGGAGTCGTTCCATCGGTCCAAGTTAATTGATAAGGAGATAATCCAGTAAGCTGAATACTCAGTTGAGTTGACCCCCCAGAACAAATGCTTTGTGCCCCGCTAAACACTGCCGTTGGGGCGGTTAATACTGTTACCGCAGCTTGTTGAGGAACTGATATAGTTCCACTACAAACATTGCTAATAGCGGTTAAGGAATAGGTGGTAGTTTGGGAAGGAGAGACTGTAAATAGATATGGGGAACTAGTTATACCAGTGGCAGTTTGAGGGTTAGTTCCATTGGTCCAAGTTAAACTCCAGGGGGAGTTGCCTGTTAAGGTTGCAGTCAATTGGCCACCATTCCCATTACAAATTGTTTGAGCACCTGAAAGGCTAGCAGTGGGTAAAGCGTTTACCGTTACGGCGTGTGCAGGGGTAGTATTTCCATTACAATATAAATCCAGATAAGAACTTACGGTATAGGTAGTGTTACTAGAAGGGGTTGTTGTAAATACATAAGGGGAGGAGGTAATGCCTGTAACAGTAGTAGGGGTAATACCATCTGTATAGGTAATATCCCAAGGATTAGAACCTGTAAGAGATACACTTATGGTAGCTGTTTGTCCGGCACATAAGGTATTGGTTCCCGTGATTATGGCTGTGGGTAAGGCCCTAAGTCCAACATCCGCTGTTCCTGAGGCTGAACCAATACATATACTGGAACTTACATTGGTTAGAGTGTAGGTAGTAGCAGCAGACGGGGTAAGTACTAAGTTATAAGGATTTAGAATGATACCAGTAATAGAAACCGGAGTGGTACCATCTGTATAGGTTATGTCCCAGTTAGGTCCGCCAGTAAATAACAAACTCATACTCGCAGAGCTTCCGGTACAAATCGTTTGATTTCCCAAGGTAGCAGTAGGTGGTGTAGCAGGATTAACGGTGATGATGCTGGTTTGTCCTGCAGTTCCACTGCCACATAAGTCTGATAAAGAAGTAATAGAATAGGTGGTAGTTTGGGTAGGCGTTACAGTAAACAAATAGGTAGAACTGGTATATCCTGTAATGGTAGTAGGGGTTGTACCATCTGTCCAGGTGAATTGCCAGGGAGCATTTCCACTGAGTTGAAGAGTATGGGTGGCAGATAATGTATTACATATGGTTTGATTTCCGCTTAAAGTGGCAGACAAGGGACTATTGGCAACAGTTACCACAGCAGAAGTTCCGGATTGAATAGCGCCACATCCATCTGTACCTCCGGTTACACTATAGGTAGTGGTGGAGGTAGGTGTGATAGAAAACACATAGGGTGAAGTAGTTAATCCTGTAACTTGAGTTGGGGTAGTTCCATCTGTCCAGGTAAAACTCCAGGAAGGATTGATGGAACCCGTTAATGCTACCGACAATTGGGTGGAAGTACCATTACATATGTTTTGATTGGCTGAAAATTGAGGAACTCCGGTAACGCAAGGAGTTACGGTTAAATCATCTACAGATAATCCATCATCCGCTCCGCCCGCACCATCTTTGTCATACCAACGAATCCACCAGGTTTGACCTGCCGGTATGTTTAATCCAGTAATCGTGTAGGTAATGGCTGTTTTATTGGCAGCGTTATTTCCTACCAATGCCCCAGCACCTGTGGTACTTAAAGGTCCCCAATTAGCAGAAGGGGTTAAAAAATTTAATTGAGGTACAATATTCCATGTCCCGTTTCCCAGGGTTGTGGCATTTAAACTATATGAAAATTGTAAAGTATCAGGAGTGGTACGATTTGCCACGCCACAACGCCATTGTTCACCAGTATAAGAAATGGTTAATTGGGTTAAAGTTGATCCGGTATTGTTCGTAAAAGAAGTGCCAATATATAGAATTGAATTGGAACTGCTGTAAACACTTCCAAAGGCACGATCAGTGTTTGAGGCTGGTCCAAAACTATAGGTATCTCCGGTATTAGAACTCCCAGTTCCTGCAGTGTAAATGGTATTGCCATTCGTACCCAACTCCAGAAATACCCAATCCGTAGGCACTATACTTGAGGTGCCTGAATTAGCTAAGGTATTGAAATCCTGCGTATAATTTTGACCAATAGTCGTGATCGATACTTGTGCAGAAAGGGTATTTAAAAATTGAAATCCAAGCCATCCCATTATCGTGAATGAGGACAGTAGAAATTTTGAAATTTTCATAAGTTTATTTAAAGGTAACTATACTCTTGCAATTTATTACCTCAACTTAAATTAAAAGAGGGAAAAATGTTAAGCCCAGATTAAGTTTCCGAAAATTATTCTATTACCAATTTGGAATGAAAGATACCATTGGGAGTGATCGCTCTTAAAAAATATATTCCTCTGGCTATTTTATCTTTCCATTTAAACTCCCGATATACTCTAAACCCTGTTGAAATTGGGTTTTCTTCCCACAATACGGATCCATCGCGAGTAATGATTCCTAATTGAATAGGATCCCCCTCTTTTAAATAGTTTACCGAAAAACTAAAGTCTCCATTATTAGGATTATTATACACCACCAAATAATCATAATAGGGTTGCGCTAAATTGATTTCAATCTCACGCGTTGCTGGACAAGGCCCAAGCCAAGCAGTTAACACCACAGGATATTCCCCCCCCAATAAATAGGCATGTACAAAGCTAGAATCTACCTGATATGCTCCATCTCCCAAATCCCATAATAAACTATCATAACCCGCAACAGGGGTAAGGTTTAAAAAGGACACATATAAGCTCGAATCCTTCCAAGAAAAACCAGGTGTGGGTTTAGGTAATACAGGTATTTCAATTGAATCTATCCCTAAGTAGGTGCAGAAGCTATCTCGAATTCCGTTGGTAAACCATTTGACAGTGGGAGGAATACCCGGAATTTGAAAGGTATAGGTTTGTGCAGGTATGGATACTATTGAATCTAACTCATCCTGATTAAAAGTATAAACAGTCCAAGGACCTGTTCCAGTTAACTGTAAGGTTAAATCAGCAGGGTCTCCATCACACACAAAGGAATCTCCACTTATAGTCAAGCTGGGTAAGGGACGGACCTGTATAACTACGGATTTATTGGGGGCTTTGCTTCCACAAATATTTTCCAGATTAACCAAAGGATAGGTGGTAGTCACTTTAGGAGAAACCGTATAACTCCATTGGGGTTGAGGGGAATCAAAGACCGTTTGAGGGATTCCTTCATTATCCCAAGTAAATCCCCATCCCGGAGTTCCCCCTAAACTCAAGGATAATTGCGCACTATCTCCCCAACAAATGGTGGTGTCCCCTGTCCAACTGCCAAAAACCGTATCTAATACGGTAACCATCACAGGTGCAGGAGCAACTCCAACACAATAGGGATCACTAATACTTACGATGGAATAAGTTTTAGTTACCTGGGCAACCAAAGGAATAAATAAAAAAACATCGGTCTGCCCATTGATGGGATTGTTTTGTACCCCATCACTCCAAACCAAATTCCAAGGTGCACTGCCTTCCAACTGCATAAACAAGGACAAGCTATCTCCTTGACACATCAAGGTGGAGTTGGCACTTATGGTAGCTGTAGGTTGTGGATGGATAGATACGGGAAACACTCCAGCCGCAGCAGCTGTGCAATTGGCATCACTTACACTCAGGGGTTGATATACCGTACTGACTGGATTCTGAACAGGGATAGCAAATGGACTATTCGAAATCCCTGTAATCGTTATTGGGCTAGTTCCATCCAAATACGTTACTGACCATGGACTAACTCCGGTCAACTGAAAATTCAATACCAATGGATTGGGTAAACATACACTATAGGGTACGCTAAAATTAACCGCAGGTAAAGGATATATACCTACTTGTGCAATTCCCCTGACCAAACCACTACAAATACCGGAAGTGGAGGAGATCAGTCCATACGTTGCCGTTGAAGTAGGGGTCACATCAATTAAGTAGGGATTACTGGTAATCCCACTTTGGGTGAAATTAGTAGTACCGTCAGTATATTGTAAAGTGAAGGGAGGCAAGCCTCCACCGGCATAATTAACCGATAGTTGTACAGGCTGAGGGGAACCACAAAATATAAAGTTTCCCGTTAAAGATGCTTGATGCTGATATCCCTTAGATACAATTGCCGATCCGGATATTTGAGGTGTTGACCCACATATATTTTGTACCGAAACTAAGGTATAGGTTGAGGAATAGGTAGGATTAACAGCGATTAACAAAGGGGATGTACTTACTCCGGTTATAGAATATTGGGTAGTGCCATCGGTATAAGTTACATCCCAGGGAGGGATTCCTCCTAGATTTACAGTTAATTGTGTTGCAGGACCGGTACAAATCGATGCCCCTCCAGATAATTGAGCGTTGGCTTCTCCCCAGGTTAAACTGGCTTCAACAGCAGTATCTACTATTACCCCACAACTTACCAATGCTCTATATTTTACACTTTGCGTATGCCCGGCATAGGATTGCATAACCGTACTATTGGGTAAACTTGTCCAAGAAGTGTAAGGAGAATAAGCATATTCCCAACCTACGATTAATCCATTATGCCCGGATAAATTCAAAGATCCAGTACTACCTTGACAAATTACCTGATCACTAGTTACGGTTCCTGCCTGTAAAGCGGGGAACTTGCCATATAAGATGGTGGGGTTGGCAGGTTGACTCACCCATCGCAACGTGCCATTTGAGGTACTTGTTTGTGTGCCTGCATTAAAGCCATACACACGTATTCGAATTTGATCCGATGCCGCCAAGGCAGGAATCGAAGAAAAATCCAGAGTTAAAGGAAACAAGCTAGAGTTTGCATATACCCCAGGTGATATATCAATTACGGAACCAATAGGTTGTAAAGTTCCAGTGTTTATATAGTAATACGCTTGTATTTTATGCGGAGGATCTGAATTACTCTTTCGAAACCAAACCCGCAAGGAATCTAATTGAAATGGACATCCATTGCCCGATACTATAAATTCAAAATAATCTCCTTGGGTAACATCCAAAGAGGTACTTAAACTAAATCCATTTGCATTAATGCCTACAGGAGAAGAATGATTCACGCATCCTAACCCGGGACCCAAGGTTAAAGGACCGATACTGATTCCATTCACCGGAGCCCATCCATTCCCTCCCGGACAGGTAGTGGAGGTAATGGTTAATTGACTTTGAAATAATTGATTCTGAGCAGAGGCAAATAGAAAAAAGAAAACCATCCAACCATAAATTATTCCGCTTAAAATGAACCGAATTGGATGTCGCATATTCTCTTGTAAAATAACAAATAAACTACCTCTTTTGCTTGTTTAATTTATTCGAACTGTCCATAATTCCGTTCCATCCTACAAAAAGGGTATTGCCAAAATTTCAATTTGTGATGTAACTTTCCGCCTTAATTAAAAAAATAAGCTATATGGCATCTATTCGATTGGGCGTGGGTTCTCGTATTAATCATCCGGAATTTGGAGATGGTGTTGTGATTAATTATACGGGGGATACCTATAAAGTTTCCTTTCTTTCTCAAGGTGTTAAAGAAGTAGCCCGCGAATTTAGTGGAATCAGTATTATTGAAGCACTCGATCCAGATGAAGATGCTGTGAGTCTTGAAGATGTAGAAAAGATAATGGTCAGAATTCTGCGTAAGTGGTCAGATACTACTGAATTAGTACCGTTAGGTCAACGATGGACAGGAGGCAAAATGATTTTACAACCCGGAGATCGTACGATGGCTTCTAAGGAAGTTCCTATTGAAACATTTTTTCATAAAATCGTCATGGTTAGAGACCGTTTGAGAACGATGGAACAAAGGGTAAATGCTTCCCAATTATCCGATGAAGAAAAAATAAATATCCAACAATATATCACCCGTATTTATGGTAGCCTTACCACCTTTAATGTTTTATTCCGTTTTCAGGAAGATCATTTTGTGGGTGAAAAATCATGAGCTTGAATGGTAACTAAAAATATTATGATGGAAAATCCGGAAGGTACCATCCATAAATATTCATAGGGTACAATCATAAATGCATAAAAAATTGTTAAATACACTTTAAGGCTATATACCCAAAGTATTCCATGCGGAATTCTTTTCCGGTTGCGATACCAAATTCCAAAAGCTAATAATGCGCCTCCTAAGGAAATGCATAAATGGGTGTATCTACAAATTGTAAATTTGGTTACTAAGTCTCCCGGAACGAATGTGTAAAACCAGGCTGCAAAACCTGACCCTCTAAATAATTGCCACGGCGGATCTCCTGCTGCTTGCCACGCCTGACCCTTCCACTCTCCCATTGCTGCGATTGGATAAGAAGAAAATCCCCGCAGAAAAGCCCCTAAGTCATCCTCCAAAATTAAAAAAGGAATTATATAAATCCCCATCACTCCAATTAACACACCCATTATCCAATAATAAAAATATTTACGATCGGATATCATCTTCCCGATTCCAAATACTGGCAACCAAAATGCAACTGAATAGCGAGACAATAAAGTAAATAAAGTCCCAATAATTCCACTGCTTACTGTATTAATCCATATTCCTAATCCCAAAATAATATACCAAGCTGTAATCATACTTTCTGTAGTATGCCCAAAAGCTTCAGATTGAAATTTCATCCATAAGAACAACCATAATGGCCCTGTTAGTCCTATTAACCAAAGAAATTGTACCGGAACAGAGGTAATTAATATTCTTCCGTAACTAATACTGATGGCAAGGGTAAGAAATATTAATCCTAATATTCTGGGATCAAAATTTAAATAATAACTAATTAAAAAGGGCAACCAATGTAAGGGCAAATAATTCGGTGTGCAGGGAACGCCATTGCATAGTCCTTCTGTATATACAGGTATGCCTTGAATAAACCGGTGAATATATAAATCTAATAAAGTGGGAATAATATCCGATTGTAAGGGATCAATTGGAAATCGAAATAAAATATTAGGCAATAAAATAATAATTATCAGAATACAACCCATGCCTACTGCTAGGGCTAACTTCCAATTAAACTTCTTATTTATTTTTGGAGAAATCGCATCCTCTAATAATCTTTCTTTTAAAAAAAATAAAGGTAATATTCCAATTAACAATCCTGTTAATAATAATCCAATAGGTCCTAACCAAATTCCCGCTTTATTTCTTCCGAACGTTACTAAATAAAGTTCCAATAATAAACCGATACTCCAAAAGAATACATATGATTTTTTCCCTTGAAAATAATCTCTGATATTTCCCATACAAAAATAAAAGTACCGATTATTAGCAAATATTACGCTAAATCACCACATAGGGAATGAATTGCAAGAGATACTTTTTCCATTAACCACATTGGAGTTGAGGTTGCTCCACAAATGCCTACACTACTCGCCCCTTCAAACCACCTTACTTCTAATTCTGCCACATCTGAAATAGAATAACTTTTAGGATTAACTGATCGGCATACTTCAAATAAAACTTTGCCATTTGAACTTTTTTTACCAGACACAAAAATAATTACATCATATTGGGTAGAAAATATCCGTAATTGAGGATCCCGATTGGATACCTGACGACAAATGGTATCGTTTGCTTTAAAAGAATTTGCTTTTTCTTCAATTAATGATTTAATCTTATAAAATCCTTCTGTGCTTTTAGTTGTTTGGCTGAATAAGGATATCGGACGGGAATAATCAATTTTATTTAAATCTTCTTCTTGAGTAACAATAATTGCTTCTTGCTGGGTTTGACCAATTAATCCATTTACTTCTGCATGCCCAGGTTTTCCATAAATAACAATTTGTGCATCTTCCGCATAGGCATTTCGCACCCGATTTTGTAATTTAAGCACTACTGGGCAAGAGGCATCAATTAATTCAATATTATTTTCTAATGCTAAACGATAAGTTTCCGGTGGCTCCCCATGCGCTCGAATTAATACGGTTGTATCTCTTAAATCTTGCAATTCAGCATGGTCAATTATTTTTAGCCCTTTTTCTTCTAACCGCTGTACCTCTTTATCATTGTGTACAATATCTCCCAAACAATATAAACTACCTTGTTCGTTTAAATAATCTTCTGCCATTTCAATAGCATATACGACTCCAAAACAAAACCCGGAATTTTCGTCTATTTCAACTTTCATGAATTAATTTTTGCTGGATAAGAAATAATTTTTTCAAACATGGATATTACCAATTCTACTTGACTTTCCACCGTGTGAAAAGTAGTATCAATTTCAATAGCATCTGAAGCCTTAAGTAATGGCCCTTCGCTACGATGAGTATCTACATAATCTCGATGAAGTAAGTTTCTTTTAATTTCTTCAGGGGATTGATTATATCCTTTATGTTCTAATTCTATGGATCTACGTTTAACCCGAATGTCAATATCCGCAGTTAAAAATAATTTTAATTCTGCCTGGGGAAAAACAACGGTTCCTATATCCCTTCCATCCATCACCACCCCTCCGAATTCTCCCATTATTTGTTGTTGTTTTACCATTGCCTTGCGAATACACGGGATAGCGCTATATTCACTTACCACTGCTGCGATACGGGGTGCTCGGATTTCAGATTCAATTAGTTGATCATTTAAAAAAACGGCTGGCATTGTTGCATCGGGTAATTGCCGAAATTCAATATTAATACTAGGAAGATGAGCTTCAATTTCTGTTACATTCTGACTGTCAATCCCCTTTTCTAAAAAATACCAAGTAACGGCCCGATACATGGCACCAGAATCAATAAATAAATACTGTAATCTTTGAGCCACAAGCCGGGCTGTTGTACTTTTACCACAAGATGAATATCCATCTATGGCAATGATGATAGATTTCATCGTCCGTAAGGTTTAACAAATATAACGAAAAATCATGGATTTAAGGTGAACAAACCCTATTTTCTCATTCCCAATATAACTATTCCCTATCTATTTTTTCTAAGGGATAAAATTCAAGTATTGTGCATTATTCTTGGATTTTTTATCCTGGGCTTCAATGTTGTTCTTGCACAGCCTCGTGTGTTTAGAGATATGAATAAATATATCGCTGAAAAACCCAAGTTCATGTTTTCGTTTGATGGCCAAAACACTTATGTAGAAGGGAAGGAAGCCAGATTTTTTGGATTGAAAACAGGAATAGATTTTAAAGGACGTGTCCATGCAGGTGTTGGTTTATATGGATTAAGAACTTATTTAGATAGATCCATAATACTCGGCCCAGATAGCATCACTGGAAAATATGACACCCTGCCCGGAACCTTAAAATTCAGTTATATCACCAGCTTTATTGAATATGTTTTTTTTCAAACGAAACATTGGGAGTTTAAGGTACCCTTTGCTTTTGGTTTAGGGGAAAGTTCTTATACCTATACCTTTACCCCGAATGTTGCCTCTGACTTTAAAAAAGGGGGAGTATTTTTAATGGTTTCTGGATTAGGCGCTGAGTATAAATTCAATTCATGGATAGGATTGGGCGCGGGCATTGGTTACCGACAGATATTAATTCGTAACCGCCTCATGAAAGATCGTTTATCCACTCCCTACTACAGCTTGGCAGTTAAACTGTATTTTGGAAAATTATACAGATACGTATTTCCGAAAAAAGATAAACGCTAACCTTATATTAATATTTATTCATAGAAATATAAACCTGAATTAAATTAATTTAGGTAAATTTATATTTATGAAAATAAATACTAAAGCGCTAGTTGGATTAATGATTTTATTTTCAGGATTGTTTGCGTGTAAGCCCGATCCTGGATTAGGAGGAAAAGCAAAAATATCCGGCACAGTAGAACATCATGGAGTTCCTATTCCCTATGCCAAAGTATATATTAAGTATGATACCAATAATCCTCCGGGAAAATCTCCAGAAGCTTATGACGATAGTACAGATACCAATTCTGATGGAAAATATGTTTTTAAATATTTATACAAAGGGAAATATTACTTATATGCCGAGGGATTTGATTCAAAATGGAATCCCCCCTCTGATGTATTTGGAGGAATTCCTGTTGAAATAAATCTTCGCAAAGAAGATGTAGTAAAAAACATCCTTGTTTCTGAATAATTCCCATGTTGGAATTAATTAAAAAAAATATTTATTATTTTTTAATTGGGGGAATTATTATTTCTTCCAGTTGTGTATCCCGAAAATCAGAACCTCCAATTGCTGATTATCCTGAATCCATCGGAAAAATAATTGTAGGAAGTTGTGCAATTTCAGGGTGTCATAATTCTTCAGGTGCCATTAATGCAGCCGGATTAGATTTAAGTTCCTGGCAAAAATTATTATCGGGCGCTCGTACAGGTGCAGCCATTGTTCCCTATAGTATTTCAGAATCTTTTCTATTAAATTTTATTAATACTTATCCGGATTTAGGCCCAGTACAATTGCCAGTAATGCCCCCTAATTCTTCTATCTTAAGCAAAGAGGAGGTAACCTTATTACAAAATTGGGTAGCCAATGGGGCACCCGATGGAAAAGGAAATATTGCCTTTGAAGACCCCGCTATTTCTGGGGTATTGGTAGTTAATCAAGGTTGTGATCGTTTATCGTTTATCCATCCTCAATTGGGTATAGTTATGCGTTCATTTGAAATCGGCCTATCTCCCCAAGTGGAAAGTCCACATCAAATTCGTTTTCGACCCGATCGTAAATATGCTTATATCGTGTATTTATTTTCTGCCTTTGTAGATATTTTAGATCCACAAACCCGAAAAATTATCGGACGAATTGAAACCACCGATGGAAATTGGAATACTATTGTTTTTTCTCCTGATAATAAATATGCATTTGTGGCAGATTTTCAATCCGAAGGAAAAATAGCCTGTTTGGATTTAGAAACCAATCAAATGATTCAGCTGTACCAAGGGAGTGGTTATTTACAATTTCCCCATGGACAAGCCTTAAGTGCCGATGGAAAAACATTATTTGTAGCTTCACAATCCGGTAATTTTATTCAAAGATTAGATATTACCGACCCTCTTCAACCGATTAAATTATCTCCCTATTTATTAGATGGATCAGCTCAAGCTACTACAACCCCAGCACAAGATCCGCATGAATTAACCCTTACCCCTGATGGACAATATTTATTAGTAACCTGCCAACGAACCAATGATTTAAGAATTATTTCTGCCACAACAGGTGCATTAATTAAAATAATTCCCGTTGGAACATTTCCCCAAGAAATGGTCATTCCAAATGTTGCAGGTCGTAATGAAGTATTTATTACTTGTCCGGAGGATACCCTTAGTTTTCCAGGAATTCAACAACGAGGTTCAGTATATGTAGTGAATTATTTAACCCAACAAGTTACGGGTAGTTTTTACCCCGGATTTCAACCTCACGGAATTGATATAAATAAATATACAGGGGAAGTATGGGTGGCCTGTAGAAATATTGCCCCCAATGGGAATGCACCACACCACACCACGGTTTGTGGGAATCGAATTGGATATTTAAATCGATTTAATTGGAATACCTATCAAAAAATTAATCCCTATCCTATTTGGGTAAGTGTAGATCCGTATGGAATAGCAATCCCCTAAATAATACTGTAACTTTAAGTATGCGTAGTTTACTATTTACTTCCATTTTCCTCTTTTCTTGTAATTATATATTTTCTCAATATACCTTAATTCAACCTCCCCTGATTTTTCAAGGAGACACATTGGATTTAGGTTTTTCAGCAGGATTAAATAATCCAGTATTTTCCGCTATTGATTTAAATTCAGATGGAATTCAAGATTTATTTATTTATGAAAAATCAGGGAAGCATATTTTAACGTTTTTAGGAATTGCATCTCCTGGTCAAATTAAATATAAATATGCTCCAGAATATGCAGCCTATTTTCCTCCATTTCCCTATACCGGAATTAATTGGATGCTATTAAAAGATTTTACTTGTGATGGAAAACCTGATTTATTTGCAGGAACTACTACTGGAAAAATTAAAGTATGGAAAAACATTTCGACGATGGGCTCCCCTCCAGTATTTAGCTTATATACAAATGATATAAAAACCCGATATCCATTTTTTACATCGTTTGCTTATACCACTACCGATTTACCTGCATTTACAGATGTAGATAAAGATGGAGATTTAGATATATTAACCTTCGCAGGAACCAGTACTACCGTTGAATATCATCGTAATTATGCATTAGAAATTTATTCTCGATGTGATACATTTGATTTTGTATTAGAAGATGATTGCTGGGGATTTTTTAGTGAGAACTCCCTAAATAATCAAGTGACCTTAAATATTTCTTGCAAAGGAAGAAATGGGGGGAATAAAACTTTACATTCTGGCTCCACTTTATTAGCCTTAGATATTGATAGTAATTTAACTGAAGATGTAATGATTGGGGATATATCTTATAATGAATTGGTATTTTTAACCAATGGAGGAACTCCCCAAACTGCAATGATGATCAGTCAGGATGTTACGTTCCCGTCGTATGATGTTCCAGCAGAAGTACCGGTTTATCCTGCTGCGTTTTTTGTGGATGTAAATCAAGATCAAAAAAGGGATTTATTGGTAAGTCCATTTCCGGAAAATGCAGGATGGAATGAAGGAAATATTTGGTGGTATGAAAATATTCAAACGGATGCAAAACCTATATTCGCTTTCCGCTCCGATAGTTTTTTAATTAAAGAAATGTTAGAAATGGGGATGGATGTAAATCCAGCAGTTGCAGATGTAAATGCAGATGGATTACCAGATTTAATTTTAGGGAATTATTTATTAAAAGGGAAAAATCATTCCGATGAATCCAGATTATATTTATTGCTGAATTCCGGAACAATCACACAACCCTCCTTTACCTTAATTGATACTCAATATTTAAATATATCGTCTCAATTGGGAAATACATTTTCCGGAGCTCATCCGGCAACCGGGGATTTAGAAGGAGATGGGGATGTAGATTTAGTAATTGGAAATTTAGAAGGAAAAATTCAAGTATTTACCAATACGGCAGGTCCTGGAAATCCAGTAAACTGGGTATTAACCGGAATTAATTATCAAAATATTGATGTTGGGAATTTTAGTGCTCCCCAATTGGTAGATATTAGTGGAGATGGAAAAGTAGATTTATTGGTGGGAAAAGAAAATGGCACGTTATCCTATTTTCAAAATATTGGAGGCCCTGGTAATTATTTATTTTCAACAACACCGGATATTAATCCCTTCGGCCAAGTGGATGTTCAGCCAGGTTGTTGCACAGGCTATAGTGTTCCTTGGTATTTTACCAATCCCCAAACATTACTGCCCGAATTATGGGTAAGTAGTGAGGCAGGATATATTTTTCAATATGATCAAATAGCGGGTAATTTAACGGGTAATTTTCACTTAAAAGATTCAATTATTCCCGGAGTATTTCCCAGAGGTAGAATTAGATTAATTCAAGCAGATATAGATGGAGATACAATCCCAGAATATATTTGCGGAAATGTGGGCGGTGGATTAGAAATTTATAAATCATCTGCGACCCTGAGCCAGCAAACTTTAGCTGAAATTCCGGTACTTCAATTATTTCCCAATCCGTTTACCGATGAGTTGAATTTATTTTGGGGTGGAAAACAATCCTGTAAGGGCAATTTATTTGATTTTCAAGGAAAAAAAATAGGGGCAATTAATATATCCTCTGGATATCAATCTCTGAATTTGGATTATATTCCTGCAGGGATATATTTATTGGAGATACAAGGGAGTGGATATAAATTAATTAAATATTAATATCCTAAAGCAAAAACGATGTACAATTTTTCCTACTTCAAAGAAAAAGACAAACAAACAATTCTGAAATTCTTAGAGGAATATCCCTTTGCGTTTTTAACCGGTAGCGATTCCTCAGGAAAACAGGTGGCTACCCAAATTCCAATTTTGTATGAAGAAAGAAACGGAGAATTGTATTTGCAAGGACATATCATGCGAAACACTGACCATCATCAAGCATTCAATGAAAATACCAACGCCTTAATTGTATTTACTGGTCCCAGTGCTTACGTAAGTGCATCTTGGTATCATAATCCCCAAATTGGATCTACTTGGAATTATATGAGTGTTCATGTTTCAGGGCAAATTAAATATATGTCCATAGATGAATTAATTGCATTTATGCGAAAGTTTACCTTGAAATTTGAAAAGGGAAATGTAAACTCACAAACTATTTATGATAATCTTCCGGACCTTTTTTTAAATAAAATGATGCCTGCAATTGTTGGCTTTGAAATTAAAGCAGATAAGTTGGATGCAGTTTTTAAATTGAGTCAAAATAGGGATGAAAAAAGTTATTTAAATATTATTTCAAACCTTGAAAAACAAGGAGGAAACAGTGCCTTAATTGCTTTAGAAATGAAGAAACGACAAACCGAATTATTTCCACCAGATGTGGAATGGGACGGTTCAAAATTTGATTCTTAAAAGGTTTATTTTGATAGGAAAGGTTTACTTTTTCACCCTCCTACCCTAAGCACCAATCCTTTAAGATATTCCCCTTCAGGATGAAAAATATTTACGGGATGATCTTCTGGTTGTGCAAGGCGATATAAAACAGAACATTCTCTTCCGGCATCTGCCGCTGCACCGTATATTATTTTACGAAATAAATCCACAGATATATGTTGAGAACAAGAAAAAGTAAATAAAATTCCACCTTCTTTTATTTTTCGCATCGCCTTTAAATTAATTTCTTTATATCCTCGTGCAGCTTTATTAACTGTAGAAATATGTTTGGTAAATGCGGGAGGATCTAAAATAATTAAATCAAAATAATCGTCCGGCATTTCTTTTAAATATTCAAACGTATCCACTGTTATTGCTCTGTGGGGTACAGGGGAATTAAAATTAAGTTGAATTACTTCTTCAACTGTTTGAATTGCTTTATGCGAAATATCTAAAGAAATTACTTCTTTAGCACCTCCTTTTAAGGCATAAATACTAAATGCGCCGGAATAACAAAAAGCATTTAATACAGTTTTATTTTGTGCCCAATTTCCAACTAAATTTCGGCTATTTCTTTGATCTAAAAAGAAACCGGTTTTTTGCCCGATTTCTATTTCTGCAATAAAATTAAATCCATTTTCCATAAAGGTTACTCTATCCGTAACTTTAGGGGTAAGCCATTCAAACCCTTCTTCAGTTTCTTTTTTTAGAATTACCTGATTAATTCCTACCTCTTGTTTAAGAAATTCCACCCAAAGTGAAATTAAAGGAAGTACCCCAGGGATTCGCATTTGCAATACCGCAGTTTTATCATAGATATCTACGATCATCCCGGGAAGACTATCCCCTTCTGCATTTGCCAAACGATATCCGGTGGTAATTTCTGGATTTATAAATGATTTTCGAAACTGATAAGCTGCCCGAAATTTATTTTTCCAGAACTCGTCAGAAAATGATCCTTGGGATGCAGAAAAATAAAACATTCGGCATACAATCTGACTTTCAGGATGAAAAAATCCAGCGCCCAAATAATTCCCCTTGGCATCTCTTACTTCAATAATACCTTCCTTGCTTGCCTCTGGCATATTCAGTATTGCCCCGGAAAAAATCCAGGGATGACGATTTAGGATAGAGCGCTCTCTACCCGGCCTAAGCGTTAAGGCTGGAAGCCTCATGATTGTTGATCTTTAAGGATATTGCGAAGATACCCGTGTTCAAAAACAGGAATTACTGGATGGGTATCTTTTCGCAAACAATATTTCACATCTTTTTGAAGATTCAAGTGCAATAACCTCTGATAATGCGAAGAATTGCGCATAAAATATCGTTTACGAAAATTGGCCGATTTATACAATGTCTCTGCAATTAAGGCAGTGTCTTCGTGTAAATCATACCAATGTCTCAAGCGTTTAACCAATGCACCAGCGAATATGGAATCCTCTAAATTTATTCTGTTTTTCCAACCCGAGCATAACAATAAAATATTTTCATTTTGCCCTCCTAACCATTCGCTTAATACAGTGATATTAGCAAACGAACCTACTACTACTTTTTTAGCGTTACTTACCGCATGAATAGCTTGTGTCCCATTGGTGGTAGTCATGGCAATAGACCTGCCCCTTATTAATTTTTCATCCATATAGGAAAAAGGACTATTACCGAAATCAAATCCTTCTACCATTTCTCCATTTCTTTCTCCGGCAACTAAATATCCTTGTTCACGATATTTCAAACAATCTTCCACACTCTCTACGGGTACAATTTTCTCTACTCCATGATCAAAAGCCACACAAATAGAAGAAGTAGCCCGGAAAACATCTATTACCACTGCAATGGTTTCTTCCACCCGAAAGAGGTCAATCATAGAAGGGGTAAGGCAAACGCTTACCCGCTTACGTTTAGGATGAATCACAACGGAAGAATTAGAGCGCAAAATTTATAAATTAGGTTATAAATAAATTTATCGTTTTAAAAAGGGAGGCTTAACCACCTTAGCGGGTACTGCTTTATCTCGAATTCGAATGGAGATTAAAGTTCCTTCTTTAGCAAATTCAGCATTTACATACCCCATTCCAATTCCCTTTTGAAGAGAAGGACTTTGCGTGCCAGAGGTAACCTGACCAATAACCTGATCTCCATTTACGATTTCATACCCATGTCTGGGAATTCCTCTTTCTAAGATTTCAAATCCAACGAGTTTTTTCTTCAAGCCTTCTGATTTTTGTTTTACCAAAAATGCTTTGTCCATAAAATCTCCTTTATCCAACTTGGTTATCCATCCCAAACCAGCTTCTAACGGAGAAGTAGTATCGTCAATATCATTACCATATAACATGTACCCCATTTCTAATCGTAGGGTATCTCTTGCACCTAATCCAATGGGTTGAATTCCATGCGGCTCACCGGATTTCATAATTGCCTTCCAAGCATCTACCGCATTTTCATTGGGGATCAGAATTTCGTAACAGGTTTCCCCTGTATACCCTGTGGTTGCAATTAGTATGTTTTCTAACCCATTAAACTTTCCAATGGAAAAAGTATAATACGCAAGGTTATCTAAGTTGATATCGGTTAAAGGTTGAACGGTTGCTTTCGCTAAAGGACCGGAAACAGAAAATAAAGAATATAGATCTGAATCATTTCTGAGGTTAACGCCAAAGGAATTTTGGGCAACCAGCCAATCCCAGTCTTTTTGAAGGTTACCCGCATTTACCACAATCATGTATTTTTCTTCCGCTATACGATACACGATACAATCATCAACAATCCCTCCTTTTCCGTTGGGAAAACATGAATATTGCGCTTTTCCATTGGTAAGTTTTGACACATCGTTGGAGGTTACTGATTGCAGAAAAGCCAATGCCGACGGACCTTCTACAAAAAATTCTCCCATATGGGATACATCAAATATGCCAACTTTGTTTCTTACACATAAGTGTTCATCATTGTCGCTGGTGTATCGTACGGGCATCTCCCAACCGGCAAAAGGAATTAATTTTCCGCCTAAGGCTTGATGCGTTTCAAACAAAGCTGTTTTCCGAGGAGTTAAAATTGTAGTTTCAGACATAATTAAGGCTTCTGGTAAGTCAAACAAATGTAAGCAACTGTCGGCAATTCAACTAAGCAAGGAAAAAATCGAACCCTTAATTACTTAGGTCTATATTTCGCTTCTTCAAAGATTGTCTTTGCGTTCGATTGCTGAATCAGTTGCTTAAGGCTTATTTCAGGATGTTTTTCGGCATAGGCTTGAACAATTTTCCACCCCATAAACCATCCCATTCGATCTGGACTTTTTTGCGACACGTTGGGGGTAAATGGTTTTTCCTGGATATATTTTTCATACTTCAAATAATCTCTGGAATATAAAACCGGAACCAATTCTTCATAAATCTTTTTTTCATACAAGTTACCAAACTCCCATTGTTCAGCTGTCCAGTTCAGTCGAATTGAATCCGGTACTTCGGGCAAAAGTTGTTGCAGTAGATGTTGACGTAATCCAAAACAGATTGAAAAATCTAACAAGGTAGGGTTGCTTTTTAAAGGAGGTTCTGGAATGAGATATTCGGCAAAGTGCGTTAATACTGCAATCGGAAGGTAATCAGGATCACATTTTCTTCTCAAATAACGGGGAAGATCTCCTGGGTAAAAGGGGAAGTTTCTACCCATAAAATAATCAAGGCTTATCCCACAGAATCTATCCGACAGATAACTTTGTTCTTTCAGCCCAGTTTGAGGGGCATACCCGGTAACATAAAAATAAAAAGTTGGAATTTTTTCTTCTGGGAAGGCAAGTTTTAATCTCCGCATCGCTGGTTCTAAGCGATCATAAAAAGGATAATCTGAAGGAAAATGTACAGCCACTGAATCCATTAGTTCTCTTGCTTTGGGATCTTGACAAAACTGTGCCAGCACTTGACCCAAATAAGGTTTTACTTTAGCTACCTCTCCTCCAAATAAATATTCGGACCAAAACAAACTATCCGCATAATATGCTTTTTCCAAATACCCAAGAGTTCGGGTTTCTGGTTTTTGTGCACTTTCCCGGAGGCGAAGATCCATCCGTACCAGTTTTAGTTTTAGTTTTTCTAAGGATTCAGCCGATTGAACAATTTCGCTTTTCTGTTGATCAGATTCACATCCCTGCAATAAAAAACAAAGCGAAATGAAAAGCAGGCTGAAGAAAATAATAATTCTTCTCACAACGATTGAATTATAAAAACTTCGAAAGCGGCTGATATTATTTGAGGAAATCTATTAGGCAGGGTGCACCGTTTGATGTACTTGTTCATTCACCCAATGGTATAGTTTGGTAATTCCTGCAGTTAAAGGTTCTGAGGGTCTCCAAGATAATTTTTCGTAAATAAGTTTATTATCTGAATTTCTGCCTCTTACTCCTATAGGGCCCGGAATATGGTGAAGAGAAATGGTTTTGCCACTAATCTTGGCTACCATTTCCACCAATTGATTAATAGACACCATTTCATCTGACCCAATATTTACGGGGCCACTAAAATCAGAATCCATTAACTTTCTAACCCCGGTGAGACATTCGTCAATGTATAAAAAACTACGGGTTTGAAGACCATCTCCCCATACTTCGACTGATTCTCCACTCTTGGCAGTAGCGACTTTTCTACAAATTGCTGCTGGAGCTTTTTCCTTTCCTCCGGTATAGGTGCTAAGTTCTCCGAAAATATTATGAAAACGTGCGATTCTAACTTGTAGTCCATAATTCCTTTCATAAGCTAGGAATAGACGTTCACTAAATAATTTCTCCCATCCATATTCGCTATCTGGCGCTGCGGGATAGGCACTTGACTCAGAACATTCAGGATTATCTGGATCCTCCTGGTTGTAGGCAGGATACATACAAGCTGAAGAACTATAAAATATTTTACCAATTTTATATTTAACGGCTTGGTCTGCAATATTTAAATTTATGGTTGCAGAGTTATGCATCACATTGGCATCATTGTCACCTGTGAAGATATACCCTGCTCCTCCCATATCAGCTGCCAATTGGTATACTTCTTCAAATGGGGTTGAATCGGGAGATTTCATTCCTTCGATAACTACAGCAAGATCTCGTAAATCTCCAATCACAAAATGATCGGCTTGTGTTTTTTGAAACTCAGGATATTTCAAATCAATGCCCCGCACCCAGAATCCTTCTGATTTAAGACGATTAACCAGATGATTTCCAATAAATCCACCTGCACCAAGAACCAGAGCCTTTTTCATATTAATGTTAGGGAATAAAATTAATTCGGCAATTGCTATACGAAATTAGTAAAAATGTACCCAACTGAGGTAATAATTACTAATCAAATAAAATGTAATCAAAGGAATTGGATATATTTCAAAGAACGAGAATAATTTAGGGGATAAAATCAATTGAATCCCTAATTTCGTAGGTAGAATCTCTACCTTCGTTATCATTAACGTTTGCATTTCATGACTGTATTTACCCAAACAGCTCCGCACGAGTTGTACCTCCACCACCAAAAGACCCTTCAGGCTGCAATTGAAGCTTTACGTGCCCGAGAATTTTATGCTCAATATCCCGAAATTCCTTCTGGGAAAGTTTATGGAGAAGATTCTAATGAAAAGCAGCATGCCGTTTTTACTGCCCAACTGAATCATCCATTTCAAGGTCTGTTGCAAACTTCCGACACACAAATTACGGGTGCAGAAAATAGTCCCTTTACGCGTGAAGCTTTAGGAGTATCGTATCCTGCAAGTAAAAATATAGAAAGTTATATTCAGCAGGCTCATGCCGCCTGGGGAGCTTGGAAATATGCGGATACCGAAACGCGTGCAGGTATATTAGTAGAATCTTTGGAACGAATAAAACAACGGTTCTTTGAAATCGCTTTTGCTACCCAGCATACTACTGGGCAATCCTTTATGATGTCCTTTCAGGCGTCCGGTCCGCATGCAAATGATAGAGCGTTAGAAGCCATTGCCATGGGTTTGGAGGAACAAACTCGGTATCCAAAACAAGCACACTGGGAAAAACCCATGGGCAAGTTTAATGTTGTCCTTAAAAAACATTATCAATGCCAACCTAAGGGAATTTCTTTAACGATAGGATGTTCTACTTTTCCGGTTTGGAATACAGTGCCTGGATTATATGCGAGTTTAATAACAGGCAATCCTGTAATTGTAAAGCCGCACCCAGCTGCCATTTATCCTATTGCCATTGTAATAGCGGAATTACAACATATCTTAAAAGATAATGGGTTTGATCCAAACTTGGTTCAACTTGCGGTAGATACTCCTGAAAATCAAATTACAAAACTGCTATGTGAGCATCCTTCTGTTAAAATGATTGATTTTACAGGTGGAAATGCTTTTGGAAATTATGTTGAATCGCTACCCGGTAAAATAACCTTTACAGAAAAAGCTGGTATAAACTCAGTTATTTTAGATAGTTGCACTGATCTAAACGGAACCCTACAAAATCTGGCATTTTCTGTATCCCTGTATAGTGGACAAATGTGTACCTGTCCTCAAAATTTCTATTTACCCGAAAATGGTATTCTAGTTAACGGTGAGCGTGTTTCTTATGAAGATGTGGTTAAAGGATTTATGAAAGCAATAGAAGACTTAACCCATCATGAGAAAATGGGACCAGGTACTTTAGGGGCTATTCAAAATGAAACGACATACCAACGGGTAGCAACGGTTGCGCAATCTGGGGTTAAAGTATTATTACCTTCTAAATCCATTCCCCATCCTGAATTCCCAAATGCAAGAACCGCAACTCCGTTGGTGTTGGAAGTGCCGTTAGCCAATAGGGAAATGATAGAACAGGAGTTATTCGGACCCATTGTATTGATTATTCCTACTAAAGACACCCAACAGAGTGTGGCTTTGGCATCCGAATTATCCAGTATTCATGGGGCATTAACCTGTGCTGCCTATTCTACCGACCCTGCAACCCAAGCCTATATCGCCCGAAACCTTGCAGAATCTTTTACTCCCGTAACCTTTAATTTAACAGGTCCGATATGGGTGAATCAAAGTGCAGGATTTAGTGACTTCCATGTGTCAGGCGGAAATCCCGCTGGCAATGCCTCCTTTACTAACCCCGAATTTGTGATTAAAAGATTTGTTCTTATTGGTACCCGCATTGCCTAATTCAAATAGTAAATAAATATAGTATTTTACCCGATTCAAGAAATGAGATTTTTTATTGACACAGCCAATATGGCTGAAATTCGAGAAGCAATGGAGATGGGAATTCTCGATGGCGTAACCACCAACCCTTCCCTAATGGCAAAAGAAGGAATTAAAAATGTTGAAGAACATTATATTGCCATATGTAAAGCCATTGGTTCAGGGGATGTAAGTGCTGAAGTGATTGCAACAGATTATGCAGGAATGATTCAAGAAGGCAGAGCTCTAGCCCATTTACATCCCCATATTACC
This sequence comes from Sphingobacteriia bacterium, assembly GCA_009924095.1. Taxonomy (GTDB): domain Bacteria; phylum Bacteroidota; class Bacteroidia; order J057; family RFSG01; genus RFSG01. The sequence continues at coordinate 28,472 of RFSG01000012.1, forward strand.
GTGAAAGTACCTATGATTAAGGAGGGTATTAAAGCAATACGAACTTTTACTGAAGAAGGAATTCGTACCAATTGTACGCTAATCTTTTCCCCTGCACAAGCTTTATTAGCTGCTAAAGCGGGCGCTACTTATGTTAGCCCTTTTTTAGGAAGGTTAGATGATGTAGGGCATAATGGAATGCAACTTATTGGAAGTATCCGACAGATATTTAATGTTTACGGAATTAAGACTCAAATTCTTGCGGCTTCTATTCGCCATACCCTTCACTTAATACAATGTGCAGAAATGGGTGCAGATGTGGCAACAATGCCTTTTAAAGTTATTGAAGGATTATTTAAGCATCCCTTAACCGATAAAGGCCTGGAGCAATTCTTAGCTGATTATCAAAAAAACAACTCCCTGTAATATTTATGAGTGATACCCTAAAAGCAATTGTAGCCTATTTACCTACCCTACGTTTTGCTAATCAGAAATTATGGAGTATCAGGCCTGAATTGCCTGCTTTTAGCTTTTCGGAATGCGGAGAAGATGTAATGATTCTGAGATTATTTCAAGATCATTTTAATATACAAAAAGGCACCTATATAGATGTTGGCGCCAATAGCCCCATAAGGTATAACAACACCATGTTATTATATCTGGAAGGTTGGAGAGGATTGGTATTAGAGCCTAATCAACGATCCCGAAAAGCCTATCAAAGAATCCGACCTGAAGACCAATTAATTCATAAAGTAGTATCTGCCCAGGATGATCAGCAACTCACCTTTTTTGAAATGGAACCTGATCTGGTTAGCACCCTAAGTCGTGAAACTGTCCTCTATCATCAGCAATTAGGATATAAGTTAATTCAGGAAGTTCCTGTTGAATCGGTATCCTTAAATACGTTATGCAAATCTTTTAAAGAGCCTGTTCATCTAATATCTATGGATACCGAAGGACATGAAGGAGAGATATTAAGCACCTTTGATTTTAAAACTTATAAACCCTGGGCTTTTTGTATTGAAAAAATTTTTACTCCTTTAGAAGGGGTAATTGATCCTTTTATTATTCTGGAGAAAGCTGGCTATAAACCCGTTGCCAATACTTGGAAAAACACTTTATTTATTAGAGAAGATTTATCGGTTTAATACTAATTATTCAGGCGAGGTAAGTGTAAGGAATGGTATTTCAATAGCCGTAAATATGCGAGTTCTTACTCCTTTTTTTTCTTTGTCAATTAATAGTAAAGATTGGGCATGAGGCTGATTAAATACTTCTTTCATATTGGCAATACCCCCTGCGGGAACTTGTTTTTCATTTAATCGTTGCAACCAGATATCCAGCGATTCTGATAGAAAAACCGGAGCTAATAATTCATAAACCAATTTACGATTTCGAACCCGATCCGCGTTATCCTTTACCCTATCATCATATGCCCAATTATCCAATCCGAGGACGGATAATAAATTTCGAAACTGTTTGTTATTTCCTACTGCCAGCACCAATGATTTACCCTCCCGGGTAACAAATCGAGTTCCATAGGGAACAATACTGGGATGTTCTGACCCCATTCTACCTGGCAAAACCCCATTCATTAAATAATTAGTGGCTTGATTTGCTAAGGCTGCAATCCCCGATTGAATTAAGGAAACAGAAACTTTATCTCCCCTACCTGTTTTTTCTCTTACATATAAAGCAGCCAGTAGCCCTTCCTTTAATTGGTGTGCAGCCATCAAATCCATTAAGGCAACCGGCATTTTAAGCGGGGGGCCATCGGCAGAACCATTCATCTCCATAAATCCAGCTTCTGCTTGGATGATTGCATCATACCCCACTCTTGTACTTCCTTCCCCATATCCAGTAATCTCCCCATAAATGATTGCAGGATTTAGAGCTGATAAAATCTCGTACGACATACCCAACCTTTCTGCATCTCCGGGTTTATAGGAGACAATCACAATATCCGTTTCGGGGATTTGATTATAAATTTGTTTACGATTTTCAAGGAGTTGTAAATCCAGGGTGGTAAAAGTTTTACCCCAATTTACCGAACAAAAATAGGCCGATGGGTTTTCACTTTGAATCTCCTCAGGTACTTTCCAGGAACGTGTTACATCTCCACCTGGTGCTTCAATCTTTTCAACCTGAGCCCCTAATTCTGCAAAAAACATCCCTACTGTTGGACCTGCCAATACACTGGCTAATTCTAGCACTCGAAGCGAAGCAAATGGATTTTCTTTCATCATTTATAAATAAAAATACTATATCTTTTGTTACTAACTTCTATCCTGCCAATAGATAGCGCTCTCCTGCTTTTAAGCCTTGGCTCTCTAAATAAGTGGAGATTTGTTCCCTCGCGGTTGCCATATTTACCCAAGACAAAATAAATACTGAATCCGGGATGGATACCTTCCAATCATATACTGGTTTACTTAGGATATAAGTTCCGATTTTTTTGGGATCTACTTCAAGCCAGGCATCAAATTGAATTCCCAACTTTACCAATTCTTTGGTTTTTTGTTTTCCATGTTTACCTGCTCCCCAAATCCAAAGATGGGTTATTTTCTTTTCTTTAAGCCATTCTACCAAATTCGGAATCCTTACCCGATCAAATGCTTGAGGAGTATACCTTACCTCTTGTAAAGAAGCCCTATCGGAATGATCTCTCCAAAATAAAACCACCTCCGGTATCTTTTCCATCCTTACCCCTTTTGATAGCCATTTAAGCCATAGGGCATAATCTTCAGGAACATCTTCCTCTGGATAGTCTCCGAACTGTTCCACTGCTGTTTTTCGAAACATGACCGAAGGATGGGCAATGGGAGATTCTATAAACTGATTTACGATTATTTCTGAGGATATCTTTATCCCATTCATCCAGTCAATATATCGGTTATACCCCCTGGAGTCGGCACGATGAGAAATACTTTCAACCCTACCCGATACCAACCCCACCTCTGGATTATTTTCTAAAAAATTGTATTGCAGTAATAATCGATCCTGTGGATATACATCATCTGCATCCACACGTGCAATGTAGTGTGAATTACAAAAACGTAATCCGCAATTTAAAGCTTTAGCAATACCTACTTTGGGTTGAAAATAAACTTTAATTCTAAGGTCTTGGGTACTCAATTCTAAGAGCTTTTTTTGGGTAGGTTCTGAAACCCCATCTCCAACCCAGATCCATTCCCAATGTTTAAACGTTTGTTGTTGAATGGAGGATAAACATTCTGGCAACCATTGAATGATATCTCCAATTGGTGTTAATATAGAAATTTGGGGGGTTAAGGTGTCCATAAAGCCTGAAGGGCTAATGCCTTGGTTTCAGTTTCCTCCCATTCTTCCAATGGAATGCTATCATAGGTAATAGCTCCTCCGGTAAAATATACCACCTCATTCTCACCTATGGCAAGTGTTCGGATGACTACATTAAAATCAGCAGTTCCATTTGGATTCAGATATCCAATAGTTCCGGAGAACAATCCTCTACCTGCGGGTTCTATTTCTTCAATCCTATCCATACTGCTAATTTTCGGAGCACCAGTCATACTTCCAGGTGGGAAAGCAGCCTGAAGAGCATTCCAAACGTTCTTACCCGCTTCTAATTGCCCGGTTACCGTAGAAATCATATGATACAATTGGGTAAAGGGATATATCCCAAATAATTCTGGAACCTTAACCGTACCTGGCACACAAACCCGATTGAAGTCATTCCTAACTAGGTCAACAATCATAACATTCTCTGCTCTGTCTTTAGAAGAGTTCCTCAACTTCTCGGCTTGGTCTATATCCTTTTCTGAAGATTCGCCCCTGACAATGGTTCCCTTAATGGGTTGAGAAATAATTTGCTGATTTCTAAGGGCTAAAAATCTTTCAGGTGACTTACATAACCAACTTCCAAAAGGAGTTTTAAAATAAGCAGAAAATGGGGTACTTCCCTTCTTTTGCCAATGCAGATAAGCCTTTTCAGGATATGCAATAGTTCCCTTCCAACTTAAATACCGACAATAATTGAGTTCATACACCTCCCCTTCTTTTATCCAATTTTGTATCTTTTGTATATTATATAAATATTTATCTTTTGAGGGATAGGAGATAATTTTTTGGGGTTGAGATAATGGTTCTGGCTCAAGGGGAATTACCTCTGACAATTGTAAAAGCCAATCCTCAGGAGAATCAGCAAGGATATATATATGAGAATCGTTTCTCAATTGATATATCACAACTTCGGGTTGAAAAAAGAATACCGGAGGAAAGGGAACGGGAGATGGATTTTGAGAAGATAAGGTGGGTTCAAGCGTTGTTCTCCATTCATATCCTATTCCACCTGCCCACCAATATTGAGGATCAGGAGGAGTTTGAGGATTGATATGAGTCTTTGCATTTAAATCTGCTGCAAATCCAATCCATTGATAAATGCCATAGGGATCGTCTGTGGAATCACTATCTAGGCACAATACGTGGGGTTTTTGCAGGGTGAGTGCCAGAAACCTATCCCGCACCCGATTTAGGGAACAGGATATTTTTTTCATACCGGACTTCTCCAAAGGGTCTGCTGACGATCAGGCCCAATTGAAACTGCGGTGATGGGTAACTCTAAATAATCTTCAATAAAACCAATGAAGTTCCGAAAAGTTTCTGGAAGTTCATGCCATTCAGTAATGCCAGTTAGAGAACCCCAACCTGGTAAGGTCTTTAATATCGGTGTAATGGAGGCATGCGTATGATATGGTACCTCACGGGTAATCCCGGTTGAAGTCGAGTAATCTGTACAAATGTTCACTTCTTCAAAATCAGATAAAACATCTGCCTTCATCATACAGAGATGGTTGACGCCATTCAACAATATCGCATATTTTAAAGCTGGTAAATCTAACCATCCACATCTACGAGGTCTTCCCGTAGTAGCACCAAATTCTTTTCCAGCGACTCTTAGTTTTTCTCCCGTTTCGTCTAGCAATTCGGTTGTGAAAGGACCACTTCCCACCCTTGTACAATAGGCTTTAAATACTCCATATACTTCTCTGATTTGAGAAGGGGGCAATCCTAATCCTGTACAAGCGCCTGCTGATATAGTACTGGAACTGGTTACGAAAGGATAGGAACCAAAATCAATATCTAGCAAAGTTCCTTGTGCACCTTCAGCTAATACTTTTTGTCCTTGATGTAATGCTTTATCTAAGAAATACACATTATCTGTTAAGGGCAATGTTCTCAAAAACGCTATTGCTTCTTCAAACCCAGCTTCTGCTTGAACCAAATCATATTCAAAACCTATTTGGTCCAATCGTTTTAAATGATGCTCCCGTAAGGTTTGATATTTTTCTTGAAAATCGGGAAGAACCACATCGCCTACTCTTAAGCCTGATCGTCCAATTTTATCTTGATAAGCAGGACCAATTCCTCTAAGAGTTGAGCCTATTTTCCGTACCCCTAATAATTGTTCATTGGCTTGATCCAATAGACGTTGGGTAGGAATGATTAGACTTGCTCGAACTGAAACCCAAAGATGATTTCGAACCGTTATGCCTGCAGATTCCAACATTAAAATTTCTTCTTGGAGAGAAATTGGATCTACCACAACCCCATTGCCAATCAGGCATTGTACCTCAGGTTGAAAAATTCCAGAGGGAATCAGATGAAGTACGAATTTTTTACCTTCAAATCCTATGGTATGACCCGCATTGGGTCCGCCTTGAAATCGGGCTACAATTTGATATTGAGGTGCCAATACATCTACTAACTTTCCTTTTCCTTCATCTCCCCATTGTAACCCCAACAATATATCTACCGCCATGCGACTTATGTTCTTAAATTAACCTTAGTTGTAAGTAATAAATTTAGTTACTAATTTTTGGTCAGGCAGACAACAACTTTTTGGCAACTGTTGCGTCCTCAGCAATCCTAAAGATAGTGTGAAGTTTGGTAATGGTAAAGAGGCTACTGATACCCGGGCTAATTCCACAAACGACCAATTCTCCCCCTGCTGTTCGAACTCTAGTTAATAACCGAATAAACACACCTAACCCTGCACTATTTACATGTTTTAATCCTTGCAATTCCAAAACCATACGCGTGTATCCATTTTGAACTTCGTGTTGGAAGGCATCCATTAAAGCAACCCCTTCTCCTTCTGTCAACAGGCTTCCAGTTAAAGAAAGGACTGCTATATTATCTTCTGAATGCGTAATGGAAATTTCCATAATTAGTTTTCTTTTGGGGTAAGTTTAAGATGTTCGCAATTGTCGGTTTGACAATTTCCGTACAACACCAGAGAATGATTTTTAACTCCGAAATGGAGAATTTGTCCGATCATATTTTGGATTTCCTCCATTCTTGGGTCGCAAAACTCAAGCACACGTCCACAATCCATACAGATTAAATGATCATGCTGACGGAACCCGAATGATTTTTCGAACAAACTTTGGTTCGTTCCAAATTGATGTTTTACGACCAAATCACATTCGATTAATAAATCCAAAGTATTGTAAACAGTGGCCTTACTTACCCGATAGTTTTTGTTTTTCATATGGATATAGAGGGTCTCCGCATCGAAATGATCGTTTCGACTATATATCTCTTCTAAAATTGCAAACCGTTCGGGCGTTTTCCGTTGACCGTGGGCATCCAAATATTGGGCGAAGATTTTTTTAATCTCTTCTACCTTTTCTTCAACCTTATGTTTAATATTTTCGGGCATGGGAAGATAGTGAAGTGTAAAAATACTCAATTTCCTTTGAGCATTCTATTTACCAGGTAGGATATGCTTGAGGTTGTTGAACTTCGGGGGTGGTGATATCCAGAAAACGAATTTCGTTTTTTTCTAGATGAATAAAAAGTGTATCAGTAACTACCTTTCCATTTCCTTTTTTATCGAAGTACAAGGTATGGTTTCCTGTATCTAAGGGAAGACGAAGGTATTGGATATTTCCGGGAAGGGTTTGCCAATTGCGGGTATCGGCTTTTTCAGTGAAGGCATTTGCAATACCTGCCAGTGCACCTACGGTGGGATCTTGTTCTCTTAATCCATATTCAATTCCTTTTTTTACGGCTAACCGCAATAAGGCATTTCCCAATTCTCTCAACATACGGTCTTCTAAGGTTTTAAATGCAATTGCTGTAACATCCTCGCCTAATTCAAAGGAAATACAACCAGAATCGGTTCGCACACAAGCTTCTGTAAATCTTGCGGGTCTGGCAACATATTTTGGAAATGCAACCCTTACTACTTGCACCCGACTTAATGCCACTTTTTCATTCGGATCCTGAGGCAAGTAAAAAGGAAAAGTCATTCCGTATTCTTCATTGGTAAAGTTCACAATTCCTCCTGCCCCCGGAACCAGGGTAAATAAAATACTATTTTCAGCTTTTATCGGCCCTAATCCATTATTCCAAAATAAAATTAATTCAGCTTTTTTTGAGGAGATTTCATTTTCTTTAATTCCCCATTCTTTTTCATAAGCTTCCTTTTCAGAAAAAAAACCATTTAATCGTGCCGTTCGTAATAAATCTTGTTTTAGTTGTTGTGGAACAGGGGTCCCTAAAGTTTTGACATAAACAGTTTGATAACATTCATAGGCATTTCGATAAGAAATAAATGCATCATTTAATTCCCCTTGTGCCTCATATAATAATCCTGAAACCATTTGCGCAAAAGCATCACAACGGTATCTATGCTGATTGGGATATTTATCTGATAAAGTTTGTAGGGTTAATTCAATTCTTCTGCATTCCACTCGAGCAGCTTCGAAATTATTAAGTTTAATAAAATTCAATGCTAAATAATAATGCAATAATATTTTTTCAACTTCTTCCGCCTTATAGGGCTTCATCATAGGATTAGTAACCAAAGCTAGTATTTCAGATCCAGTTTGCGTATGTGCATCTTCCATGGTTCTGTCGGCCTGTAAAAAATAAGTATTGGCACTATCGGGAAAATTCAATCGAGAGAGGATATACCCTTTTTCCAATTGGAACAATAGGGCATTTCTGCTCCCAGCCTTTTTTCGGGTTTTTTCTAATATCCGATTGGCTTCCTTAAAATCTTCAGCATAAATATTTTCCTGATATTCCAGGTTTTGCTGATAATACGTAGAACAACCGACTGCCAATAGAAGGCAAAGGCAGATAAACAGGCCTTTGCGAAGGCCATTATTTTGCATTAGTTTTTAATATATTTCTTTATTTTTTTATCGCCTAACCAAACAATTTGACCAGTTTGAATATCGGTTAATTCTATATCAATTTGATAATAGGTTACCTGCTCCTTATTATATTGATCAACAATTGAATTTATAGTGCCTTGAAGAATCACATCCGCGCCTAATTCTTTACCCCACTTCTTTTTGCTTTCAGGAGAGGCAAACTCTTGTTGATCTGCTTTTTCAGTTCTCAATTCATTTCTTTTTTCACCCGCCTGAACCAAAATAACTTGTTGATATTTAATAACCGCTTTTTCAATATCCCGAATGAAAGTTTCTGCATCAATATGTTCATGGCTTTTGTTGCGCACCAATCCCACTACAAGCACTGGTTTACGTCCATTTTCCTGACGAAATGACTCAAACCAATCCACTTTTAAAAATTGTGTGGTTAGCTCTTCTGCTGCCAAACGAGAGTCCGTATCATTCCAGCGGCCACTTAAATCTATCTGAGTATCCGTATCTACCCGACTTACCTTTCGGGAATTGGCGCAACCGACACCGAAAACAATAATTGTAATTAGGAAAAAGGGAAGGAAAATAGTTTTCATAGTAATTTGCTTAGCCTACAAATATACAACAAGCCGGTATCCTCCCCAAAAATGAAATGATTCACATATTAAAATGGATTAGTAATTTCGGATATGCTTAGGCTAAAACTAAAAACAGACCCTCGCTGGGTTGCTCTTGTACAGCGAAATCTTCAGGAAGTGCTGACGGATCATGCCTGGTGTGAACAAAAGGCGGTATCCAACGCCATCTCCTTAATTGTAAATTATCCCGAATATACCGGCCTGGTAAATACCTTAACCGAAATTGCCCAGGAAGAATTATTACATTTTCAGCAGGTACATCAAATTATACAAGCCCGGGGATTTACCTTCGGAAGAGAAAGAAAAGACGATTACGTAAATGAATTATATAAATTTATTCAACCCGGAAGAGGACGACAACATTATTTAATGGATCGCCTATTATTTTCTGCCATGATAGAAGCTAGAAGTTGTGAACGATTTAAAGTGCTAGCAGAAAATATTGAAGACCCTGAATTAATTAAATTTTATGAAACTTTAATGATTTCAGAAGCGCAACATTATACTGTTTTTATTGGATTAGCACGTGAATATGTAACTGAATTTCCAGTAGAAAAAAGATGGGAAGAATTTCTGGAATTTGAAGCAGAAGTAATTCAACGATATGGACAATCCGAAAGAATTCATGGATAATACTTCAGAAACGATTGATGATTTTATTATTTCCTTAGCTGACCCGCAGGTACAGAAAGATACAAAAACCTTAATTATATTACTCGAAAAAATATCGGGCTTCCCACCTAAAATAGTAGCCAAAGGAATGATAGGCTTTGGAACCTATACTTATAAATATGCAAGTGGACACCAGGGGGTTTCTTTCCTTGTAGGATTTGCCCCTAGAAAAAATAAATTTTCACTTTATCTTAATACTGGCCATGCTGCCTTTACAGATGAATTATCCAAATTGGGAAAATATAAATCTGGAAAAGGATGTTTATATATCTCGAAATTATCTGATATTAATCAGGATGTTTTAGAAATATTAGTTCGTAAATCAATTGATTTTATTAAAACTACTTATGCCCCTTATAATAATTTTTAATAGTTAACTTTTGGTATCATTTCCTTTGGATTGCATTTGAAATCCTAATTTGTCGCCGGCTCTATTTTCATTTCTAGATATTTTTTCTTCGACCGTTAATTGTTGAATTAAATAAAATGGGGATGCCATAAAATCGGTTTGAGAAGAAACATAAACACATTGTAAAACAATTTGTTCGAGAGATTCATCATTTAAAGGAGTTTCGCTTAGCCCGGGTTGTAAAAAATTTAAGGGTCGTACGCCTTCCACCCAATACAAAGCATCTTTATGAATCCATATTCGGGCTACTAAATGACCCATATCCTGCATACGTAAATACCGGAAAGAATCGGCCATAAAATTGTAAATTAATATCTGTCCGAAATAAGCATTTTCAGGAAACTCAATTAAATGAGGATGCCGCATCACCGGATGATCTTCAGGTAATGCCATAATATTAGAATGCATTTGAAATACCAACAAATCACCTGAAAACCTGAGTCGAAATTCTAATTCCCCTTCTACTTCAAATTTTACGGGAATAGGAGGATTAGAGGATTTAAAAGATTCCGTTAATTGCCCTGATAATTTTCGGGTAATTTCTTGCATCCGATTAAAATATCCAAGGGTTTGAATATATAAAGATTGTTTCATAGAAGCCTTTTGGGTCATTTCGGCTTGTACTTCTTGAAGGGTGATTTTTTTCATAATCTTTTAATAACAGTGCCTGGTTTTAAATTGTGTTCACGATCCAGTTGTTTTAAGCGATAATATTGACGAAGGATTTCATTCACCTTTTCTTCTTCAGCATTTTCCTCAACTGCAGTTTTTAATTTTTGTTCTACTTCCGTTAATAAACGATCTAAATGGTAGCAAATATAACGATGCAGCGCAGATTCGGCGCTTTTTACCAATTTATAATCTAAGGTAGGCACATCATAGGATATCTTAGACCATTGCGGGCTTAATTCTTCCCGAATGACTAATAATTCAGCGACAGTCATGGAAATTTCTGCATCGGTATGATTTAATAATAAATCTAAGTCAAGCGGTAAATTATGATGAATTCTATCAAACAAAATTTTTTTTATTTTTTCATAAAAATCATTCGAAAAAACAAAATCATTTAATTCAACAAATAAATATTGGGATAAGGTTACTTTGGATAATTCTGCATTAATGGCATCGGATACGGGCATTATTTTATCTCCATGATTGAGCAATAATCGAATTAATTCTTTTTCTTGAGCGCTGCTATCAAAAGGATTATAAGAATACGCAGGAATTGGAGAAACAGGGCTTGCTTCAGTAGATTCGGGAAGTTTTAAGGCGGCTTTGGCTGCTTGTTTTCCGGCTTCAATTAAATGCCGATTTACTGCACTAATTAAAGTTTGTTCTGGGAAATGCAATTTACGAGCAGCTTCCTGAATCCAAGCCTGGCTCAATAAGGGATCAGATATTCGGGCAATACTTCCTGCTATTTGATCTGCCAATGCTGCCAAAGTTCCAGGCTCCTGAATATTTCCGGGCATGGAATATTTTCGGAATTCCACAAAATCCATGGAATGCGCAGCAATAAATTCGCGCAATCCATCCGGCCCTGAATTACGAACATAAGAATCTGGATCCTCCCCTTCTGGTAATACTACAATTTTAACGTCTAATTCTTTTTCTAATAAAATATCAATTGCCCGCAGGGATGCATTTATTCCAGCTTTATCTGCATCATTTAATAATACCACTTTCTTAGCTAATCGTGCCAATGTTTTTACCTGATATTCAGATAAAGCCGTTCCGGAAACTGATACTACATTTTTAATTCCCCGCTGATGTAAACTAATTACATCTAAATATCCTTCTACTAATATTACCTGAGATTGTTGACGAATTTCTTCCCTTGCAAAATATAATCCATATAATACTTCGCTTTTATGATAAATTTCTGATTCCGGTGAATTTACATATTTAGCAATATTTGAAACCGAAGATAATATTCGACCTCCAAATCCACTTATTTTTCCATTAGGTTGATGAATCGGAAATATTACTCTTCCTCTAAAACGATCCATTAACCTAGGACTTCCTTCCGGTTGAATACTTAATCCAGTTTGTAATAAATGTTCCGGACTATATTGATGCTCTAATGCTTGTTGGGTGAAGCTATCTCTTTGTTCAGGATTATATCCTAACTGAAATTGACGAATAATCTCTTCAGATAATCCTCTTTCTAAAAAATATCCTAATCCTAATTGTTTTCCTTCTTCATTTTCCCATAATTGTTTACTAAAATATTTCGTAGCAAATTCATTTAATACAAATAAACTTTGTTTACGACTTTCCTGATCTTTAAATTCCGGATCATCTTGAACTTCTATTTCTATTCCATATTTACGGGCTAAATGTTGAAGGGCTTCTACATAAGTATATCCTTCCACTTCCATTAAAAAGGAAATCAAATTTCCGCCTTTTCCGCTACTAAAATCTTTAAATATTCCTTTGGCAGGATTAACCGTAAAGGAGGGTGTTTTTTCAGTTTTAAAGGGAGATAATCCAATCCAATTTGTACCTCTTTTTTTCAAGGTGACATAATCATTAATAACTTCCAGAATATCGGCAGCCTGATATATTTCTGCAACCTTTGATTCAGGAATCCGCATAATGATTAAATAAAAAAATTAATGATTACGGTGAATCATTCGCGCACCTGCCTGATTGGCACTTAACATCACCACTTCAGATAATACCACATGTGCAGGTTGTTGAATAATATAATAAATAACGTCTGCCACTTCTTCAGGGGTTAATGGATTAACGCCTTGATAAACATTTGCAGCACGTTGGGTATCGCCATGAAATCTAACCTCACTAAATTCTGTTTCCACCATGCCTGGATGAATAACACTTACCTTAATTCCTTTATCCAATAATTCCATTCGTAAGGCTTGTGTCAAGGCATCTACGCCAGCTTTGGTAGCACAATATACAGTACCATTTGCATAGGGATCAATTCCTGCAATAGAGCCTACATGTAATATATGTCCACGTTTATGGGGTATCATTTTTTGGGCTGCAATTCTGCTAACATAAGCCAATCCTTTAAGATTCGTATCAATCATTTCATCCATATCCGATAAAAGGGATTGAGCAAGAGGATCCAACCCTCGGGATAAACCTGCATTATTAATTAATATAGTGGGTGCAGGTAAATTCCCCAATGCCGTTTCTACTTCATTCGCATTTCGAACATCAAATGATAAAGGAATAACATTTACAGAATAATTATTTTGTAATTCTTTTTGTAAATCTATTAATCGCTCTAATCGTCGGCCGGTAATAATTAAATCCCATCCTGCTTTTGCAAACTTAGTTGCACATGCTTTACCAATTCCAGAGGTTGCCCCGGTAATCCAAGCAATAGAGGCATTTTCTTTACTTTCCATTGTTATTCAAAATTAAGAGAAAGTGTTATCATTTGGCTAGATAAACGACTAACCGCCCCACCAAAATAGGTATTATTAGGATTGTAAATATTTAATACCCCTAAAGAATATCGAATTTCCGGACATAATTTTATTCTTTCCCCATATAAATCCACTCCTGCTCCAAGTTCAATACAAAAATCCAATGGATTCGTTTTAATTAAATTTTGATTATTTCTGACCTTTTTATTACTACTCACATTGGCACTAAATTTAAATCCCGTAATTACATATACTCGTTTATTCTTATAAAAATTAGATTTCATTCTAACTAAAAAAGGTAAATCTAAATAAGCTGCTTCCAATCTTCGGGTAGATATACTATCCGTCATATAATAACTATAATTTCTCTGTTGAATCGCAACACAAGGAATAAATCGGAAATCAAAATTACGAGCAAGTTTAATATTAGAAATTAATCCCAAAGTAATTCCAACCCTACTTTGAATTTCAATTTTATATAAAGTTTGTTTTAAAGCAGGTTCGTATAAAGGCAATCGGGTACGCGTATTCATATCCGTAAAATTCAATGCCATTAGAAATCCGAAATTATATTTTTTCAGATCCCATCGTCTATTATTTACTTGTGCTGATACACTTATACAAGTAAATAAAAAGAGGCAAAGAATTAAATGCTTTATTTTCATTTTTCCAAAACATATAAGGCACAAATGCCTAAGGTTAAGGGATAATATTTAGCAGTTTTAAACCCTGCGTTAAGGCATCGATCCGTAAATTTTTTTCCTTCCGGAAATGCAGCTACTGATTCTGGTAAATAGG
>RFSG01000111.1 GCA_009924095.1 Sphingobacteriia bacterium
CGGAGGGCATTGTATTCTCACCTTAGATACCCATCGTCATCCCTTGATGAAATTTATCTTAAGCCGAATCCCTGCAGATGCATTACACCCCCATCAATACAATCAACAGGAATATATTCAAAAAATCCTTCAGGTGAATCCCCATTGGAAACTGGTTTTGACGAAAACCCTTAAACAAGAACCAATTTTTAATTATGATTTGCTGATTTGGAAAAAGGAAAATTAATAAACCAGGTTATTATTTTTAATTTCCGGCAGAAAGGGCATTTGCGCCTCCTACAATTTCCAACAATTCCTTCGTAATGGCTGCCTGACGGGCGGAATTGTAATACAATTTCAATTTACCCAACAATTCATTCGCATTTTCAGTCGCTTTATCCATGGCCGTCATACGGGCTCCATGTTCAGACGCATTCGACTCTAAAATTGATTTGTAGAATTGTATTTTAACGCTCCTCGGCAATAGTTCTGAAAGAATTTCAGTTTTGCCGGGTTCAAAAATATATTCCTTGGGTGAACTCAATGATAGTTTTTGACTTTCAACGGATTGCAATTGAATAGGTAATAATTGTTGATGAATCCGATTTTGAGTGGCTACATTTTTAAATTCGTTATAAATCAATTCTACATGATCATATTCTCCTAAGGAAAAGTCTTTCATCACAGATGTGATTACGGCATCTGCCTTAGAAAAGCTAACCGGAGAAAAAAGATCTGTATTTTGATTACCAAGAATTGGAAATTTTCTACGATTAAAATATTCAAATCCATATTTCCCAATGCACAATAACTGTAAGTTACCTGCTTTATGTTGCGCTGCGTATTTATCTGCAATTAATTGACTGGCTAGGCGTATCACGCTAGAGTTAAAAGCACCACAAAGTCCTTTATTAGAGGTAACCAAAATAAGCAATACCTTATTCACTTCCCCAGTGCGCGTCCAAGCTGTGTCAGGTGTACCTGTATCAGTTGAATCTTGAAGGTTATGAATAAGTTCATTGAGTTTAGCAGCATAGGGTCTCAGCATAATAATATTATCCTGAGCTTTCCGCAATTTCGCTGCAGAAACCATTTTCATTGCTTTGGTGATCTGTTGAGTGCTTTTTACACTTTTGATCCGGATTCGTATTTCCTTAAGGTTTGCCATCAGACCAGATACGGGCGATTAGGATTGGTAACGAGCAGATAGTTCTTTGGCTACTTTAACAAGGGTTTGTTCTACAACATCCGTAAGTTTCCCGCTTCTAATTTCAGCCATCACCTCCGGATATTGTTGCGTAAGTAGTTCCAAATAATTGGTTTCAAAATCTTTGATTTGAGGTACGGGTACAGTATCTAACAAACCTTTGGTAGAGGCATAAATAATTGCTACTTGTTTTTCAACTGACATGGGAACAAACTGATTTTGTTTCAGGATTTCCACGTTACGTTTTCCTCTTTCCAATTGACGTTTGGTAGAAGCATCCAAGTCAGATCCGAACTTAGAGAAGGCTTCTAATTCCCGATATTGAGCTAAGTCAAGTTTCAGGGTACCCGCCACTTTTTTCATGGCTTTAATTTGCGCATTCCCCCCCACCCTAGATACTGAAATCCCTACGTTAATAGCAGGTTTCACCCCAGAATTAAACAATGCAGACTCCAGGAATATTTGACCATCGGTAATTGAAATCACGTTGGTTGGGATATACGCTGATACGTCACCCGCTTGGGTTTCAATAATAGGTAAAGCGGTTAATGATCCTCCTCCTTTAATAATAGATTTAAAAGAATCCGGTAGATCATTCATGTCTTTCGCAATATCATCGCGATTAATGATTTTAGCAGAACGCTCCAGCAAACGGGAGTGTAAGTAAAACACATCTCCTGGATAAGCTTCCCTTCCTGGAGGGCGACGTAATAACAAAGAAACTTCCCGATAGGCTACGGCTTGTTTGGACAAATCATCATAAACAATTAAGGCATGACGACCACTATCTCTAAAGAACTCACCAATAGCAGCCCCAGCGAAAGGAGCGAAAAATTGCATAGGTGCAGGAGCAGATGCAGCAGCAGATATCACAATCGTGTAATCCATTGCTCCATTTTGTTCTAATGTTTTTACGATTTGCGCAACGGTAGAAGCCTTTTGACCACAAGCCACATAAATACAAAAAACTGGATTACCTTTTAAGAATCCTTCTCTTTGATTAATGATGGTATCCAAAGCAACTGCTGTTTTTCCGGTTTGACGATCCCCGATAATCAACTCCCGTTGACCTCGGCCAATAGGTATCATCCCATCAACAGCCTTAATACCGGTTTGCAAAGGTTCATTTACGGGTTGGCGATAAATTACCCCTGGAGCTTTCCGTTCAATCGGAGATTCATATAAAGTTCCGGCAATTGGGCCTTTACCATCAATAGGTTCTCCTAAAGTATTGATTACTCTTCCCACCAATCCATCTCCTACTTGAATAGAAGCGATTTGACGGGTACGACGAACCGTTTCCCCTTCTTTAATACCATCGGATACCCCAAGAATTACCGCACCTACATTGTCTTCTTCTAGGTTTAATACAATTCCTTTTAAACCATTTTGAAATTCAATCAACTCTCCGGATTGAACTCCAGACATACCGTAAATACGGGCAATTCCATCTCCAACCTGGAGAATGGTTCCTACTTCTTCTAAATCCGCGGTGGATTTAAATCCAGAAAGTTGTTCCTTTAAAATTGCGGAAACTTCGTCGGGTCTAACCTGTGCCATGATGGTAATTAATTTTTTATATAAGGATTGCTGCTAAATTCTTTTTTGAGTTTACGAAGTGTGGATGCAAAACTTCCATCAAATCGTTTATCCTCCACTTGTAAAACATATCCGCCGATTAATTCAGGCTGAATGATTTCTTCAATTTCCAGTTTTACGCCAAACAAGGCATTTAATTGGGTTAATATTTGAGCCCTGCTTGTCGCTGATAATGCTGTGGCAGTGTACACAAAAGCCTTTTTAATATTATGGTCTTTCAAATACATACGGATAAACTCCCGGGCTACAGAAGGGATCATCTGGGTACGATTCTTTCTTGCCAACAATAATAAGGATTCTAAAACCATTGTAGATACTTTTCCTTCAAACAATGCTTTTATTACTTTTTCTTTTTTATCCAAATGGATTAAAGGGCTACGAAAGAATAATAACAAATCGTGACTGGTATCACATAAATGATGAATCATTCTTATGTCTTTCAGCACTTGTTCAATATTGCCTTGCTGCATGGATAATTCCATGATCGCTTTGGCATACCGATATCCTATCCTTTGATCTGACATATCAGTTTAAATTCATTTCATTAACCAATCGCCCTACTACTGCTTCTTGTTCTCCGGGATTTTCTAATTCCCGACGAAGAATTTTTTCAGCGATAGAGATAGACAATTTTCCGACCTCATTTTTCAGTTCGGTAATGGCTGCCATTTTTTCGGCTTCAATTTGCATGCGGGCTGTGGAGGTCATATGTGCCACTTCAAGACTCGCTTTTTCTTTAGCCTCATTAACGATTTTTTCACCGATAGCTCTGGCTTCTTTTATTACTTGATCTCTTTCCAAACGAGCTTCTTCCAAGAGTTTGGAATTGCTGGCTTCCAATTTTTTCATTTCATCACGAGCCAACTCAGCAGTTTGCAAGGCGTGTTCAATTGATTTTTCCCGTTCTTGAATACCTTGAATAATTTTCGGCCAAGCAAATTTGTTCAAAACCAAAAATATGGAAAGGAATAAAATTACAGACCAAAAGAATAGACCAAATTGAGGGAGAACTAATTCCATATAGGGTAAAGACTTAAGTAAATTCGATTAACGAGGAGAAATAGTATTCTTCTCCCTGAACCAACCGTTCAGGGGGAAGAATGATGAATTATTTTCCGGCTAAAACGGCAAGTAAGCACACTACTTCACCAAAGAGGGCAACCCCTTCAATGAATGCAGCGGTTAACACCATTGCACCTTGAATATTTCCGGATGCTTCAGGTTGACGCGCCATAGATTCTAGTGCTTTTCCTGCGAGATTTCCAATCCCTAGTCCTGCACCAATAGCTACTAAGCCTGCGCCAATACCGGCACCCATTACTCCAATTGCTGCTTCTAACAACATATACTAAAAATTAAAATGTTACAACACTAAACATTAATGATGGCTGCCTCCTGCAAGTGCATGGTCAGTTGAAGAATGATCCTCCGCATGGTCATGGGAATGATCCGCCATGGCCTGACCTATAAACACTGCCGTAAGTAAGGTAAAGACATACGCCTGTACCACAGCAACCAAAAATTCAAGACAATAAATAAACAATCCAAAAGCTAAGGTTAAGGGACTAATGCTTAATCCCCCTACCACACTTTGTCCCCCTTTACCCAAAATGAAAATCAGACCAATTAAGGCTAATAACATTAAGTGACCCGCAGCAATATTGGCAAATAACCGCACCGTTAATGCAAACGGTTTGGTGAACATTCCTACGATCTCAACTGGCATCATTAAAAATTTAACTGGCAATGGAACCCCAGGAAACCAAAACACATGTCCCCAAAAGGAACGGGAAGCACTAAATAAGGTGATTATAAAGGTTAAAATTGCCAAGGCAAGCGTTACACTAATATTCCCTGCGATATTAGAATTCAAGGGTGTAAGCCCAAACAAATTGCTAAACCAAATAAAGAAAAACAAGGTCAATAAATAAGGAAGAAAACGAGCGTATTTTTTCTCTCCCAAATGTGGGATTGCAATTTGATCCCGGATGAATACAATGACAGGCTCTACAAAAGATTGAAGCCCTTTTGGACCTTGACCTTTTCTTCTTGAATAATATCCTGCAACGCTAATAAATACCAATATCATCGCTAAACCTACTAACACCATTTGCAAAGATGTTTTTGTTAAGGATAAGTCCAATACAGTAGATTCCATATCCAACTTATACAAACGAGGAGGAATGTTAGGATTGTGATCTTGCACTAAAACGTAGTGCTCTCTTGCAAACAAATTAACCCAATACAAACTATCTAATTCAATATTTTTACCACCTGCATTTTTAAAATCCTCTTCAACATGATGTGCCAATTGATTAATAGAAGTTACTTCAAAACTAATCGGAGCCACTTTACCATGTTCTAAAATATATTTACCAGAATGCAACAAATCTTCAGTAGTGGGATAAACAGATAATCCGGTTCGATTATCATAAATTAACCAAGGAAGATCTATTGAAATTGCTTCATAATGTCCTTCTCCGGGCAAATCAAAAAAATGCCAATCGTGCGTATCGGTAACGTGATGAATCATGATACCTGCCACGTCAATTTCTCCCCCTTGTGCTGCGGCATGAGAATCGGATGCCTGCAAAAATTGTAAGGAATTGAAAATCAAGAATAAGTAAACAAAAGTGGTAACCCAGAATAAGCGAATGTTACCTGCTTTTAAATATTTCATTACCACGAATTATTAGCTACTTTGAAATTTTACGCAAGCTACTAAGGATTACAACGATTTCAAACGCAGTACCGAAAGCATAACAAAAAAAATATGTTAAAACCGTAAAAATCACCTCCTCAGGAAAAGCAAAATAAATAGCTAAAATCACCCCGATGCTCAATAATAGGCGAGCCATTGTAACGGCTAAAACCCGCTGGGAAAATTCAGCACCTCCGGTTTTTATTCCCGGAAACACAATCGCATAAGCTGCTATGGTTATACTGCTGACCCAAGCAATGATTCCAATGGCTACGCTCATCAATACTAATCCTTTCCATTCCGAAACTGGCCAAGAGATCAAAATTGCCAAACCTATCGCTGTTGCTACAACATAAGTGGCAAATCGGCTAACTTTCATTTTTGCAAAAAAGTTTTAATCATGTAATAAATACTCAATACCGATCCGGCTAAGGATAACCCTAAAGTCCAGTAGGGAGGGCGATCCGGATGATTTTTATCCAGATAGATTCCTAAAAAAACGAAACCTAAAATAGTAACGGCCATTTGCATACCTGCCCCAGCCCATTTACCCAAAGGGTTACGATTTTTCTCTGGGTCAGGATTAGGTAGGTTCATAGCCCGCAGGTTCTGAGGTTACCCAAGAACCTTCTCCATTTTCAACGTTTGGCAATTCAGTTTTTCCAACGGGTAGAATTTCAACTGTAGCGATTGTTTTTTCTTTAATCTTTTCCTGTTGTTCAATCTTATCCTTCACTTCCACAGAATCCATGCGACAATTGCCTGAAAAGAAAGCACCTAATTGCACAATCAGTTTTTCTGTTACCACATCTCCCATAATCCTTCCTGTTTCTTGAATATGTAATAACTGACGGGCGATTAAGCTTCCTCGAATTTCACCGGATACGTTTGCTTGTCCTGCATCTACATTTCCTTCAATACATCCGTGGCTACTTAAAACCAGCTTCGATTTACATACTACCGTCCCCTTGATTAATCCTTCTACACGCATATCCCCTGCAGCTAATACATTTCCATGAATCGTGGTACCCTTCCCAATAATGTTGAGTACATTTTCGGTGCTGGCCTCTTGTCGGCGTTCTTTATCTTTTTCTTTCATACTTAACAAACTATTTTTTTACAGTAAGGGGAAATATTGAATCGGATTCAGGGGCTGGCCATGATACCACATTTCAAAATGTAAATGAGGTCCGGAAGAATTTTCCCCTGAATTCCCAATGATGGCAATGGCTTCACCTGCATACACTCGGCTACCTGTTTTTTTAAACAGCAATTGATTGTGCTTATAAAAAGTAATTAACCCGGGGAAATGTTGTATTCCGATTACATATCCATTTTGATCGGAATAATCAGCACAAATTACAGTTCCTTCGGCAACAGCTTTTACCAATGCATTTTTACCAGAAGCTAAGTCAATTCCATAATGCCGGTTATTAGGTTGCCATTCTGAAGTTACATATCCATCTACTGGAGGAATCAAATTTAACTTTCCAGGTAGATAACTTTCTTGATTTTTGTTGTAAGCAATGTGTATCAATGGATAACCCCTAGTTTCCCTTTGTACAGCACTTGTCACTTGGGAAGATCCAACAGGGTTTTCATGAGTTTCCTCATTTTCCCCATCCATTTGATACGCTTGCATTTCTTCAGCGTCAGCATTCATGGTTAAATTAGGAGATTCAGTATTTACCGGTTGAGACCCCGACATCCTTTGTAAGGAAGCTAAAAAAGAATCTCGTTGGGCAATTGCTTGTTCCATTTCTTCCAGCTTTCCCAACAATTCTTCTTGTTTTTCATAATCATCTGGACGGGTATAGCCCGGAATTTTTTCCCGAATAAAAGGGGTATAAAAAATGGCAACACCCGTTACAAAAATCAAAAAAAAGCACAATAAACCCACCCCAAGCCACAATTTGCCTAAGGTATATCGAAAAGTTCCAGCCCCTAACAAGGACTCTTCCTCCATAATTATAACTTTATAGGGGACGCCCATTCGAGCTCTCCACAATCTTATTCGTTCACGCATCCGTAGGGTTTTCTATTTTTGAGGAAAATACCCAGGCTAAACCTGGCGTTATCTTCCGGGTGCTACGTAAAATTATACATATTTCTGTAGGTGCATTACTCTTAGCTGCACTTCTATCGGGTTGCGGGAAGCACCGTAAGTCGTTTTTGGCTCGCAACTGGCATAGCTTCCTTTCTTATTTTAATGGATATTATAATGGAAATGTAAAGTTTCGAGAAGGAGCGCGGGAAACAGAAAAGAAATTTACCATCACACAAGATGATTGGATGCCCATCTTCGCTTGGGAAACAGATCCTAATTCAACTGCTTCTGGTCTATTTGACGAAGCGATTAAAAAGTGTGATGTCGTAATTTATCGCCATCCGTATGGAAAATGGATTGATGATTGCCGTTATTTAAATGGAAAATGTAATTTTTATAAACATAACTCCGCAACTGCAATTCTTAATTTTGAATATTTAATTGCCGCTTTTCCGAAAAGTGATTTGGTGCCCGAAACCAAAGTGTGGCTTGCAAAAGCTTATTATTTATCTGGATATCCAGATA
>RFSG01000112.1 GCA_009924095.1 Sphingobacteriia bacterium
CGGAATAAATAAAAAAAAGAGCCGACAAATTGCCGGCTCTTTTGATAAAATTAACTTGAAATTATTTTAAGAAACGTAAAGAGGTAGATCCTTTTTCAGTTTCTAAGGTAACGATATACACACCAGAAGATAAACGAGAAGCATCTACAGATACTTGATTCATTCCAGCAGATAACATATCCTGAGATTGAGTGGTAAATACTTTACCCATTAAATCCGTTACGGTAACTTTCATGCTGGTAGCATTTGCCAAGTTAAAGTTTAAGTTGATAGATTCTTTCACTGGATTTGGTGCGATGTAGAAATTATCAATACCCATCAACAAGTTTTCGTTACGACTTACCATACTTACTGGAATTTGCACTCCATTATGAACGATACCAGTGGTAGCATTAATTAATAATACAGCTGCTTCCAAATGATTTACATCCCAAGTTTTACCAGCCAAAGAAATTTTGAAGGTATAATTTTGAGTACTTCCGTCAGCAATGGTACCTGGAAGACTACCAGCCTGACCTGTAAATCCTCCATAAATATCACGAGCTACGTGATTATATTCCATTAAGGAAGCAGGCACTGGGTTTGGTTGCGCTTGCCAGTTAAGACCCGCACCTACAAGTGGTAAATTTTGAGAAGTACTGCTATAGTAATTGGATTGATTCCAAGTAGAACCTGTACCCGTAACGCTATCCTCTGTGATCACTAAAGCCAAGCGATAATCACCATTTAAGGCGATTCCGAAATGAGCAGCAACTGGAACGGTTATAGAATCAGTTGCGGGATCGTAGGTAGCAGTAATTGCCAGGTCAGCAAAAGCAAAGTTTGGTTTTTTATCAGTGTATTCAGTGAAGGCAGCGGAAGGATCGGCATCTACCAAACGATCTACTAACATGGAAGGATAACCAGAAATAAAGGTTCCTACTCCTGCATCATAAGCAGTAACGGTCATTGGGTCAGCATTGTGAACCGCAATTACCACAACATCGGTTTTTACTTTGGCAATAGAATCCATATAAACAGCACCTCTGGGCACCATCCACACCAAGTACCAGTACCTTCTTCTAAAACCACATTGTGTGTAGGTGCGAATGAATATCCATTTACTTTAGTAGTTAAGGTATCATTGGTATGAACGTTATCTCCAGTAAGTTCTACCCACACTTTCATGTTGTGCGCTCCAGCAGTAACTGTATAGGGAGTTGCATGGGTATAATTATAAGTTGCAAAAGGGGCAATATTTAATCCAGTTTTTACATCACTAACGGTGGAGGTACCATTGCTATATTTTAAGGTAAGAGTAGTGATAGGAGTTAGTCCCATGTTAGTAAGTGTTCCTGTGAAAGAAACTGTACTTCCGGAAGCCACATAAGCAGCAGGAGCAGTACTTGCAGGGGCAAGTGTTGAAAGTTTTGCATCATTACTTGGATAAACATCGATGGATACATCATCAACCCCTAACACAAATTTATCATTAGAGTTATTAGTCCAGGCAATATAAACAGTTTGTCCGGCATAAGAAGAAAGGTCAACATATTGGGTAGTCCAGCTGGTTGCTTCCTGAGAAACCGTTTTTAAGGTGGTAGTGAAACTTATAGGACTATTGTTGGTGGTAGAGATTTTTACTGTATAACCATCGCGATTTTGAGCATCTGGAGCTTTCGCTTTCCATGATAAAACGTTGTTTGCAGTAAGCGTGATAGATTTAGAAATCAACCAGTCATTGGCTGCACCTACAGGATTATACCAAGAGGTACTCACTACCATACGATTAGTAGAGGTTTGCCCCCAGGATCCTGCATAAGAAACCCATGCATTGGTACCAAAGCTGTAGGCACTTAGATTGGAATTAGGGGTTAGGTTGTCGCCATTAAATTGAGTCCAACCTGTCGGCAATGCCTGACCGGTAGTGCTGTTAAAATTCTCTGTAAATATGTTTTGTGCCTGAGCAACCATAATCAGAGAAAAGAGGGAGATAGCAGTAAGGAGTTTTTTCATCATCGCCGTAAAGAAGTGGTTAAGTGGGAAAACAAGATAGTGGTCCCTCAGTAAATTTGTGGAGGGATAATGTTCAAAATTAAGCACATTTTTAAATAATCCAAATTTCACTCAAAATGAATATTTCTTCAAGCAAATTATTTTGATTCCAAACCATGGGATCCATTCACCGTCCAAATAAATCTATTGAATACAAAGTTTAGTGGAAATGTATTTGTTTATCCAATAGGTCTTTGTTATCTTTGACCTACATCCAATTTCAACCTGGATTAAATATATTGCGATGAAAAACCTAACACTTGCTTTGCTCTTTTGGGGAATCACTACAAGTATCATGGCACAAAGCCTACAAGTATTGAATGCCACAGCCACTGTTAATGGGGATTACAATGCCTCGTTGAGTGCTCATATGGATCTCAAAAACACGGGCTCTAATACGAAATATGTAAAAGCTGAAAGAATTTCGAGTACAATGGCATCAGGTCATGCTAATTATTTCTGTTGGGATCAGTGCTATTCTCCCAATGTTTCTATCAGTTCTGGAACCGACACGATCGCAGCTGGAGCTACCAGCACAAAATTTATTTTGTATTTAATGGCCAATAATAACACCGGTACCAGTACTTGTACTTACAAATTTTACGACACTAATAATCCTACTGATACTGCAGTTCAGACCTTTACTTTTAATGTAACCACTCCTACCTCTGCTGATCGTTTATTATCTCCAAATACTCACGAAATTTCTGCTGCCTATCCGAACCCTAGTCAAACCATCACTAAAATTGATTATGAATTAGGAAGTGCTGCTCGTGAAGCCTTAATTAAAGTTTATAGTTTCTTAGGAAATGAAATTCGTAAAATAGAATTACCGAATCGTCAAGGAACTTTAATTATTGATACCGATGAATTAGGGGATGGAATGTATTTATACAGTTTAGTTGTAAATAATAAAACTGTCTCTACCCGTAAATTTGTAGTAAGACATTGATTCTAAAAATACCATTTCAATATAGGCCCTTAATGGGCCTTTTTTTTACTCCTGATTTTTGTTTTAATTCTTTTTCTTAAACTTATTTTCAGATAGATTTAAATAAATGTCTTTTACTGCAACGATAAGAAGTCGTTTATTCTGGATACGGACCCATTATTTTACGCCCAAGAATTTTATAATTCTGATGGCCATATTGGTGGGTATTTTTGCAGGTGTTGCGGCCATCATTTTAAAGAGTTTAGTACATACGGTTGAATCTTTATTACCCGATCAAGCGCCAGCTTGGGTATATGCATTTCTTCCCTTAATAGGCATTTTAATTACTGTTTTTTTATCGAAGAATGTATTTAAAGAACCCGTAGGGCATGGGGTAAGTAGTGTATTATATTCAATCGCCCAAAAAGGGGGAATATTATCTCGGGTAAAAATGTATAGCCGATTAATTACCGCTGCCATTACCGTTGGGTTTGGAGGATCTACTGGATTGGAGGCCCCTATTGTAGTTACTGGTTCTGCCATTGGTTCCAACCTAACGCGTTGGTTTCGAATGGATGAAAAAAAACGGATATTATTTATTGGTTGTGGTACCGCTGCAGGAATTGCAGCAGTGTTTGATTCTCCCGTTGCTGGAGTGTTATTTGCGCTGGAAGTAATATTACCTGAATTTACCCTCACTTCTTTTATTCCTGTATTAATTTCTGGAGTTACCGCTTCTTTTTTATCTAAAGGAATTAGTGGAGATATTGGAGTATTTTCTTATCCATATACCGAAGAATATCATTTAAAAGATGTACCCTTATTTATTGTTCTTGGATTATTATTAGGATTAATTTCTGTTTATTTTACCCGAACCACAAGATTAATAGAAAATAATTTAAAAAAATTACCCTCCATTTATTTTCGAGCTACTTTGGGGGGAATTATTTTAGGAGCCTTATTATTTTTATTTCCTCCTTTATTGGGAGAAGGATATATTGGTATCCGAAAAATATTGGAAGGAAATGCACAAGCCTTAACTGATAAAAGTTTTCTATCCACTCTTCCAGGATTATCCTCTTGGCTTTGGTTGTATTTATTAGCTTTGGCATTAATAAAAGTAGTTACTATGTCCTTAACCATTGGTGCTGGAGGGGCAGGAGGAACATTTGCCCCTTCGATGATTGTAGGCGGATTAACCGGAAGTGCCTTTGCCAGATTATTAAATCAATCGGGATGGGTGGGAATAATTAGTGAAACCAATTTCACTTTAATCGGAATGGCAGGCGTATTATCCGGAGTTATGCATGCCCCCTTAACGGGAATGTTCCTGATTGCAGAAATCACAGATGGATACAGTTTAATTTTACCCTTGATGTTAGTATGTGTCACTGCTTATATTTGTAAAACTTATTTCGAACCTTATTCATTACATACCCGGGATTTAATCTTAAAAGGGGAATTTATTCGAGGAAATAAGGACAAAGAAATATTAAGCCATTTACAATTAGATACCATTCTGGAAACTGATTTACCACCAGTGCCCGCAAACGCTACCTTAAGAGATTTAATTAAAATTATTTCTCAATCCAAGCGAAATATATTTCCGGTAATTAATTCCAATCATAATTTGTTGGGTGTAATTATATTAAATGATATTCGACAAATTATGTTTTCACCGGAAGTGTATGATACTACTTTAGTAGAAGATTTAATGCAAGAACCTCCAATCCTAATTCAAAAAGGTGATTCGATGGAAATTGTGATGAAAAAATTTGAAGACACAAAAGCCTGGAATCTGCCCGTAATGGAAGGAGATAAATATTTGGGATTTGTTTCTAAGTCCTCCATATTTTCCTTATATCGTCAGGAGTTAATTCAGGTGGGAAAAGATATGACGGCATGAAAAATTTGTGGAGTGTTTCTGAATTTACCCAATATGTTCGGCATCGTTTAGAAGGGGATGATCAATTGCAACAAGTTCGGTTGCGAGGAGAAATTTCTAATCTCACTTTACATTCTTCCGGGCATTGGTATTTTTCTTTAAAAGATTCAGAAAGCCAAGTGAGTTGTGTGATGTTTCGATCGGCACAAAAGGGAACAAGGGGGTATGTTCCCCGACATGGGGATGAAGTAGAAGCAACAGGCAGTATTTCAGTTTATCCACCCCGCGGGAGTTATCAATTGGTATTAAGTGCCATGATGCCCTCTGGGGAAGGGGATTTGCATCAACAATTTTTAATCCTTAGAAATCGCTTACAAGCCGAAGGATTATTTGATCCATTTCATAAAAAAGCAATTCCCGAATTTCCTTTAAAAATTGGGGTAATAACTTCTCCAACGGGTGCAGTAATTCGGGATATTTTACATACGTTGCGCAGACGATGGCCTGCCACTGAATTAATTTTAATCCCTGCTCAGGTGCAAGGAAAAGAGGCATTACCCTCTTTATTAAAAGCACTTGAAATCATGACTACTCAAGTAAAACCTGAGGTAATAATTATGGGTCGTGGAGGCGGATCATTAGAAGACCTTTGGTCATTTAATGAAGAATCCCTTATTCGTGAAGTATTTAATTGTCCCATTCCATTAATTTCCGCAGTAGGACATGAAACTGATTTTACTTTATTAGATTTTGTTGCAGACTTACGCGCTGCCACCCCCACTGCTGCTGCTGAGGTATGTACTCCCAATCAATCGGATCTTTACCGAGAGTTATCCAATTTATCCCAACAATTAACCCATCAACTTCTTCAATTCACCGAATACAGAAGACAAAGATTAGATGACTTGAGTGATAAATTAAACCAGTCCATAGAAAGGGTTATTTTACAAGCAAAACATACCTTATTAATTTATGGAACCCGACTGGAAGAATTAGATATTCGAACAGTTTTGGAAAGAGGATATTCTATTGTATTAAAATCTGGAAAAAAAATCACCTCAACCGAAACTTTAAATTCCGGAGACCAACTATCCATTTATTTAGCCTCTGGATCATTAGACGCTGAAATTCTTAAAATACATCCTGAATCTCATGAAAAAATCAAATAAAATAGAAACATTTGAGGGAAAACTTCAAAAAATAAGAGAGCTCACCACTTCTTTACAATCCGGACAATTATCCTTGGAAGAAAGTTTAGCAGCTTACCAGGAAGCGAGGATTTTATTAACAGAATGTACTGCTTATTTAGATACTGCAGAATTAAGTATCAAACAAGTAACCGAAAATGGAGAAATTGTACCCTTGAATTTGGAGGAATAATATTACACCTCAAATAGAATCCTTAATTTTGTTTTTTAAACCCTTTAATTTCCATCATGCAAATCACCGGTAAACTGTATAAGGTATTTCAGACCCAAAAAATAAAAGACACATTTCAGAAAAGAGAATTTGTATTAGAGATAGCGGATAATCCACAATATCCTCAATATGTAGTATTTGAATTCACCCAAGACAATTGTTCTTTATTAGACGGATATCAAGAAGGGGAGCAAGTGGACATACAATTTAATTTGCGGGGAAGAGAGTGGAGAAATCCGCAGGGAGAAATTAAATTTTTCAATACCTTGGGTGCTTGGAAAATATCTCGATTAGGCAATACCCCTAGTCAAACCATAGCGCCGGGAAGTTGGGCAGAACAAGCACCTACCACGGGTGGAGGAGCGGTTCCTTTTGAGACCAATGATGATAATGGGGATCTTCCCTTTTAAATATTTTTAATTACGGACTTAAGGAATAGTTGAATATTATTATTTATTACAAGATGGGGTAATTACCTTTGTTTACGATGGTATATTTTTCGGCCTTCCCCATCTTTACTAAACTAATTGTAATTTTTATTACCTGTTGGGTAATCGGAATTGCTCCCGTTTGGGGTCAACAAGAAACGCCGGAACCTCCTGCTGAAACTACTGTTCCAGACCCTTCTACTTCAACTGTTGAAGATCCGGAAAGTTATGCCTGGTATCAATATTCCCCTACCGATACTTTACCTGCAGACACCCGTATTCCGCCTTTGCCTAGATGGTCATTTACCTTAACCGGAGGAAATATGGGATACATGGGAGATTTAAATCAAGGTTCTTTAAATCCCTTGTCCACGGGTTTTCAAGCAGGATTGGGGCTTCAGGCAGCGTATCATTTAAGTCCTTTGTTTGCTTTATCTCTGGAAGGATATAGATTACCTTTTAAAATATCGGGTACTGGCTATGAATTCACCACCAAAGGTTCAGAGCTAAGTTTAAATTTGGTTTTAGATATTACCCGCACTTTTCCGAATTATTTTTATAAACCCCGAAAATTGCATTTATATGCTTTTGCAGGTCCTGGATTTTGTTTTTTTAAAACCAATTTAACGCGGAATAGTGTACAAAGAATTATTGACCCCACAAGTGATTTATTATTAGCGACAGGACTAAAATTAGGGTACAGAATTAAACCACAAGCTGAAATTGGATTTATTTTTAGTTATAGATATGTCAATACGGATATATTAGATGGATATGCAAGTTTACAATCGGGGAATGATAGTTATAGTTATTTAGGATTAAGCTTTACCTGGCATTTATTAAAATCGCCCAAGACTCAGGATGATTTATTACAAGCACTTAAAAAAGAAGTATTACAATATGTAACCAAAGATATTGATCAAGATGGAGTGCCTGATTATTTAGATCAAGATGGTAATACACCATTTGGGGAATTGGTGGATGCAACCGGAAAGTCCTTAGATACAGATGGAGATGGGGTTCCAGATACACGAGACAAAGATCCTTTTTCTGCAACGGGATTAGAAGTAGATGAAAATGGAGTACCCCCAGATTCAGATGGAGATGGAGTTCCGGATTATCGGGATGAAAGCCCATCGGATGCTGCAGGGAGTATTTCTAATTTTCAGGGTAAATCTATTATTGTTCCTAAAAAAAATATTCCTCCACCGGAAAAACCTAAATCTACTCCTGATATTATTAAAAAGGTTTTATCTAATTGGAATTTATCTTTAATTTATTTCTCAGAAGGTAGTG
>RFSG01000113.1 GCA_009924095.1 Sphingobacteriia bacterium
TGGTCAGGTACTAAGCCAGGGTCAATATGTAATCGAAACAGTACATGAAGGTAGCCGTCAATATGTGAAGATGATGGTGGAGTAATATAATAACGAAGTTTATAATAAATCCGGAGAGTAATAGCTCCGGATTTTTTTTTGTAAATAAAAATATAATATACTTTAGATATTATCTAACGCTTGTTTTAAATCCTTCCACAATACCTCAGGTTCTTCTAGACCAACATAAAAACGAATTAAATTCCAAGGATGTGGACTCTCCTTATAATTGGCAGTTCCAGATAATCCGGCTACCGGAAATACCAATGACTCATATCCACCCCAAGAACAAGCCAATAAATAATACTGCAATTGATCACAAAATTTATCAATTTCTTCCGGCCCCTCTACCCGAAGTGAAATCGAAAACTGCCCTCCCGAACCTTTCATTTGTTTTTGGGCTAATTCATATTGTGGATGAGAGGGATGATGCGGATACCAAATCTTCTCAACTCGGGGATGGGTTTCTAATTGACTTAATATATAAGCCGTAGTTTCTGCAGATTGTTTTAACCGAATGGGTAAAGTTCTTAATCCACGTAACATCAACCAAGCATTATGGGGAGATAAGATCGCTCCAATATTCATAAACTCGGTTTCAAAAATATGTTCTGCCCTTTTTCGGTCCGTACACAATACCCCGGCAATTACATCACTATGCCCATTTAAATATTTGGTCCCGGAATGTACCACTATGTCAACCCCTAATTTACCTGAGGTTTGTAATAAGGGAGAGGAAAAACTATTATCCAAAATAGTGGTGATGCCTTTTGATCGTGCGATATCAGTAATAGCGACTATATCTTGCAAAGCAAAGGTGAAGGAATTCGGACTTTCTAAATAAAACAAACGGGTATTGGGTTGCATCGCAGTAGAAAAATCTAATGGATCTGTTCCTTCTACATAAGTAACGGTAACCCCAAAACGACTTAAATATCGGCTCATGAGTTTTCCAGTCCAGCTATAAGGATTTTTAACGCTAACAATATGATCTCCTTGTTGCACGGATGAAAGAACTGCTGCGGCAACCGCTGCACTCCCAGAGCCAAATACCAGGCATTCTTCCATCTCTTCTAAGGCAGCTAATTTTTTTCTTAAAATTGCTACCGTAGGATTATGTCCTCGGGTATAAAAGGGATAGTCCATTTCGTCTTTTAGATGCTTACGCATCTCGGCTACCGAGGCAAAAGCAAAATTGCTGGATTCAAACACCGGAGGGCTAACCGAATTAAAATAAGCTTCCCGATCTTCTCCTAAATGATTTAAAATATAACTTAAGTCCATACTTACAAAGATATAGGCAAAAGTTATATCGCTGAGCTCAACTGATTCGTTCATTTTTTGGAATTAAATGACAAAATGCTGGTGAGGGCATTTTTCCATTTACAAGTAATACACTGTTTATTTTCTTAACCCCAATAATTACAAATCTCAAAGGGATGACACTCAGGAATTCTATTGACTTAAACGCAAATAATTTTCGTAATTAGTATAAAAAAATAGTAAAATAATATACCTAATAATTTTTACTTTAATCTATTTCCCTAATAACCCTTTGGCTAATACAGGCAAGACTCTTCTGCGGATTTCACTTTCCGCTTTAAAGTAAGCATCTTCACCCGCGCGAGGATACGTCAATTGCACGCCCCGCACTTCCGGAATAATCACTGTTCCCATATCTTGTTGTGTACGAGGATCGGTTAATCGTATTTCTGCATTTAACGCTGCGGAATACATCCCATTAAATTCTCCCAACGTTTTGGTTTGGGCGGTAACCGATAATACATAATCAGCAGCACTTAAATCTTCCGTAAATCGAACGCCCTGTTTACCCAATTCTTGTTGAATAAATCTCGACATTCTGGGAACGGTAAGAGGTTGTTCTAAGTTGGTTTCAGAGGTTTTAACAAACACCATCGGAGTAACCACTTTTAACAAAATACTTCTGGAAGACAATTGCCGACTATCTACTAAATTTTGCCATTGTTTATAGGCAGGTTGGGTAACAATTAATTTCTCAACATCTGGGCGAACCATAATTTCTTGTGCCGATTCAAATGACTTTAATTCGGTCAATCGAATTTTACATTTTCCTTCCGGATCGGTGATAGGGGTGCCGGTTAAATTACCTCCTCCTTTGGTAAAGCCCACCGAAAGGGGAAGTCCAGATACAGGGGGAAATCCACCACTGTTTAATCTCACCTCAATCGAAATTTCCTGATCAATCTTTTGTGCTGTCATTAACGACACTTCTGCAGGAGTAACGGTAAACGTTAAATTCCGTAAGGATTCATTTAAAGACTTTAGAATTTCATTTCCCAAATAAATCGTTTTGCCTTCATAATCGGCTTGAATCGCCTCATTGGCAAAGGGCTTTAATTGTTCAAGCGCTTTAATATAATATCCTACTGCAGCAGGAACAGCGCCACTTCTGCTAATTTCATCTCCTTTCTTTAACAGATCTAATCCTTGCTCCCGCGCTGCCTGTATTTTTTTTCTTCTTTGTTCCTGATATACTGAAATAGGCAGTCTGTAATACATCCAATATTCAGTATCATTTTCCCAGGTGTCCACCAATTCATATCCTTCTAATTGAAGATTGGTGGTGGTTTTATTAAGACTGCGAAAGTCTTGCTGATATTTAGTATCGGAACTCAGGGTATACAACAAGGAGTTAACGGATATCTGTACTTCAATTTGAGAGGACAAATCTGC
Organism: Sphingobacteriia bacterium; assembly: GCA_009924095.1. GTDB lineage: Bacteria > Bacteroidota > Bacteroidia > J057 > RFSG01 > RFSG01. The sequence goes on from RFSG01000113.1 coordinate 2,755, forward strand.
CAATGAATTTTTGCGAGCACTTTCTCGAAAATCGGCTCCATAGGATTTATTACTCATGCCTATGCCGGTATATTCACCCGGAATAATAGGTCGTTCCTTTACCCATTCGGGACGCGGATCCACAGGGGTTTCTTTTTCGATTTTACGCGAAGACCCACAGGCAATCAGCCCTAATGTTAATCCAATTAAAATAATAAATTTCATTTTAGGGTAGCTTCATACTCCAGAATGCCACGGGATACTTTTTGTCCTAATTCCTGAACCGTTTCAGATCGTAATTGATTTTCCACTTTTAAATCTCTGCGTGCTGAGGCTAACCTTTTAATTTCATTTCGATTTTGTGGGGTGTCTAATACCCGGTCGTTGGCTTGATTAAATTTCAATTGTTGCCAAGTACCAGGCACTAACATATTTATATTTCCGGGATACTCAATATAATTCACCTGATCTTGCAAATCTTTGGTAAATACATCCGAGGCTAAAATACTTCCATCTCTAGTAGATATTAATTGGTATTGAACTTTGCAATGAATTACGGATTTACCTTGATATTCCTGATAATAAACTTTTTTATAACGGGTGACTGCTTCCATTAATCCGGTTTGGGAATTTTTTGCAGAATCCTGAAAAGCTTCATATCCGGTTCTTGCCGTTCCTGTTACTTTACCTCCGGTATATTGGTATTCCAATATCTTACCGATTAATAAAGCTTTTGCACCAATAATTTCACCCACCTTAACATAATCGGTAGAGTTGGTTAAAGCTATTTTTTGTTCGGTTAAAATTTGTTGCAAATTGCTTCTATCTACAATTTGTAAAAAAGGGTTTTTAGATTTGGATAATTCAGCTAATACCTGTGCATTTAGGGTTTGCGCTAAACTTGGAACCGCTACGATTTGCTCAAAGGGAGTAAACGCAATGGTAAAGGTTCCTCTTTTCAGTGACTCACTTAAATATAAACCCGCTTCTTTATATCGGGGATCCAAGCTAATAATTCTTTGAAATTTTCGATGCGCTGTTTTATAAAATTCGTTATCATAATCCAATAATGCTTCTTCATATAAGGGAATAATTTCCGCTTGATTTCTAAGTTGACTTACATCTTTATAATTCGGGTCCCATTTTTTTATTTCATCAAATAAATTTTCTGCAGATTTATATTCACGATTTTGAAACGCTTTCATTCCGGTTTCATAGGTTTCGGATAAAAATTGAGTTTTATCTTCTTCAAAATATTCCCGATAATACCCAGGGAAACGAAGATCAACTTTTACGGACGATACTTCTTGATAAAATCCATCAGCTTCTTTAAAAGCATATAATCCTTCTTTTAATTTATCCTCATTATGAAAAGCAAAAAAATTATCGAGTAAACGATTTAATTGTTCTTGACCTGAAACTTGTAAACCAGCGATTGCTTTTATATGTCCGGGCTTACGACGCAGGGCTTGAATATATTGAAAACTAGCTTCTCCGGGTCTGCCTGCTGCTTGCGATTTATCTCCTTTGCGCGTAAAATGAGATGCCCCTGTGCAAGAAATCAGGAGTAGAGGAATCAGGAGGATGAGTAACCAATTTTTCATAAATTTTTTGCAGGCAAATGTTATGCCTGTTCCATACATAGGTCCATATATTCCATTGCTCTGCGTAAATGGGGAATCACGATGGAACCGCCAACTACAGTGCTGATTTCAAATACTTCAATGAGTTCACCTGGGGTTGCCCCCACATTCAGTGCCTGCCCAATATGGTACTTCACACAATCATCACATCTTAAAACTAAGGAAGCAGATAATCCAATCAATTCTTTGGTCTTGGCATTGAGTTCTCCTGCTTCATAGGTTTGATGATCAAGTGCATAAAATCTTTTGAAAACCTTACTAGGGGATTCCAAAATTCTTTTATTCATTTTTTCTCGATACGCTTGAAAGAGGGCTGGGGTGTCCATAAATAGTTTATTAATAGGTAAAAATACATTTTATCTGTTTGGATTGGGTAGGGGGTTGGGGTAGAGTTTAGGGGGATTTAAGATAGAAGTCCGGAAACCCTCTTATTTTTGCCGATAAAGTTACTTCCCACTGATATGATTGTTCGAAAATTATCTATTGTCATACCCGCTTATAATGAGGGCAGAACCATTCATAAAATCCTGAATAAAATCAGAGATATGGAGTTGGTTCAGGGGATAGAAAAAGAAATTATCGTGGTGAATGATTGTTCTAAGGACAATACGGTTGAAGCAGTAGAAAAATATTGCCAAGAAAATCCAGGGTTACCCCTTCGATTTATTTCACATGAAGTAAATAAGGGAAAAGGTGCTGCCTTGCATACCGGAATTGAACATGCAACTGGAGAATATTTAATTATTCAGGATGCAGATTTAGAATATGACCCCAGAGAATATAATGATTTATTAAAACCTGTGTTGGAAGGCTTTGCAGATGTGGTGTATGGCTCCCGTTTTATGGGGGGAAATCCACATAGAATTTTATTCTTCTGGCATTCCATCGGAAATAAATTTCTTACGTTTTTATCGAATATGTTTACCGATCTGAATTTAACAGATATGGAAACCTGTTATAAATTATTTCGAACCGATTTAATTCAAAAAATAGATTTAAAAGAAAAACGATTTGGATTTGAACCCGAAGTAACGGCTAAAATTGCCAGAGTAAAAGATATCCGAATTTATGAAGTAGGAATTTCTTATTACGGACGTACATATGCCGAAGGAAAAAAGATAGGATGGAGAGATGCCTTCCGAGCTATTTATTGTATTCTCGTATATAATCTATTTTCTAAAAAAATATATAAATAAAAATATTATATCAAAGTTTATCTTTCCAGGGAATATAATGCCCCGCTCTAAATTTGAAATAATTTTGATTTAGGGTATAAGCATTCCAGATTAACCAAAAATCTGTGCTCATATACAAATCGGTAACGCTTAAATCCGTTGGGGGAGAAGCAAATGAATCCACCCGAAAAAAAGTAATTACTCCTTCGGGTCCATATTTTAAACTACTTAAAATAAGTGTTTCAGGCGCTAATGCCCAATCTACATGAATAATCTCAGCGGGTAATTGTTTACGTTCAATAATATAATGTTGTTCTGTTCCGCGTGCATGGGCTTGAGTAAGCATATTGTCAATCCAATGGGTTCGGCTGGATGCCCATTGTGCGGTAGAATATAATCCGGTAAATCCGGCGAAAATTAATACTCCCCAAAGTTGATATCGAAGACTTTTCGGAAAGATACTATCCTCCCTAATTAAACATTCTTTGATAAAAGGTAATCCTAGAAATAAAGCATATGGCATAAAATTTTTTTCTAACATAATCGGAGAATTTCCTTGATTATAGGTAATTAAGGAAACAATCAAAAAGATTAACCCCGCTCCAAAACAAGCCAGGATAGAATAAAAATCTTTCTTCCAAAGCCAACAAAACAATACGGCTGCAGCGATAAATAAATACCAAGCATAAAAGCCAATTAGGTTGTCTTTGACAAATGATATCATAGGCAAAGAAAATAACTTGGGAAGAAGTGCAGGTGCTGATTTTATTTGATCGAATAAATTACCTTCATAACTATTGGAATCGGTGAACATCACTTTTAATCCATACATAATCCCTAGGGATGCGATTAATAGCCAAGGCCAAACTTTTTTCCAGGAACGGGTATCATGGGTTCTCCAAGCAATCACAAAAACATTTAAAAACAAGGATACCGGGTGACTAAAAAATCCTAATAATATCCAGATCGAAGCAATGGCAATAAGTTTCCAAGGGGCTTTGTTTCGGGTATATCCTAAGGCAGCATACAAGCCTAAAGCATAAGCAATTGCTTGATGGGTTTCGGTAACTGTGTGAAAAAAACTTTTTTGAATAAATAACACAAAGGCCAATAACAACGTCATGCCAGCTTCTGGGCATTTGTAGTAATAGGTAATGATGTAGTAAATGGAGACAAATAATAAAATGTATCCCAAAGAGAAAGCCTGAACTACCCATATCAAGGGCAACTCAGCCCATATCGCGAGTAAAGCCGGGGTTTGTGGAATAAAAGCACTATATCTATGGAGTTCTAATGCCCAAGTTTGATTTTGGGTCATTTGAAATAAATAATAGGCACTATCGCTAAATGCTACTCGTTCTGACGCCCAAATTCCACATCCTACAATTAATAGGAGCCACGAAAGATTGGTTAAGCGAATAAGGGTAGCATTTGGCATGTTGACAAACTTAGCAAATATTGGGAAGTTTCTGTTGCGTGGGGAGGGAAGAAGGGGAAGCCGTAAAGGAGAAATTGCTTTTGCTTTTTTGTCAGGTTTTGAAGAAATATTTAGGGGGAGAAAAGAATTTATGTCAATAGAAGGGGAGGGGGTTGACAGGATTTGTGACAATCTGACGCCAATCCTATAGTGGCATACCTTTCGATAAGGTGGCGGAAAATTAACACATTTTCCAAAGGAGGAAAAACAAACATGTCACTGAAAATCACACCATTAGCTGATCGAGTCGTAGTTGAAGCGGCTCCTGCAGAAGAAAAAACAGCATCCGGAATTATTATTCCAGATACTGCCAAAGAAAAACCTCAACGTGGAACCGTAGTGGCTGCAGGCCCGGGAAAAAAGGATGAGCCGCTTACAGTTAAAGTTGGAGATTCCATTTTGTACGGAAAGTATTCCGGCACTGAAATCCAAATCGAAGGAAAGGATTTCCTAATTATGCGTGAATCTGATATTTACGCTATCGTTTAATTTTTTTATTTAACCTTAACATTATTCAATCCATACAGTTATGGCAAAGTTGATAGAATTTGATTCCACCGCCCGCGAAAAGCTTAAAAAAGGCGTGGATGCATTGGCAAATGCAGTAAAAGTTACTTTAGGCCCTAAAGGTCGTAATGTAGTAATTGATAAAAAATATGGCGCTCCAACCGTAACCAAAGACGGCGTATCAGTTGCCAAAGAAATAGATTTAAAAGACCCTATCGAAAACATGGGTGCCCAAATGGTAAAAGAAGTAGCTTCTAAAACAGCCGATGTTGCTGGCGATGGAACTACTACCGCTACTGTTCTTGCACAAGCCATCGTTCGTGAAG
>RFSG01000114.1 GCA_009924095.1 Sphingobacteriia bacterium
TTGAATTTATTGTCGATAATTCAAGTATAGTAGAAACGGTAACGGGTAATCAAATTGACGAAAAGCAGTAAGATGAAGATACCAAACAACAACCTTTCTTTTGTTGCAGACAACAAAATTACGGACTACTTGCTAAGCGACATTCACCAAATAGGGAAGCACAAAGCAGCCTTTTTCAAAGGTTTCGGTTTTGATATAGAAGGCATTAAAATATTTAAAGGTTCACAAATTCAACATTCCTTTGAGAGAGAAATTGAAAAAGAAGTAGCTACAGAATATGGAATTAAATATGAATTGAAGTGTGAAATCAAAACTCCAGACAAAAGAAATCCATGTATAGTGACCGTTTGGATAGTTGAGACTGGAAAACAAGTACCAAAATTAGTAACGGCTTATCCAGTGTAAAAAAACTAAAATCATCTTTAAAACCTAATGGCCAAAAATTAGAGACAAGCAACCGTGTAAGCTCCCCCAAAATCAGCCTGATTAAAAAAGGAAAAACAATACCTTTAATCGGCCCGTGAAAACAACCCGATTCACAGAAAGCCAGATCGTACAAGCCCTAAAAGAGTACAAAGCCGGCCAGGACAAGCGCTACGAACGCATCCGCTCTGAGGGTATTGAATGGAACTATAAACGAGTCCGCAGGGTGTACTTAGCCATGGGCCTCAAGCACAGAATACGCATTAAATGAAGAGTACCCAAACGCGAGAAACAATCACAGGTAGTACCGATGGGTCGTAACCTTTGCTGGTCGATGGATTTCATGCACGATTCCCTGATGAATAAACGTCGGTTCAGGGTATTCAATGTGATTGACGATTACAATCGACAAGCACTGATGATTGAAGCAGACTTCAGCTTCCCAAGCCATGCGGTAGTCCGAATGTTGGAAAGGGCGCTTCGCGAGTACGGAAAGCCTGCTAAGATTCGCGTTGATAACGGTCCAGCATTCCCCTGCTCCATTTTCGTGAATTGGTGCGCTCAACACGGTATCATCATTCAATATATCCAGCCGGGACGCCCCCATGCAGAACGTATACATTGAACGCTTCCATCGCACTTTCCGCCAGGATGTATTGGACGCCTATGTCTTGGAAGATCTTTATCAGTTCCGGGAAATTACAGAGGAATGGATGGAGGATTACAACAACCACAAACCACACGAATCACTCAACAACCGCTCACCCGTAAAATACTGTAAAACCTAAGTGCTGTAGATATATTGAAAACCTGAAATAGGTTTCCAACATATCAACCGCATAACACCATCATACAATTGAAATTGTAACTTTGATTGCAGTCCGATTTAAGGGAGGGTTACACGACAAAAGCTATACTTCATCAAAGGAAGATTACAAGGGGTATTTCGGTAAAAACAGACACCAATACTTTAAAACCTTGCTCAATAAATTGAATAATGCTTCTCTAAAATCTTAACTTCGAATCGTGTTTTATAGAAGAAAAATAATACTTGCTTTACTGCAACTGTTTGACGGGCAATTGGATAAAATTCGCTTGCAAAAACTGCTTTTTCTGTTTACCAACAAACAAGGCAAAGCCGAGTATGATTTTATTCCATACAAGTTCGGTTGTTACTCCTACTCCGCCAATGCCGATATGACGGCAATGGTTACAAGGGGCTTTTTAAATGAAGATGAAAAATCGTTTGAAAAGAAAGACAAAACTGATTACCTTAAACAACTTAAACCTGCCGACCAGAAACTGTTGCAGGAAGTAAAAACCAATTACGGAAAAATGAGTGCAAATGCTTTGATGAAGCATACATATATCAACTTTCCGTTTTATGCTATCAAAAGCGAAGTAGCCGAAAACATTTTATCCAAAAACGAATTAGAAAAAGTAACCAAAGCCAAACCGAAAGGAAATAAAACGGTGTTGTTTACTATTGGTTATGAAGGCATTTCGTTGGAAGAATATTTGGTTCGCTTGCTTAAAAATGACGTTAAGGTTTTAGTAGATGTTCGCAACAATCCGTTGAGCATGAAATACGGCTTTAGCAAAAGCCAACTGAAAAAATATTGTGCAAGTTTGGGTATTGAGTATGTGCATATTCCCGAAGTAGGCATACAAAGCGACCAACGCCAGGAGCTGAACACACAAAGCGATTATGATAAATTGTTTGCCGTTTACCGCAAAAACAATTTGAGTAAAACAACCACTTCGCAAAACGAAATTTTGAAATTATTGAAGCAACACAAACGCATTGCGTTAACTTGTTTTGAAGCCAATATTTGTCAGTGCCACCGCAAGCATTTAGCTGAAGCGATTGAAACCTTACCTGACTTTAATTATGAAGTAAAACACATCTAAACTATGGCGTTAACGAAAGTATTAATCACGGTAAAAACTTATCCGACACTTTCCGCCAAGTATGATGAATTGGTTTGCACAGCAGGTTTCAAAGAAGATGGAACTTGGATACGACTTTATCCTGTTCCGTTCCGAAAAAAATCATACAACGAGCAATACAAAAAATACGACTGGATAGAAGTTGATTTGGTAAAGAACACCAGCGATTTCAGACCCGATAGTTTTAGACCAAAAAGCATTGACAGCGAAATAAAAGTTGTTGGCCACATTGATACCGCCAACAATTGGGAAGAACGCAAGAAAGTCTGTTTAGGAAAAATCTATTACAACCTTACCGAACTGATTGCAGAAGCCAAGAACAAAGACATCTGCACATCATTAGCCGTTTTCAAGCCGACAGAAATATTAGATTTTACTGCCGAGTTAGTTGACCGTGAGTGGGACAAAGACAAATTAGACAAACTGAACCAACTCAACCTTTTTGAAACCAACAAAGAAGGAAAATTTGAAGTTGTGCAGAAACTGCCTTACAAATTCAAATTCCATTTCAAAGACAATCAAGGCACCGTAAGCCGCATGATGATTGAAGATTGGGAAACAGGACGACTTTACTGGAAACAACTTGCTAAGTATGAAGGAGACGAACAAAAAGCCATTGCAGACGTTCGTAAAAAATACTTTGACGACTTTGCTAAAACCAAAGACCTTCATTTTTTCTTAGGGACGACACAGGCACATCATCATGTTTCTTTAAACCCGTTTATCATCATCGGGACATTTCCACCTAAGATAGAATTACAAACGAAATTGTTTTAGCCCATGCACAAAGCACACACATTGCCAAGTAGCACAAGCCGACAAACAAACCAAAACTTGGCAATGAGTGTGCCTGTCCAACCACTCCGTAAAACCGACAGACAACCAAGCGGACAAAGAAGTACACCGAACCGATAACAGCGGTTTTGCGTCAGGCGGGGTGACCCCGAGGTGTCGGGGCAGGCTATGCAAACTCAGAACATGATGCTTCTATTTAAGTTCCGAGCAGGTTAACATTTCTGTGCCTCCCTTGCCTGTCGGCAGGCAGGGAAATCCGCCACCGCGCTAAGCGCCAAAAACCGTTATACCTTACTTTATGTGCATTTTTTTTTCGGAATTTTAATAAAATAGTGAATGAAAAAAAACACAGATAAAGACCGAAATTCAAAAAGTTCTTGATAATGTTCCTGAATCAGTCCTGTTGGACGTTCTAGACTTCTTGAAAGTCCTTCAATCGCAACCAGCTGAAAGGGTTAAGTTAGCTAACAACTTGCGTCAAATAATTTCCGAAGACAAAGAATTACTTGAACGATTAGCTAAAAGATTGAATTAAACAATGTTTTAAACATTCACAATATCCTTATTGATAAATTTGGTGGCAGTAAAGGTGTTCTTTACCCTGCCCAAAAACAGGACAGGTGGTAAATAGCACTTCCTACTTATTTTCAAAATCAGCTTACCCTCCGGAGATCGTAAACTGTTATATTATACTCTTTATTTATTATCTCCCTCTTTTACCATGTCGTTTCATTCTGTTGGGAAACAATCCTTTTTGAGGTCTTCGTTGGCGTTTAGGGATACGGGTACCGGTGCCGGTTACGCCGGCGCAGGCGGAGGGGGTTCGGCATCCGGTATAGGTGGGGATGGCGAGTAGAAATGAGATCCAGATTAAAATCAGCTTTACCTTCATCGGTAACGTTGATGGGGGTGCCTTCCTGCGAGTTGTCGTAATTTTTTTGGGGAATGTCCGCTTTTAAAATGGGTGGAGAATTTCCCGGAGGAGGACATCCGTTTTTTCGTGTAGGAGGGATTAAAGCAGGCTGATAAACCTACACAGAGGAGTAGAAACCAAAGGAGTATTGGTTTCTCCCCGGGTTTCATTACAACAAGTTTAGGGCTTCGGGGGTATTTTCGTTCCAGGCCTCATGAATGCCATGGGGGCCGGTGAGTACCAATCTTGCCGGACTGGGTAGATATACGAGGTGTAGATCCTGAGAATTTCCGATGGAGACACCATCGCGTCGGGTAACCCCATATTCTTTATTTCCCTTGTCGTCCACTTTTTCGGTGTATTTCCGGGCGATATAGGCGGTAGGATGCAACACTTCCTGATAAGGATTGTATTTATGTTGAATCTTTCCTATCAAATCTTCCATTTGCTCCCCATAGTGGTCGCAAAAGGCATCCTCCAAATCGTGCAGTTCGTCTTCGAGTTTATCGTACCGACGATCGTTATATTCCATTGAGGACAGTAGATTCCGTTTCTCTATGATACGGAGAAGAAAATCGTTTATTGAATCCATGAATCAGCTTGAACCCGCAAATATACGGATCAGGAGCTGGAAGACAAAGCAGATTTAAAGGTTTCTATGGCTAATCGGGTAGCAACTTCGTGTGTAACGATTGGTTTGGGGTAATCTGGAGTATTCCATTCGGGTACCCATTTTTGGATATAGGCGTTTTGAGGGTCAAATCGCTCTGCTTGAAGTCGGGGATTAAAAATCCTAAAATAAGGCACGGCGTCGCAACCCGAACTAGCTGCCCATTGCCATCCCCCATTATTGGCTGCCAGGTCGAAATCCAACAGATGCCGTGCAAACCACGCCTCTCCTATTCTCCAATCCATGAGTAAATGTTTGGTAAAGAAAGACGCCACGACCATCCTCACGCGATTATGCATAAATCCGGTAGCTTTTAACTCTCGCATTCCGGCATCCACCAATGGATACCCTGTTTTACCTTCTTGCCAGGCTTTTAAGTGATCGGGATTGAATTTCCAGGGGATGCGATCATAGGCAGGTTTAAAGGCATGTTCTGTAACCCGGGGAAACCACCATAAAATCATCATATAAAATTCTCTCCAGATCAATTCATTCAGCCAGGTCTGACAATACTCTTTCCCGATCCCGACTAATTGCCGGATACTCAGGGTTCCAAATCTTAGATGCACACTCAAACGGGTTGTTCCAGAAATTCCGGGAAAGTCTCTTTGTTCCGCATATTTCTGAATAATCTCCACCGGAATATTATCACCTGGAACAGTATCTTGATTGGGTATGAATCCCATCTCCTCCAAAGTTGGGAAAGACATTGAAGGGATAGAAAGGAAATTTGCCTTTAAACTTTCTGAAGGATAGGTACTTATTGGGAATGCCTGCAATTGCGCCATCCATTTATTTTTATAAGGAGTAAAGACGGTATAGGGCGATCCATCGGCTTTAACGATTTCCTGTTTTTCAAAAATGACCTGATCTTTAAAACTATGAAATGGGATACCCTTTTCATGCAAAAAATCTTGAATAGATTCATCTCGATTTCGGGCATAGGGTTCATAATCGTGATTGGTATATACTGCTTTGATTGTAAATATTTTTATTAATTTTTCCCAAACGAGATCCGGAAATCCATATTCCCCCCATATTCCACTTCCTTGTTTTTGTAATTGCGCATTTAGTTTTTCAAGGGTTGAATAAATAAAACTCACCCTTCTATCCTCCTTATCTTGTAACAGATCTAAAATATTTTTATCGAAAATAAACAAGGGTAGAACTTTGTATCCTGATGTTAGGGCGTGATACAAAGCGACATTGTCTATTAATCGGAGGTCTCTACGAAACCAATGAATTACGATTTCCTCTTTCATAAGCAGTATTAACTAAAAATTAAATAGAATAGTTTAGGTAGAAGATTGTATTATCGGTTAAGTCCTTTTAATATCTTTGAGCGACAAAATAAGTATGGAAACCATCAAATTCGGAACCGACGGCTGGAGAGCCATTATTGCAGAAAGCTACACGATTCAAAACTTAAGTAGAGTTGCGGAAGCTACCGGGAAATGGTTATTATCCGGGGCCTCAGGTCCTTCGGTAATCATTGGTTATGACTGCCGGTTTAACGGTAAGTTGTTCGCAGAAACCACTGCCAACATTTTAGCGCAAATGGGGGTTCGGGTTTATCTTACTCCCGGCTTTTCCTCTACGCCTATGATTTCATTTGCCACAGAGCGGAAGAAACTCAGTGCGGGTATAATCATCACTGCTTCACATAATCCTCCCGAGTATTCAGGATTTAAGATCAAAGGATATTTTGGGGGACCCGCCTACCCTTCGATGATTAAGGAAGTAGAATCATTGATACCAGATCATGAAGTTTCGTATTCAAATCAATTTGAGGCATTCATCTCAGGAGGACAAATATCGTATTTTGATGCAGAGGCTTTATATATAGATCATTTAAGAACCTCGTTTGACATTGCAGGGATCCAGGCATCCGGAATGAAAATAGGATATGATGCGATGTATGGTGCAGGTCAAAATGTAATTCGTCAGATATTACCTGATGCGCATTTATTACATTGTGAGTATAATCCATCCTTTTTGGGGACTGCTCCTGAGCCGATTGAAAAGAACCTTCAGGAATTTGAACAGCTTATTGCCAGAGAGAAGCTTAGTATTGGTTTGGCAACTGATGGAGATGCGGATCGAATTGGCTTGTATGACGAGCGTGCGCAATTTGTAGATTCTCATCATATTTTGTTATTGCTGATTCATTATTTACATAAGTATAAAAACCTAAGTGGGAAGGTAGTGGTAACCTTTTCGGTATGTAGTAAAGTAGAGCAATTGTGTAAACTCTATAATTTACCGTATCAGGTTACCCAGATTGGGTTTAAATATATTGCCGAGATCATGGTAAATGAAAACGTAATGACCGGGGGAGAAGAATCCGGAGGGATTGCCATTACGGGTCATGTACCAGAAAGAGACGGGATATTTATTGGTCTTACTTTAATGGAGTTTATGGCCAAAACGGGGAAGAAACTGACCGAGCTTATTGAGGAGGTTTATTCGTTGGTTGGATCTTTTTCTGTTCAGCGGTATGATTTGCATTTGAAGAATGAGCAGAAGGAGGAAATAATCAATACTTGTAGATCGGGTAAATATCAGGCATTTGGAAAATATGTGATTCAGGAGGTTCAGGATTTAGACGGGTTTAAATTTATTTTTTCTGCTGATGAGTGGGTGATGATACGACCATCGGGAACGGAGCCTGTGTTGCGGGTATATGCGCAATCGGCGACACGAAGTGGGGCGTTTGAGATATTGGATGCGACAAAGCAGACGATATTGGGATAATGGATTAGTACTGCAAGTCCGACTTGCGCAGGTAACGCGTTAAGGGTCAAAACGGAAGAGGTGCAAGTCCGACTTGCGCGGGTAATGCGTTAAGGGTCAAAACAGAAGGGTTGCAAGTCCGACTTGCGCGGGTAACTCGTTCATGTTCAAAACAGAAGAGTTGCAAGTCCGACTTGCACGGGTAACGCGTTCACGGTCAAAACGGAAGAGGTGCAAGTCCGACTTGCGCGGGTAACTCGTTCATGTTCAAAACAGAAGAGTTGCAAGTCCGACTTGC
>RFSG01000115.1 GCA_009924095.1 Sphingobacteriia bacterium
TACAACCTTATCTGTAACCCCTTCACCCAATTATGCTGGAGTTACTTGGAGATGGTATGGACCGAATGGATTTAACTCTACTTCTAGAGCCCTTTCCAGAACCAATGCTCAGGTAAATATGTCCGGAGTCTACACCTTAACCGCTAACATCGCAGGATGTGGATCTTATAACCGATTTACAACTGTAACGGTTACCGCTTGTAAAATGGCAAATGACCCAAGTGGAGATAATGATAACAACAACTCCTCTGCAGATAACTCCTCAGATCCAAATAATCAAAGTGGTAATAGTAATGACTTAAATACCTTCTTCAAATGTTATCCAAATCCATTCAGCGATCAATTGCATATGAATTGGAATGGATACGAAGTAAGCCGTATTCACTTGATGGATATTCAAGGCAAAACAATCATGGAACGATTCTCAGGAGATTCCAGAGAAATGGTAATCCCAACCGAAAACCTCTCCGCTGGTGTGTATTTGTTGAATGTTGAAACAACTACAGGAATACTTACTTACCGTGTTACTCGTCAGTAATTAAAAATTAACACTTTGAAAAAGTCCGCTGGCAATTGGTCAGCGGACTTTTTTTATTTGGATAATACCCTGCTTCAAATTGCCCCTTACTCCTGTATTTTCTACCTTTGACCTAGAGAATAAGTTTGGTTGGATAATTAGGTATGGCAAATAAATTATTAAAACAGATGGTAAACGGTTTGTTGAAATCAGCAGGTGTTGAACTTCGCCGAATCCCGGATTCCAATGCAGGAGACCCTCTTTATGGTGTAGCAAGGCATGGAATGACGGAAGAACTTTTACACATGAAAAAGTTGGGCTTTCAGCTTTAATAAGACATATACATATTTGGAATTTTATGTTAATCCTGTTAATAACTGCATTAAATAGGCATAAGATTAGAAAAAAGTGTGTGGATAAATCCTAAATGTTTAAAAAAGACAACACTTTTTATCTACAAAATGGAATTTATTTACGATGAAATTTCAACGGAGTAATAAAATCACTGGTAATGGATTAACTTTCTTATTAGTAATATTCATAAAATTCTTTTCCTGAATTAAAACTATTTTTTATCAATTTTTGTAAGCTCCCCATTTTCAGTACAGTTTAAAAGTAGACTTTTCAATCAGTCAAAATACCATTTCAATCAGTCAAAATACCATTTCAAGTTTTGCTAACTTTTTGTGTTTTAATTCCTGGTTATTTTGCATTCGATAGAGTTTTTGATAAATGCGAGCAAAACGAGATTTAATAAATCATTTTGCCCGAATTTCATAACTGACTCAATTATTTAAGGTAACTTGTTATATGCAAACGAAGGAAAATTCTGGATTTATGAGATCATATCAGCAATATCGTCCGATTAGGTGTTTCTTTGCCATATTGATGCATTTAGCAGGATGTTTTTTTGAGGCACGAATAAGAAAATCCCCCCTCCCGTGCATAGGTGACAGCAAAGCGGTATTTCGTGTATCTTTAATATTCGTTTCCCTTTTACTGCAGGTCTATTTGGGGGCTAATAGTGTTTCGGCTCAGGTTCCCCAGAGCATAAAGTACCAGACTGTCCTTAGGTCGCTTTCGGGTCAACCCTTAGTCAATCGCCCGGTTCAATTTGGTATATCCATTCAACAAGGGCTTTCCGGCCCGATTGTATATCAGGAAAGGCACACTACCACCACCAATAATGAGGGTTTGGTTGTGTTGTCAATTGGCCGTGGCGTATTGGTAAATAATAGTCCTGCATTTACTTCAATAGATTGGAGTACCGGAAGTTATTTTGAGGTGATATCGATAGATACACTGATGAACAATAATTTCATACAGCTGGGCAGCTTTGAATTATTAAGTGTGCCCTACACTTTGCATTCCGGCAATGGTTTGGCCTCGGGAAATCAGTTGGGTCAAATGATGTATTGGGATGGAAATGCGTGGTCATTATTGCCCCAAGGTCAAAATAATCAGATATTGACTTATTGTAACGGACAATTGATATGGGCTGCATCCGGTCAATGTCCGGGTTTATTATCCTCGGCCATAAATTGTTCCGCTGCTGTTCATAGTGGTGTAATTCATCAGAATCAATCCACCACAATTACCAGTAAAATCCCTTATACGGGTGGTAACGGAGGTTTTTATCCTGCTCAAAGTGTTAGTTCAACCGGTGTCACCGGTTTAACAGCAACGCTACCTTCAGGTAATTTAGCAGTTGGCAATGATTCATTGGTTTATACGATAACCGGTACTCCGGTTGGATCCGGAACGGCTTCTTTCTTGATTAGTTTAGGGGGGCAATTTTGTACGCTAAACCTGAATGTAATCCCTGCGGGAGGGGTATCGAGTTTGCTATGCGGTTCATCTTCAAGTACCGGAAGTTTAGTTATCGGTGTTCAGTCGTCCGGCGTAAGTAATACGATAATCTATACAGGAGGGAATGGCGGATTGTATTCAGCCCAAACCATTTCCTCTACGGGAGTAAGTGGTTTGAACGCAGTACTGACGGGCGGTGCCTTTAACAATGGTACCGGAACATTTACCCTAACCATGAGTGGTACCCCTGCTTCCAGTGGCACAGCCAGTTTTACCTTTACATTAGGTGGCCAAAGTTGTACTTTGACCCGCAGTGTTGCGCCTGCCTTGATATCTGGTCTTTCTTGTAATACCGCTACTCATTATGGGACGCTCACCAATGGAATATCAGCCTCCGGAGTTAGTAGTGATGTACCCTACACGGGCGGTAATGGTGGTTTTCACCTCGGCCAGTCTGTTGCCTCCACAGGAGTGGGCGGCTTAACAGCCACTGTTCCGGGCGGCTTTTTTGCCGTAGGAAGCGGTATTTTAACCTACACGATTACGGGAACACCTACCCACTATGGGGTTGCTTCCTTTGCCTTAAATATTGGCGGGCACACTTGTACTCTGACGCGTGTAATAGGCTGTAGTTCTCTTCCAACCGCAGTAGTAGATGTGACCAGCCCATCGGGTATGGTTTGGATGGATCGTAATCTGGGGGCTGCCAGGGTAGCGACCAGTCCTACTGATAGTCTGGCATTTGGAGATTTATACCAGTGGGGTCGGAGTAATGATGGTCACCAATGTCGAGTGAGCCAGGTGCAAAATATTACTCAGTCAAGCATATCCCCGGGAACCAATATCTTCTACATTGATCTTTCTCTTAACTGGCATAGCCCTCAGGACAATAATCTTTGGCAAGGGGTAAACGGGGTCAATAATCCCTGCCCTGCCGGATATCGCTTACCCACCCAGTTTGAATGGCAGGTTGAATATCAGTCGTGGAGCAGTGCTGATGCCGCAGGCGCTTTCGCATCTCCATTGAAGCTGACTTTAGCCGGGCAAAGAACTTATAACATGGGTAATTTATGGTCGGTAGGTCAACGTGGATTTTATTATCATTCAACTCTGCTGAATTATGGTACCTACAGTAGCACTTTTGAATTTGATACAAGCGCTAATTCAGCGGTTACCACTTACAATTACCGATCTGCAGGTATGTCCGTCAGGTGCCGTAAAAATTAATCGATGACCCATGAAAATGTACACCATTTTGTCTCAACAAGTTTTACCTCAATATTTCTTTCGTTTTATGAAACACCCTATTCTGCTTGCTTTCATTTTATTGATGCTGTCAGGCTCGCTTTATGGACAGGCACCCCAGGCCTTCAATTATCAGGCGGTGGTCAGGACTAATACAGGAATTTCACTTGCCAATAGACCTGTACGCTTTCGAATCGCAATACAACAGGGAAATGCAGGACCTGCAGTCTATGAGGAAGAACATCTGGATACCACCAACGCCGACGGTTTGGCAATCCTTCAAATTGGTAGGGGTACTCTAATTAATAATAGTCCGGCATTTTCCACCATAATCTGGGGTTCACAGAGTTACTATCTGGGACTTGAGATTGATACCGTGGGCAACAGCTCTTTTGTTAATCTGGGTAGTTTTGAATTGCTAAGTGTGCCGTATGCGCTTTATTCAAATAACGGGTTACCTGCCGGAACTCAGTCCGGTCAGATGTTGCAGTGGAATGGTAGTACCTGGGTTGCAATTACCCCGGGTATTCAAAATCAGGTATTGACCTTTTGTGATGGTCGTCCGTTATGGACAGCAACAGGGCAATGCCCGGGTACACTTACCGCCATTAATTGCGGAGGAGCTACACCATCAGGACAAATGAATCAAGGTCAATCGGGTACTATTACGGTTTCTATTCCCTATACAGGGGGTAACGGAGGTTTACACAATGGCCAGACCGTTAGTTCTACCGGAATTAGTGGTCTTACTGCTACTGCGTCCGGTGGTTCTTTTGCTAATGGTTCAGGTTCAATCGTGTACACGATTACCGGTACACCCGGAGGCACCGGAAATGCAAATTTTGCCATCAACATAGGCGGACAAACCTGTACCCTCACCCAGTTTGTGAATCCGATCGGAACGATATCCTCGCTCAACTGTCTGAGTGCTACGAATAATGGAAGCATGATTCAGGGCGTGGCTGCTTCAGGTGTTACAACTGGTATTCCGTACACAGGGGGTAATGCAGGATTTTATGGTTCTCAAAGTTTTGCTTCTACCGGGGTGACAGGCCTCACAGCAAACATAGCAGGCGGTGCCTTTGCCAGTGGTTCCGGCAGCGTAACCTTCACGATTTCGGGTACTCCTGTAGGCAGTGGTACTGCAAGTTTTGCCGTTACGCTGGGCGGTCAGACCTGTACCTTCACCCGTAGCGTTAGCCCTTCAACGGTATCTACCCTATCATGTGCTACAGCTACGAATAATGGTACCCTTACCTGGGGGCTTGCAGCTTCAGGTGTTACGAGTTCCATTCCCTATACCGGAGGTAACGGGGGAGGATATGGTGCGCAAAGCATATCCTCCACAGGGGTTACGGGCTTAACGGCATCCATAGGTGCGGGGTCTTTTGTGAATGGTAGTGGCAGTCTGAGTTTTACCATTACCGGAACCCCAAATGGTAGTGGTAATGCGAACTTTGCCATCACCATGGGTGGTCAAACCTGTACATTAACGAGGAGCGTTGTGGCCGGGTCTATATCTTCAATAACATGCCCCGGTACTTCCAATGGAACCCTAATCGGAGGAGTTGCGGCATCCGGTGTATCCAATGTGCTCTCTTATACTGGTGGTAATGGGGGCGGGCATTCTGGTCAAACCGTAAGCTCCACAGGAATAACCGGACTGACGGCTACGCTTACATCGGGTAGTTTTGTAAATGGAAACGGTACCCTTACCTATACCATCACCGGTACTCCAAGTGGAGTCGGAACTGCAAATTTTGCTATTAATATTGGTGGCAGAACCTGCACATTATCCAGAACCGTGAATCCGGGTAGTATTAGCACCATTAATTGTGGTAGCGCCACGAACAATGGTACGCTGATTCATCCGGTCGCTGCATCAGGAGTATCTAGTATAATTGCCTATACAGGAGGCAATGGGGGCATGCATACCGGTCAAACAGTAAGCTCAACCGGAGTTACGGGCTTAACGGCTACACTGGCAGCCGGGTCATTCGCTTCCGGCAATGGCAGTCTGACTTATACCATAACGGGTACGCCAAGTGCAACCGGAACAGCCAGTTTTGCCATTAATATCGGTGGGGCGAGTTGTACCCTTCAACGCACAGTGGTGGGAGGGTCTATTTCAGGAATTAATTGTACACCCTGCTGTTATAATCCAGATCCTAACAATCCTTCAGTTTGTATTGACCCCACTGGTTGTGTACGGAATAATGGTACCCTTGTTGTTGGACGAACCCCTTCAGGTGTAACCACCGTGCTTACCTATTCCGGAGGGAATGGCGGTTCTTACCCTGCTCAAACAGTAAATTCAACGGGAGTAACCGGTTTAACAGCAACCATTAGTGCAGGGAATTTTGCTATTGGTGATGGTACACTTACTTTTACGATATCCGGGTCAGCTCCCAGTACTACGGGTAATGCAACTTTTGCAGTGACTATTGGTGGCAGATCTTGTACATTTAGCGTTCCGGTTGAGAACGGACGGGTATCCTCTATTAGCTGTTCGTCACTGAGTTTAAATTGTCCAGTAAACACTACTGTTTCTGTTTCATATACCGGTGGGAATGGCGGGCCCTATCCTGCTCAGGATTTCACAATTGGTGGAGTTAGATTTACGCTACCTGCAGGTAACTTCAATGTAGGGAGTGGCAGTGTAACCTATACTCTTACAGGCAGCTGCAATATTTTTACTTATGGTTATCAAATTACATTGGGAGGTGCTTGTTGTGGGTCAGGAGGAACCATTGGATGTTCCTTTTGGAGTGTAAGTTGTCCCTTTTTTAGCTGTCCATAATTGCAGTTTATTCTCTTTTCATGATTCCTTGTTTAAATTATGATTCTTCATTATGAATTTTCACACGCAAATGCAATATTCTTTGAAATGTAAGGATGCCTATCATTTGGGTAGGAGCTACCTGAAATTCGATCCAATGAGTTTGCTTTGGATATTCGGTATTATCTGCCTTTTCTCGACAACCGGATTATTCTCTCAAACCCTGTCGCGTGATATTTTGTCCACCAAGGGGAGCAGCGATCATTCCGGAACCGTTCGGGTTGACTGGGTAATCGGAGAGCCCGTTATTACTCCGGCTGGAGTCGGAAATATTTCTCTTGGTCAGGGTTTTTTGCAGCCCGTCCATAAGTTTTTATCCATTCAGGCTTTTTCAAATGCCCCCATTACTATTGGGAGTCAGTTGAATCTCACGGCTATTCCTTCTGAGAATATTGGCTCCTTCTTTTGGCAGGGACCTAATGGGTTCACCGCAAACACACTGACACCGGTTATTCCCAATGCCACTCAGTCAGCATCCGGTATATACACGGTAACACAGAACTATTACCAATACTCTGCCTCAGATACCATATTGATTGCAGTGTATCCACCCTTGTCTAATAATTCTATTACTTCGGCTCAAACCATTTTGGTTGGGAATACGCCTCAAATGCTTTCCGGTTCTCAGCCTGCCGGAGGTTCTGGCAGTTATCAATATCAGTGGCAAAGCAGTGTGAATGGCTTCAGTTGGACAGCACTACCCGGCGAAACGAATCAGGATTACACCCCGGGCTCCCTTGTGAACACCAGCTATTTTCGTCGTGTGGTTACGGATGTGCAATTGCAGAGCGCTTCTTTCTCTTCTCCTCTTGCCATCACGGTTGTCATTTATTCTGTCAGCATACAATCCAACGCGCCCTTATTTGCTGGCGCTACGCTTAACCTAAGTGCGGTACCCTCCCATTCCCCCGGCACTTTTGTATGGGCAGGCCCTAATGGATTTACCTCCAACCTGCAGGCGCCTGTCATTCCCAATATTCAGACTGGATATGCGGGTGTTTATACCGTCACCCAAACAATTAATAGTACTCAGATATCAGCTACACAGTCGGTTAGTATTTATCCGGTGCTGAGTAGTAATACAATTGGCAGTGCCCAGACCTTACAAATCGGTAATTCGGCGAATACGCTGACGGGAAGCCCAATCACCGGGGGTAGCGGTTCTTACACCTATCA
>RFSG01000116.1 GCA_009924095.1 Sphingobacteriia bacterium
ACCCATAACATTCCAAAACATTCACCATCTTCTTTATTTATTTTTTTATGATGAACCTTATGTGCTTTCCGAATTGCCCGAAAATAGGGATTATCGGTATGTTTTAACCAAGGAAAACGTTGATGAATAAATACGTCATGTACTAAGAAATAACAAAGTCCATAGGCCGTAATACCCAGTCCAATATAAAATGAATAAGAAAGGGTTAATGAACCATAAATGGATAAAAAAGCACCCGGTATGGCAAATAATAAAAAGAAAAAATCATTTTTTTCAAAAAAACCTTCTGACTTAGGAACATGATGAGAATGATGCAATCCCCATAAAAATCCATGCATTACATATTTATGGGTAAACCAAGCTACCCCTTCCATGGCAAAAAATGTTATCAGAAGAATTCCTATTTCCATAAGCAATACAAAATACGTAAATAATTATCTTATTTTTCTCTATTCCTTACTAACAATAATAGATTTCAATGGTTCCCTAAAAAAAGCGAATTTTGCAAGATGCATCTGCAGTACCAAACCTTGGAACTCCTGGTAGCAGAATTGCGACCCCAATGGATTCATCTTACCCTTGAAGCTTGTTTTACCCAAGATAAAGACGAGCTCATCCTATTGTTATCTAATGGAGAAGGGCTGAGATTTAAATGCTCTCCTAAAATTCAATATTGGATTCCGATTCTGGATTATCATCGAAAAAAACTAAATAGCACGGATTTATTTCCGGATATACTACCTCAAAAAATTCAGGATATTACAATTACCCACAACGATAGAACCATTACTTTTACCTTGTCGCGAGGAGAATTAATTTTCAAATTGTATGGCAGTAGATCCAATATTCTTTGGGTAGAAAATAATTCTATCAAAGATACTTTCCGAAGAAAATTATCTGAAGAATCGTGGTGGAAAGAATGGAGAACCGGTAAGACCTCGCAAATAGAATATCCCTTATTAAACACCCCAAAACCTCAGATAGAAAATTCAGTTTATTCAATTGCTTTCGGGAAATTACCTACCTTTTTTATCGGACAAACTCCAACCCCTTGGCCGGAAACCCTTACCTATACTTCTATTGCGGAAGGTTTAAGAGAATGGTTAAAACTTTATTTAAAATATGAAAACCTCTCTGAAAATTATCTTTTCCTAAAATCACATCTTGATAAAAAAATCAAGCATCAGGAAAATCGTTTACTTTCTTTACAAAAAACTCTTACCCAAACGCAACTTCAACGAGACCCAGCTGAAATTGGGCATTTAATTTTGGCGAATGTTCATAAAATTCCTACTGAGGCGGAAAAATTAATTTGTGAAGATTTATATCAAGGGGGACCAATAGAAATTCCCCTTAAAAAGGAATTAAGTGCTGCCGATAATGCCGTTAAATGGTATGAAAAAAGTAAACGTCGTGAACTTGTATTAATCCATACGCCAAAGGAAATTTTGGAATTAGAAAATTCCATTACAGTAACTAAATTGGGAATCCTTAATTACCCTACTTGGCCACCTATACTGGATACTTGGAAGCATTGGCAGCAGGAATATTCCGAATTAATTCCTGAAATTTCACTTAAAAAAAATGATAATTCCTTATTCCGAAATTTTACCATTGAAGGCTGGAATATTTTAGTAGGAAAAGATGCGAAAAATAATGATTTATTAACCCAGAGATATTGCCAAAAAAATGATTTATGGTTGCACGTAAAAGATTATTCAGGATCACATGTGGTGATTAAAAATAAAGCAGGAAAGGATATTCCTCAGGAGGTAAAAACAAGTGCAGCTCAATTAGCAATCTGGTTTTCTCCTCGAAGAAACCAAACACTTGTGCCTGTAATGATCAGTGAAAAAAAACATATTCGAAAATCAAAGCGAATGGCGCCGGGGGAAGTTGGGGTAAGTAGGTATGAACTATTCATATCCGATTCACCCGAAAAAAGCTGGGTGGAGTCGGTTTATTCCTAACTTTATTAATTACTATTACCAATATTTCCTCAAATGTTTTCTAACACAAACAAAGATTTCTCTCTCAACCGACAACTTCAGGGTTGGATAAAGTTATTAGAGGAAAAACGAGGGATGGGTGAATTTCGGGGAAAATGGATATTGAATGTAACCCAACATCAGATTTCAATTGATCAGGAAGCCAGAGCACAGAAACAACTTAAATCGCACAGATTAATCTTGCAGGCTTCTGAAGATAATGCCTGGTTTTATTGGGAACATCGTCCACGGCATCGCTTTTATTTAAACTGGTATTCCAATGAAGGAGAGTGGATTAACGCCATAATACAGGAAGTTCGGGGCAGTTTACCCTATTTACATACCCATCCTAAGTTAATAACCTACAAATAATATAAGGTATCCTAGAGAATCCCTATCTTTGCGATAGATTTCCTGCCAGACTGAAGAAGTGGATTTGTTAACATCTGAAATAGATAAAAAAGGTGTGATTCAACAGAAACTTACACAGTTACAACAGGTTATACTGGATGGAAAAAACGAAGTTGTTTTCTTAAAAGAAAAACTTCAAGAAATCCAACAGCAAAATGAGGTCTTAGAACAGGAAAACCGGATGTTAAAGGAACGCCTTCAAGCTCTTCAAGTTGCCGGGATTTTACCCACCAGTGAATTACACCAAGATCCAGTGGCGATTCGCCAGTACATCGGAAGTCTGATTCGGGAAATTGATAAAAGTTTGAAAAACTGGGAAGATTGAGGCGAAAGTCATGCAGGCACCTGAAAAGCTTTCAGTAAAAGTTTATATTGCAAATCGGGCTTATCCTTTATGGGTAAATCCAACCGAAGAAGAGGCTGTGAGAAATGCCGCAAAGGAAATTAATGACCGAATGCGGGAACTTAGGGATCAATATGGAATGCAAGATGATCTTGATTTGATTATCATGCAGTGTCTGGAAATTAAATCCCAACTCAACTTATTGCAATTAGAACTGAATAGTTATACTGAAAAGCAACATCAGTTGTGGGAGGATATTAATCAGCAGATAGATACTACCCTGCAGTTAGCATCCCCGAATAGCTGATTAATATATCTAAACCCTGTTTTCAAGCGAATGTGAAAGTTTATTTTATTCGTTTGTAATGGACATTATTATTGGAATTATTGCACTTATTGCTGGACTTGCTGCAGGTTTTTTCATCACGCGCAGCATGCTCTCCAAAGCACAAGATCACGCCGAAAAGGAAAGCCGGTTAAAAGCGGAAACCATTTTGAAAGAGGCAGAACTTTCTGCTGAGAATCTTAAAAAAGAAAGAATCCTGGAAGCCAAAGAAAGATTTCAGGAAATGAAAAACAAATTCGAAACGGAAACCCTAGATCGTAAACAAAAATTAGATCAGGCAGAAACTCGAATTAAACAAAAAGAAACTTCCCTCAACCAAAAACAAGAACAAGTTAAAAAAGAACAGACGCAACTTGAAAATATCAAGAATAATCTGACTGGTCAGCTGGAATTGTTAAATCGAAAACAAGATGAGGTAGAAAGAATTCGTCAACAAGAATTACAACAATTAGAAAAAATTTCCAGCCTAACCATTGACGAGGCAAAAGAGAAAATGATGGAGCTGATTCGGGATGAAGCCCGTTCTCAGGCGAGCACTCAGGTAAAAGAAATATTAGAGCAAACGAAAGTCACTGCGAATAAAGAAGCCAAAAGAATTATATTACAAACCATTCAAAGAACTGCAACTGAACATGCCATTGAAAATTCAGTATCGGTTTTTCATTTGGAGAATGATGAAATTAAAGGAAGAATTATTGGTAGAGAAGGAAGAAATATTCGTGCGCTGGAAGCTGCTACTGGAATTGAGATTATCGTAGATGATACTCCGGAAGCAATTATCCTGTCTGGGTTTGATCCTATCCGCAGAGAAATTGCCCGACTTTCTTTACATCGTTTAGTGGCAGACGGAAGAATTCATCCTGCCAGAATTGAAGAAGTAGTTGCGAAAACTACTAAACAAATGCAAGATGAAATTATTGAAACGGGAGAAAGAACCGCAATAGAATTGGGTATTCATGGCCTGCATCCGGAATTAATTAGAATGGTGGGTAGAATGAAATATCGTTCTTCCTATGGACAGAATTTGTTACAACATTCCCGGGAAGTGGCGAACCTGTGTGCCACGATGGCGGCGGAATTAGGCCTCAATGCTAAGTTAGCAAAACGCGCCGGACTATTACACGACATCGGCAAAGTGCCCGATGATTCACCCGAAACGCCACATGCTATTTTGGGGATGGAGTTAGCTCAGAAATACAAAGAAAATCCGGAAGTATGTAACGCCATTGGAGCCCACCACGATGAAATAGAAATGACATATCTCATCTCCCCGATTGTGCAAGCTTGTGATGCCATTAGTGGTGCAAGACCTGGTGCCAGAAGAGAGGTAGCGGAAAGTTATATTCAACGGTTAA
The DNA here is from genome assembly GCA_009924095.1 of Sphingobacteriia bacterium. Lineage (GTDB taxonomy): Bacteria > Bacteroidota > Bacteroidia > J057 > RFSG01 > RFSG01. Next base: position 4,444 of record RFSG01000116.1, read on the forward strand.
AAGAATTAGAAGCCTTAGCCCTCGCCTATCCTGGTGTATCTAAAACTTTTGCTATTCAGGCAGGTCGTGAATTACGGGTAATTGTGGAAAGTGAAAAAGTTACCGATGAACAATCTGATATTTTAGCTTTTGATATCTCCAGTAAAATTCAAAATGAAATGCAATATCCCGGACAAATTAAAGTAACCGTCATCCGGGAAAAAAGATCAGTAGCCTTTGCAAAATAATAGTAATTCGGAACTACTAAACTTATTTATTATATGCAAAGGTTATGGTTTACGAAAATATTACCTTCTTTATTTTTCTTCGATAAAAGAAAAGTAGTATTATTTTTCGTTTTCCTGTTGTTTCTTTTTTTTTCAGGAATTCCTGCATTCGCAGAACCCTGGAGTTATACCCCACCCCAACGCAAAGCAGGGAATTTATTTGCCTATTGGGGATGGAACCGGGCGGTATTTACCCATAGCACTATCTCCTTTTCAGGAGAAAATTATCAATTCACTTTATATAAAGTTAAAGCAGCTGATATTCCGATCCCCTTTCGACCCAAACCTTTTTTAAATCCAGCAACGTTAACCATTCCCCAATATAATTTTCGCGTGGGAATATTTATTAAAGATAATTGGTATCTCAGTTTTAGCGATGATCATATGAAATATAAAATGAATCAGGATCAAACGGTAAAAATGAAAGGATATATTGATCAATCAGGTACTGCTTATGATGGAATTTATTCTGGACAACAAGTTCAGCTCACCTCTAATTTTTTAACCTTTGAACATACCAATGGATTAAATTATTTAAATATTAGCACAGGAAAATATAAAACCCTGTACACCCTCGGAAAAAAATGGGACATCAGTGCAATGGGCGGAGGAGGAATGGGGATATTATATCCTAAAACAAACACCCAATTATTAAATTATCGCCGGCATGATGAGTTTCATATCGCTGGGATGGGGGTTTCCTCAGAAGCAGCTATCTGTGTGACCTGGGGAAATCGAGTATTTGTTCAATCTGAAATAAAAACCGGATGGATATTCATGCCCGATATTCAAACCACTTATGGATCTGCTGATCGCGCCCGTCAACAATTTGGTTTTTTACAAGGAAATGTAGTGTTTGGAGTTTGGATTCCAAGTCCGTGGTGAGTAATTTTTAGTGGCTGGTAGTGGTAGCGACTTCCGCCCTTGCAGGCGGCCCTGCCTGCAAGGAATAACATCCTGCCCTAAGCTTTTCGAAGGGCCGAAACTAAGTTTCTATGACGCAGCGACGTAGTATAAGGCTACGCCGAACGGGGGTAGAATGGCCGAAACTAAGTTTCTATGACGCAGCGACGTAGACTAAGTCTACGCCGAACGGGGGGCTTGTCGAAGGGCCGAAACTAAGTTTCTATGACGCAGCGACGTAGACTAAGTAGACTAAGTCTACGCCGAACGGGGGCGATTTATCTGCCGGATTGTATTTTCTGCAAATTCGGGAAGGCGATAAAATCTTATTTCAAAAAAAGATATCTTTTGAGTGATTTATTTTGTTTCCTTAATTTTACGCGATGAACCTATCTCTCGCTAGACTATTACTTTTTTTTCTCCTGTGGCCAACCGCTTTAATGTCTCAGGTATATTCAGATGCGCTGATAACAGCCGGCGGACTAAAAGATGCATCCATATTATTGGAAGCATGGGCAAGGCCTTTGGGTAGTAGCATTGGAAGTGGCATGTGCAATGGATGGTATTCTACCGCCCGCGTTCACAAGTTTCCAGGGGGAAGTATTTCTTTCCTACTGAGTACTCCCAGGGCACCACAAAGTGAAAAGACATTTGATGTTGCTGACTTAAACTTTTCAAATTATCGCATAAGTCCGGGGCAATCTTCCACAATTTCACAAACCATTTTGGGGGAAAATACTTCAGGCCCTCAATTGGTTACGCTGGGAGATGACCCCTTTATTCCCGGATTAGATTCCAATCTGGTTCTCAATCGTTTTAATACCCCGGGCGGTCTAGGTCGAGCTCCGAGTGTGCCAGGCTTACAACTCGCTTTCGGCTTGCCGAGTAATACCGAAATCATTCTTCGATATTTCCCTTATCCAAATTCTCAAGGCGACTTCAGGAATTCACTTTGGGGTTTTGGGTTAAAACATAATCTTAATCAGTGGATTCCGGCATTGAAATCTCGTCTATTGGATATATCCATTTTAACTGCTTTTTCTTCTTTCTCAGTTAAGGCACCCATTACCATTAGCGTTGACCCTGCTTACACCATTGTTACCGGATCTACTGATTTTTCAAACCAAAATTTCTTCTATGGTGTCAAAGCTTTTACTACTCAGCTAACAGCGTCAAAAGAGTTTATGTTTTTTACTCCATATTTCAGTTTGGGGTATAACCATATTGATTCAAGACTAAAATTGTCAGGAAACTATCCGATTTATCAGGATATTACCCGAACAGGTCCGGATGCCGGAAAAGGAATTTATCAAACCATAAATAACCCCTTAGATATTAATTTTAAAGCAAATAATGCCTTGCGAAGTTCACTGGGTTTTCGAGTACGGTTTATCAAAGTTTGCACCTTTTTCATGGAATACACACTGGCACGTTATCGTGTGCTTACATTCGGAATTGGCTTGACTTATCGCTAGTAGCGGCCAAAAGTTCTTAGGTCGTTATCCATTGCTCATATCTTCGTTTTGAGTATCATGCTTATTGCGCTCTGCGCGCATTATGAATGCTAAACTCAAACGAAGTAAATCATGTATGCCATTTTTACCGGGGGCAACATCTGTTAAAATTTCTTTAATTTGCGCTTGTGTGAAGTGAAGTTTGCTCATATTCTTTTGTTTTTTTGATGAAATACAAAGTTAGCTCACTTTACACACTTTTTGGGACAGTATCGTCGTTTCTCGATACGAGGCCGTTGAAATAGCGCGATAATTCAAACATGCGCGCCGGCCTCGTCCTCGAAAGGACTGTCCGGTGTGAGGTATCCCCGCCCCCGCAGTCATTTCGAGGAGGGCGTCAAGCCATGTTTATACTCAACCTATTTACAATAACCCTATCGTTCGGCGTAGACTTAGTCTGCGCCGCTGCGTCATAGAAACTTAGTTTCGCCCTTTGGCCTCCCTTCAACAAGC
>RFSG01000117.1 GCA_009924095.1 Sphingobacteriia bacterium
GTTGATAATTTAAAAATAAATTAAGGTTTCGAGGTAGTATTATTCTATTCATTCAAACTAATTTTTTCAATACAATAATAATTAAAGAAACAATTAATTGATTTTTACATTTTCACCACAACCCCAGCCACCCCAGTATAATCAACTCTGTGAAGTAAAATTGGTTTATCTTCAAAATATTCCTCTACGGCTTTTCGGCATCCTGCCCAATGTCCATAATCATCCACAATTAATACCCCCCCGGGAATTAATAAAGGAAATAAATGGTGTAATAAATGCTGCGTAGATTCATACCAATCGGTATCTAATCTCAGTAAAGCAATAGGCCCTTGCGGTAATTGTGCGGGCAGTGTGTCTTCTACTTTACCTTGAATGTAATGGATATTATTTTCAGGATATTTTGTAGATGCCATATTTCTTTTTACTTCTGCTAAATCGGCAACACACCACACCGAATCTGCATCCGAAGGGGCTTGGGTTGTCATTAATTTTTCAGCTGTATTTCCTTTAACATCTATATCGGCTGAGGTAGGCGGGGGCATCCCTTCAAAAGTATCATATAGATATAATTGGCGTTGGGTATTTCCTAATGATTTTAAAGTAGACGCCATCATCATAGCCGAGCCTCCTCTCCAAACCCCACATTCTACTAAACTTCCCGCCAGTTTATATTTTTCCAGATATAGTAACGAACGATACAATCCATACATCCGTTCTGGACTTGTCATGGAATAGGGAGAACAGTTAGACTGCAAGGCAACAAATGCTTCCTCATGAGGGAAGTTTACGGTTGTATTTTTTTTTACGATTTGATATCCAAATTGGGAAAGGATTTTATTAATCATGAGCAAGAAAATCTGGAAAGGATATGGATGATATTAAATGGCGGAAGGTGGGCGGGTTAAGATTTTTTTCTGGCAATAAATGCATAACTCATTCCACAGGCTCTAGGGTCTCTGCCTTCAATCCATTGACCCAAAAGTGAAAATAGGATTCTTACTGGATAGCGCAAATTATAAGGAGCACCGGGCCATTGTGTTTTTCCATCTATGGTTGCATAGTGTTCTACCACCATATTCCGATCTATAAGTAATTGTTGCACAATATGTGGCCAGGGTACAAAAACATGGTGATTTAAATCCAGGTCAGATTGCGTGAAGCAGGGAGGTTCACCCTCTAAAACGGCTAATAACCGGCTTCTACTCCACAGGGGATTGGGGGTAGTAATAATTAAATATCCTCCCGGTAATAAATAATCCGATACATTACGAATGGCATTCCAAGGGTTGTTTAAATGTTCCACAACATCCAACATTATCGCTACCCCAGGTCTTTCAGTACCAGGACAAGGTTCATCTAAATCCCAGCGGAGAATATTAGAAGATTGCGGAAAAAGATCAAATCCATTCCAGATTCCTCCTGCTTTTTCTACTGCTGTTTGCATGCGACCATCACCCGCTCCAATATCTGCCACACGTTTTGCGGGGGCTTTAGAAACGAGTTCAGGTAAGCGAGCGGCTGTCCAATCATATCGGTTAAGATTGGCGTTTTCATTTAACTTCAACATATCGTTATCTGGATAATAATTTTAACATTAGAATAGTTATCCTGGGCTACAACAACCCCTGTGCGAAGTTAAGGATTTCTTGGGGGGTAAGGGTAAAGAAGGAAAATCGATGGAGTGGATTTGTTCAGAAATTTTTATCTTGAGGAAAAATAGAACTAATGAAGACATTCTTAAATCTGTTATTAATCGTAGCAATTGGTTTAGGTAGCCTAACGGCACAAGTTGTTTCTGGACCCAAATTATCGGGAAGAACCCAAGCCTTTCTTCAACAATATTCTGAAGCAGGCATAGGGGATAAAGTTATTCCTGGATATGTAGGACGACAGCTATCTAACGGGCAATGGCAATTGAGTGCTATAGCCCAAATTTCAAATACAGGTTTGGCTGAATCTTCCTTACAAAACCTAGGTATTCAAGTAAGAACCCGTGCCGGAAATATTTGGACATTATTTATCCCGCCAGCAGTTATGCCGTCCATACATCAACTTCAAGGTATCGAATACTTAACCCTGGATGAACCCGCTTATCCTCATTTAAGTCAGGCGAGAAAAACTACCCGAGTAGATTCAGCGCATAGTGGAATTCAATTACCGATTCCGTATAGTGGTAAAAATGTAGTGGTAGGAATTATTGATTTTGGATTTGAATATCATCATCCAACTTTTTTTGATACCACTGGAGCTGTTTATCGCGTGAAACAAGTTTGGGAAATGGAGAGCCTTGGCGTTCCGCCGACAGGATATAGTTATGGTCATGAATTAACCGATCCGAATCAGATTCAGTTAAATGGTACTGATAACCCTGAACAAACACATGGTACTGGAGTTTGTGGCATTGCTGCGGGTTCTGGGTATGGTAGTTCAGATATGAATCGTCGTTGTAGGGGTGTAGCTTATGAAAGTGATTTAGTATTTGTAGGGGTACGAAGAGATTCTCTCGAAAACCAATGGTTAACCGGTGGCTTCGCCGATTTTATTGATGGCATCAGTTATATATTTAATTATGCTCAAACGGTATCCAAACCAGCGGTAGTGAATATTAGTTGGGGAGCGCATTCGGGTCCGCATGATGGAAGTAATTTATTCAATCAAGCTTGTAATCAGTTAAGTGGTCCAGGTCGTATAATCGTAATGAGTGCAGGTAATGATGGGGAAGCCCATATCCACCTGAAAAAAACATTTCAACCCACCGATTCTATTCTATCTACTTACCTCACCTTTCAACCTTCTACCTATCAAAGAACTTGGATTGATGTATGGGGAACTCCGGGGCAATTCTTTTGTGCTGAAGTGCAATTGTATGCTCAACAAATCGGAGGACAAACCACCTTGCCCGTATGCATTGATAATACTACCACCGATACTTTTTTAATTGCAGCGAATGGAACCGATACTTGCTGGGTTACTTTTTTAAAAGAGACTTCTGCCTTTAATGGTCAACCCAGAATGACAGTTCAAATTTTTAATAAAAGTCAAGATACGGTTGGATTAAAGTTTACCTCTACACAAGGAACCTTGCATATGTGGGATGAGTCCTATTATTATGGATATTCAAGAGGATATAGCAGTGAGTTTGATAGTTTATGGGATGTGCAAGCCCGAAGTGGAGATACCGAAACTACCGTTAGTGATATGGGATCTGCTACGGATGTTTTATTAGTGGGCGCGTATACCTCCAAGGTAAATTTTACAGATTATGCTGGAAATGGTTGGTCTTATAGCGGATATACCCAAACGGGTAACTTAACTCCCTTTTCTAGCCGAGGGCCCATGCGGGATGGAAGAATTAAACCTGATATCAGTGCTCCGGGAATGACCATTACTACTGCTTCAAGTGCTTTTGATACTGCGTATACCCCAGGAGGAAGCAGACAACAATTGGTAGCGGAAACTTGGACGGATTTAATCTTGAATAGAACCTTTTATTATTCTGAATTTTCAGGAACTTCGGCATCCTCTCCCATGGTAGCCGGAATTGTTGCTTTGTTTTTGCAGACACATCCTCAATTAGATCCTCAACAAATATTAACCTTGATGGATCAAACGGCCATTCAGGATATATTCACTGGTGTTCTTCCTGCTGCCGGAAATAATAATTGGGGGCAAGGAAAGGTGAATGCTTATCAAGCCTTGTTATTATTAAATCAATCTACTGCGATAAATCCCACGGAGCCTCAAGATTTTCCTTTAGTGATTTATCCGAACCCTGGAAAAGACATCCTTAATTTATGGTGGGGAATAATGCCAGAGGGAGAGATGCAGTTGGAGATTTTTGGCTTAGAAGGTAAATCTGTTTATCAAAATAAATGGCAGGTAACTGGTATGGAAGATAAAGCCCAAATTTCAGCTGATGATTTTGCACCCGGTATTTATATTCTTCGGTTAATCACCCCTAAAGGAGTGGTAACGAAAAAGATTCAAATACAGGAGTAGTTAATTCTGCGGATATCAAATTCGAATATTTTTCAAAAAATAAACTATTTACGCTTCTTTTGGGTCAATTAATTTTTTAAATTAATTTTAATTCGATTCTGCTATCAGCAGAATATTGAAAGAGTTACTGCCTATTCATGAGGGCGAAAGTTCATGAATCTTCGAAGCGTTAAAAGCGCATTCGGTCATAGTTATTGTGTAAGGTATGTTAAACGTGCTATCCGTGAGTATTGGTGTGGAGTTTCGCTATCGGTTAACTTCAGGTGAGGAACGTAAATTAGTTCTTCCAAATCCTGAAAACATTAAGTTAGAGGTATTGGAAATGGCAATTCGTAAAAGATTGCAGGGAAATAATCAATTCTTCTTAAAAGAATGGGGTTTAGAGGAAGCATCTTCTTCAGAACCCTTTGCAACTGCCACCTTTTTAGGATTACATCCTTCGGATGAAACAGTTTCTGGATTTAAATCTCTGTTAATGATTTTAGGCGAAACCATAGCCAACAATTCTCAACATAATTAATATTGTTGAGTTTAGGAAGGTAAAGAAAATGTCGATTTTTCGGCAAAAGATATTTCTATTAATAATTATTTTGAATAATCTCGGGATTAGGAAGGGACAAAGCCTTCCTAATTTTTTTTACCCAGATTATGAATTGAATTGAGGAAAGAATTACGAAAAGTAAAAATCATAACATTCAGTTAACAAACGCAATCTTGAGTTAACCTATTTTTGACAATTCACTTGAAAACAATAAATAGACTATGGGGTTGCTTCAATTTTTTAATGCTAAAGACCGGACATTTGTGCCGTTGTTTGTTACCTATACGGGTAATTTGGTAAGTCTTGCGGAAACGTTAGAACAATTATTGAAGGTAGAAACCAGCAAGTGGCCACAATTGGTTAAGCAGGCACAAGAGATTGATGCCAAAGGGGAAGGATATAATCGAAAAGTAACGGTTGAATTAGGGCATAATTTTATTACCCCATTTGATCGGGAAGATATTCATGAATTAGCCACTGCAATTGGGGCTGCGCATGATTTTTTACATGGATCTTTAAAACGTATCGCTTTATATGACATAAAAAGCATTGATCCGCATTTTGGGAAATTAGCCAATCAAATATTGAGAGGTGCAAAAGCTTTACAGGAAGCTGCACAATTATTAGAGAGCTTAAAAAATTCCATTGCAATTGAAAAAGTCTGTGATCAAATTAAAAAAATCGAGGTAGAAGCCGATGCTACATTTGAGGAAGCAACTTCCATGTTGTTTCGTGACGAGAAAGATCCCATTGAATTGGTGAAGAAAAGAGAAGTACTGGAATCTTTAGAAACGGCAACCGATCGTATTGACGATGCTGCAAATGTTATTCGGTCTATACTAATCAAATACGCCTGATTTTTCAGGATATTTTCCTTATATGGTTTTATTAATTACCATCATCTTTTTGGCATTAGCCTTTGATTTCATTAACGGATTTCATGACGCTGCCAATTCCATTGCTACGATTGTATCTACCAAAGTACTGACTCCCACACAGGCAGTAATTTGGGCGGCCTTCTTTAATTTTATGGCCTTCTTTATATTTCGGGATCATGGTGTTGCGAATACCATCGCCAAAACGGTTCAGGAAGCCTATATTACCTTGCCGGTTATTTTTTCTGGATTAATCGCGGCGATTATCTGGAATTTAGTTACCTGGTGGTATGGAATTCCTTCCTCTTCTTCCCATACCCTCATTGGGGGTTTTGCAGGTGCGGCACTTACGCATGCCGGACTTAATTTTGAGGCGATCAACGCCGAACCTGTTATTCGTACTGTTAGCTTTATTATTCTGGCTCCCTTAGTGGGGATGCTGGTGGCTTATTTAATTTCAATCTGGTTTATATTTTCTTTCCGAAAAACCATCTGGCCTAATTTACTATCTTTATTTATTATCGCTGCAATTACTATTGTTTTATATTTTACGCTGGAAACCGATCCGGAGAAATTAAAATCTCATTTTGAAAGCCATGAATTGCAGATTATTTTTTATGAGAAAAATTTTAAATGGATTTTACTCGCTTTTATTTTATATACCATGGGTGGATTTACCCTGTTATTAAATCGCATGAACCATGCTACGGCAACCCAATGGTTTCGGAAATTACAATTGGTATCTTCTGCAGCCTTTAGTTTAGGACATGGAGGAAATGATGCACAAAAAGTAATGGGAATTATTACCGTTGCCTTAATTGCTTCTGGAGAGATTACCGATTTTCATCAGATGCCGGTATGGGTTCCATTGGCTTGTTATGCGGCGATTGCCCTAGGTACGATGAGTGGGGGTTGGAAAATTGTAAAGACCATGGGAACAAAAATTACCAAAGTAACGCCTTTTGAAGGCGTGGCAGCCGAAACGGCCGGGGCGGTAACTTTATTCTTAACCGAAAATTTAAAAATTCCGGTAAGCACTACCCATACCATTACGGGTTCTATTATTGGAGTTGGCGCAACGAAAAGATTAAGTGCCGTGCGTTGGGGAATTACCACTCAATTATTTTGGGCCTGGGTATTGACCATACCGGTTTCAGCAGTGTTGGCAGCCCTAACGTTTTTAACGGTTAGTTTGTTTTTGTAATTCGTTTAGATTTATTTTTTAATTCACCAACGGAAAGGCCTTCTGCTTTTCTTTGTTGAATTATAAATGCTTCACCACAGGCTAACTTATTTGCTAAAGGAGTGCCGGGTAATACTATTCTCCAAAAGGGAGTAATATCATTCAGACTTTTTCCAGCCTGATATTCTTCCCAGGCTTTTTCAGCGGCAATTCTTAAGAATATTCCGGTGGTTAAAGGGCAAGTCCATTCGGCGTGATAAGTTCGGGCTAAATCTTCGCGCATCGTAATTACATTTCCTTCCTGCCCTAAGGGAATATGTTCTACGTAATCGGCAATAATCTGTGGAGTAGGAATTAACATCCTACTATTCCCTGGAATACCCGCAAAGGGTTTTTCTGTTTCTTTTACTTCAGGGGCAGGGGGATTTAAGAATTTTTCTTTCCAGGATTTTGCCATAAGGGTTTATGTGTTTTTTATTTTCAAAATAAATTTCTAGTAATTAATACTTACGTATTGCATTAATAAGTATCCGACCAAAAAATGGGGGCATTTACGCTATTTAAAATCTGAAAACATGTGCAGCCAGTGTCACCGGTTGTGTGACAAAACTTTAATGGCTATCTGCTCATCTTTTTATACGAATCGCCTTTACGATCGCTGTTTCTATTTTACCGTGTCGTTTGTAAATGAT
>RFSG01000118.1 GCA_009924095.1 Sphingobacteriia bacterium
CCCATATGCGGCAAAAGTATAGATCTGGCTTGCGTCCATTGGGCGGTTAAAAAACACAATTTTGCCTTGAATCTTAGCTTTGCCCAAATGGGCTAACTCTTCCCAATTATGTACTTCAACTACCGAATGGGTAATGCCGTCTTTAGCGGTAGGCACTGATCCTCCTAAAGCACAAACCGATAACTCTTGCCCTCCGGTATGACGTGTTACTATTTTCGCATATTCGATTTTTCCTCTTTCCCATCTTGGCACTTTGGTTTCCTGCAGCCAAACTGAATCCACCCCAATACTTTTAAATGCTTGATATCCCCATTCCACCGCTGCGGCAGCACCCGGGGAACCACTTAATCGCTTGGGAGCAGCTTTACATAAACCTTCTAGTAATTCATAGCTCTTTCCCCGTAACAAGGCTTCATCATAAATATTCCGGATTACAACGGAATCAGTCGCTCCAGACGTTTGTGCCCTAAGCCCATTGATAATAAACAAAGTTATTAAACCAATTACCTGAAATTGTTTCATCTTTGGATTTGCTTATAAACTAAATAATCGGTGGGAGGAACTTCAATCCCATGCGCACGTAAATCTATCGCCAGCTGACCCCGATGGTAAATACTATGATACAATAATTGTTGAACCACCACTTCCAGCACCAATTTTCTGGTTTCGCCTTTACGATCGACAAACGTAAATGACTTCAATAATTCATCTGCTGATTGTCGGGCAATTTCAGTTTTCCATCTCTCCAGTATAGCATTAGAGCGAAGCAACAGTTCGGAAGGTGCTACTAAACCCCAAGGATTTCCTGATGAACTTTGTTGATGGTATCGTTCAAACCATATTTCAGGTGCGAGGATTAAATGAGAAAACAAAGAATGAATAGTATCCGGTAAAGGATTTAATCCAAGCGTAACCTCGATTAATTTATGCTGTGCCCATTGAGTGTATTGAAACTGTTCCGTGTAGTATTCAACCATTGTAAAAAAGGTTATAAATTAATTTATTAAAAATCAGTTTTTTGGGGTTATTGCATTTTTCGCATGGCATTCATTTTACCGGGCATCTGCGACATCTTGTTCATATTCTTCATCATCTTTTTCATATCCTGAAATTGTTTCAACAATTGATTTACTTGTTGAATAGATGTTCCGCTTCCCATGGCAATTCTTTTTCTTCGGGAACCATCGATTAATAAAGGGTTTTGCCGTTCTTTAATGGTCATAGAAAGAATGATTGCTTCTACATGGCGGAAAGCATTTTCATCGATATCCACATCTTTCACTGCTTTGCCAATTCCGGGAATCATACCAATCAGATCTTTGATATTACCCATTTTTTGAATTTGCCTTAATTGGGATAAAAAATCTTCAAAGTCAAATTCATTTTTCCGAAGTTTCTTTTGAAGTCTTTCGGATTCCTCTTTATCAAATTGTTTTTGGGCTCTTTCTACCAGGGTTACCACATCCCCCATCCCCAAGATCCGCGTGGCCATACGTTCCGGATGAAAGAGATCGAGGGCATCCATTTTTTCACCCGTCGAAATAAACTTAATGGGTTTTTCGACTACCGAACGAATAGAGATTGCTGCTCCCCCGCGTGTATCTCCATCCAACTTGGTAAGTACAACCCCTGTAAAATCCAAACGGTCGTTGAAGGCTTTGGCAGTATTGACAGCATCTTGCCCTGTCATAGCATCTACTACAAATAGAATTTCTTGGGGCTGAATTGCCTCTTTAATTGCGGCAATTTCTTTCATCATCTCTTCATCTACAGCCAATCGCCCGGCAGTATCAATCAAGACAATATCCTTACCTAATTTCCGGGCCTGTTCAATACCCTTACGAGCGATATCTACAGGGTTGCGATTATCATCATCCCGAAATACAGGGACATCTACTTGTTCTCCCAACACCGAAAGCTGATCCATCGCAGCCGGGCGATAAATATCACAAGCAACCAATAATGGGTTTCTGCCTTTGGATTTCAGAAACTTGGCAAGTTTTCCGGTAAAAGTCGTTTTTCCTGAACCCTGCAATCCTGCCATTAAAATCACAGTAGGGGGTTGTGAGGAAAACTGTATGCCCTGATTTTTTTGTCCCATTAATCGGGTTAATTCCTCATGCATGATTTTCACCATGAGTTCCCCGGGAGATACGGATATCAATACATTCTGACCTAAAGCTTCCGCTTTTACCCGATCTGTAAAATCTTTAGCAACTTTATAATTAACGTCAGCATCCAATAATGCCCGACGAATTTCTTTTACCGTCTCCGCAACATTAATCTCACTGATTTTCCCCTCTCCTTTGAGCACTTTAAAGGCCCGCTCAATCCGGCCGGTAAGATTTTCAAACATAATTTAAATTAGGAAGGTAAAATTAACAAAACCTACTCTACATAGAACCCTTACTTGGATTTTGTTATACTCTCCTTGTCATATACCTTGTTTTTTTTCGTTATTTGGCATAAACGCAGAATTCTGAAAACAAAAACCTTATTACTGATTATTGTTTCGTATGAAAACACGTACCTGGATATTGGTTATCATAACCGCTTTTATTTCTGGACTCATGGGCGCTGGGGTAATGCAATGGATGCAAACCCCAGAACGAAACTTTTATTCCCAAGCCAACTCCTTAATACCTAGTCAAACCGTTGGGTTTAATTCCCATAACATTGATAATAGCAGTTTTATTTTGGCTTCTGAAATGAGCACCCCTACGGTGGTGTATATTAAAACAACCTCTACCTATCAACAACCTGCCACCGGATTTTGGTCTTGGGGAGATTTTTTTGGTAATCGTGGACCGGTCTATAATTCAGGCTCAGGAGTAATTATCGCTGAAGATGGAATCATCGTAACCAATAATCACGTAGTGGACAAAGCCGATGAAATTGAAGTAGTGTTAAACGATAAACGTTCTTATACTGCCAAAGTAATGGGAACCGATCCCTCCTCCGATTTGGCGGTATTAAAAATTGAAGCCCAAAACCTCCCCTTCATCCGATTTGATAATTCTGATAATTTAAAAACAGGGGAATGGGTAATCGCCGTGGGAAATCCTTTTAACCTTACTTCCACGGTTACGGCGGGAATAGTAAGTGCCACTGGAAGAAATATCAATATTGTGAATAGCCAATTCCCTATCGAAAGTTTTATTCAAACCGATGCTGCGATCAATCCGGGTAATTCAGGTGGGGCTTTGGTAGATTTAAAAGGAAATTTAGTAGGAATTAATACTGCGATTTATTCTCAAACAGGATCTTATGCGGGCTATGGATTTGCAGTTCCTTCGAATGTAGTGAATAAAGTAGTGAAGGATATCCTGGAATTTGGAGAAGTACAAAGGCCTTTCTTAAATGCTGGAATTAAAGATATTGATGCAAAACTTGCTGGGCAATTGCACCAATCTTGCATTCGAGGAGTATATGTTGAAGATGTTGGTAATGGAGGAGCAGCCGCAAAAGGAGGATTACAAGAAGGAGATGTAATTTTAAAAATCGAAGGGTTTGAAGTAAACTCCAAGTCTTTGTTTGAAGAAAGATTGAGTTATTTCCGTCCCGGAGATAAAATCAAATTAAGCATTTGGAGAAAAAATGAACCTAAAGACATTACGATTGTACTCACCAATCGGGAAGGTACTACCGAAGCCTTGCGTAAACAAAGTATTACCTCCGTTTCTTTAGGTGCTGACTTCGAAGTGGTTTCTAAGGTAGAAAGAGATAAACTACAAATTGAATCTGGCATTAAAATTTCAAATATTCGAAATGGATTGATTCGAAATATGAACCTACCCGAAGGATTTATTTTAACTTCTATTAATAAAGTAAAACTCTCTTCTGCAGAAGATGCTATTCGCGTATTGGAAAGTAATAAGGGAAACCTAGTAATTGAAGGCGTAAATCCTAATGGATCTAAAGCTTATTATTCGTTTTTTGTAAGATAAAATATAGGCTTTTACTTTTTAATTGGATTTTTAAACAACATCAAACCAAAATACTGGTAAATTCAGCCATAGAGGGAAATTAATATGAATGATCGTTAAATTAAAATTGAATTTATTCATCCTAATATAGCCATTATTTCTTTTTAAAAAGCTTTTTAGATAGGAATGGTAAATCGTTAAACCTACTTTCAATTAAGGCTTCCTTTTTCTTTTTTGACCACCCTTGTACCTGTTTTTCACGGCGAAAAGCTTCCCCTATGGTTGGATACTTTTCGTAATATACCAATTCAACCGGAGGATATTTTCGGGTAAAATTAGAGCCCAACCCATTGAAATGCTGCATCATTCTTGCGTGTAAGTGGATCGTGCTTCCCGTATAATACTTGCCGTTGGAGCACAAAAGGATATACATATAACCTGTGTTTTTATTTTTCATTTTTATAACCTGAATTGGTTTCAAATAAAAAATAAATCAAGCCATATAATAGGAAAGATAATTCCAATTTGAGCAAGACTTGAAACTGATCCGCTATATCTTCGATTAAAGAATTTGATTTGATATGGGGTTCCGTAGATAAAAAGTTCGCTTCGATACTATGTTCGCTTCGATACGGGCACTGCTAAACTCGTCCCTTCAAAAAAATCTTATTGTGCCCTACTCAGCGAACTTGCATCGGGTCACTGAGTAGGGCAGTTATCAAAGCTTCCTGGTTCTAAATCTTTAAGCGCGCTTAGAGTATTTAGATCATCTCCAATTATTTTATCCATTATTCCCCATGATTCCTTAATTTAACCAAAATTTAACTTATGAAATACCTGGTCTTTATTGCAATACTTGTTGCAACCCTTACCCAAATATCCTGTAAAAAGAAAAAAACAGAAGAAAAACCTGTGGTTTTCGGTTGTATGAATCCCAATTCCTTAAATTATTCCGAAACTGCCACCCAGGATAATGGGAGTTGTCAGTTTGCTGAACGTTATTTACCCTTAAAAGTTGGTAATACTTGGACCCTAAAAGATACCATTTCCTTGCCGATTCCGGGTTTTCCAATTGATGTTCCAGTGAATGCAATTTTATTAGCTGAAAAGGATACCCAAATGGATGGTAAAACTTACACCATCATTCAACAACAAATTGTTTTAGAAAATTTGCCTATTCCGGGTGGAGGACTTTCCTTAACCCGCTATGGATATAGAACGGATCGCACGGGAAAAATTTATCGACGGGTTCCGGGAGATTCTCAGGAATATCTATACCTTGATTATCCCTTAACGATTGGTAAAACATGGGAGGATTTATCTTCTGATCCGAATACCTATACTACTACTGCAAATTCATTGGTATCCGTGCCCGCTATTTCAGCACCAGTTGCAGCTTGGGAAATTACCTCTTTATTTCAAGGACAAGCCATACAAACCTATTTCTCAAATTCGCATGGAATCGTAAGATTAAAATTGGGTATTGATGTAATGGGATTTCCCTTGGAAATTGATGCATTCTTAACCGAATATCAATTGCAATAGACCTATTGCGAATTTGTATTTTTGCAGAATAATTTAAGTTATGTCGAAATTGATTTACTTAATCCCCAGGATTATTCTGTTTAGTGTTGTAAGTGTTTTATATTATTTAACCCTTGCAAATGGGGTAATGCAAATTGATTCCGGTGAATTAGCGACAGTGCAATATACCTTAGGAACTGCACATCCTACCGGATACCCCTTATTTACATTATTGGGCTATTTATTCTCCCATATTCCTACTGGACTGCGACCTATTTATCAGTTAAATTTAGTTTCGCTAATTTATGGATTAGGAGGATTAGCCTTTTTATTTCTCACCTTTCGCTCTTTATCAACCAGTTTATTTGGAAAATCCTTACCTAAATATTCGATAGCGTTTGAATTAATATCATCTGTTATTATCATTAGTTTCGGATTAAATCCTGTACAATGGGATCAGGTAACCGCTACAGAGGTATATTCCTTACATATTTGTTTGCTCACCTTTATTTGTTGGCGACTAAGTATTGCTTGGTTTAAACCTGAAAATTTAACTGCCTGGCTATGGGTGGCTGTGGGCTTAGGGCTAGGTTTTTCAAACCACATGACCACCTTATTAATTTTACCAGGAATTGCCGTAGTGTATTTCGGTCGTCGTTCCTGGAAAGAACAAGTTACTTGGAAGCATTTAGGAATGATGATAGGATTATTTATTATAATCTTAGTTATTACCTATGGATGGTTATGCTTCCGGGCAGGTCAACAACCCGATTATAATTGGGGCAATCCGGATACCTTAGGAGGATTATTTCGTCATGTGAGCGGATGGCAATATCGAGTTTGGTTATTTTCTTCGCCTAAAGTGATGCGAACCCAACTGGGTGCATTTTTCCAGAATTTACCGATACAATTAACCTGGGTTGGCCTTATATTATTTTTAGCCGGAATTTATTTTGTATGGAAAAAAAATAAAAACATTTGTATTTGGTGGATGGTTAATTTTTTATTTACCGCATTTTATGCTTCCAATTATGATATTCATGACTTAGATCCTTATTATTTATTAGCCTATATAAGCAGTTTTTTATTTATGGGAATTGCCCTTACCGAAGTATGGATAAAATGGCCGAAATTAACTTGGGTCTGGGTGACAGTGGCTTTCATACCCTCTATTTTATTTATTTATTCCGGATTTCGTAAACAAGATCGAAGTGAAGTATTTGTATTTGAAGATTATACCCGTGCTGTTTTTAATTCTGTAGCGCCTAATAGTTTATTGTTTTCGTATCAATGGGATTATTTAGTTTCTCCTTCCTATTATTTACAAGCAGTGGAAGGTTTAAGGCCAGATGTATGTATGATAGATAAAGAATTATTAAGACGTTCTTGGTATTATCCTCAATTAACTAAAAAATATCCTCAGGTAATGTTACCAGTTAAAAATGAAGTAGATTTATTTTTAACAGAGTTAGCCCCAATGGAAAGTGGCAGCAAGAATTTTAATGCTCAAAAATTAGAATCCTTATATCGTCAAATTATGACTGGAATAATTGGGGGAAAATTACCTGAAAATTCAGTATATGTTGGCATTGAGGTGTTTCAAAATGAAATTAGAAAAGGGGAAGTGCCTTTACCGAAAGGATATACTTTAATTCCGGAGCAATATTTTTTAAAATTAATTCCAGATAGTGTCGGATATCAAGCCTTAGATTTTAAACCTAGTCCTATTCGATTTATGAAAATTGGATTAAATAGTTATGGG
>RFSG01000119.1 GCA_009924095.1 Sphingobacteriia bacterium
TAACGCTAACAAAACGTAACCTTCATTACCGGAAATTGCGGGTCAGACCCACAATGATGAGGCAGCAGACTTGCGAGATAGGAAGATATACCCCGCCTTGAAATTGGAATCGTGTCTGAATCAAAAAAATATTATACAATCGGAAGTCATTACAGGGCGGTCATTGAGCTTGTCGAAATGTGACCCGCAATCTTAAACCTAGTCCTTCAACAAACCTCCGTTCAGGGCTGCCTCCCGAAATTGCAGGCGTCCTTTAGCTTTATAACAAATAGAAAGGTTATCCCATATTCCTTGCAGGCGGGGTCGCCTGCAAGGGCGGAAATGTTATCCCATTTTATCCTTGCATTGCAAGGGCGAATAACTACGCACTACCCACTACTCCTGATGCATCAACATTTCAATTTTAGTCGTAATCTCTTTTCCGGATACCAACAATTGCTTACATCTTCCCATCAGCTCCGGCGTTTGGGGATGATCCTTCATATCCTTTAAGTTAATCTGCACATTATACGCAGCACCCGATAAACAAGCCCAGGCACAAAGTCCGGCTACGCCCGCATCTGAAACAGAATTGGGATTTCCCTTTTCCACCATCTCCAAAATAAACGGCATACAGGTATAAGCCGATTCCATCACCCGCAACGGAATTTGGGCTGCATAAATAGTTGCCTCCTCAATAGCTTTCTTGCGTAACTCTTTTTCTTCCGGGGTTTGCTTGGGCAGTCCGAAAGCCAACATCACCTGATCAAACGCCCGGGTATCTTCATCCAACAACCAAAGCAACTCTTCCCGAATTTGCTGAGTTTTATCTGCGATGGAACTAAAATAGTCTAATTGGTCTTCCCATCCTCTTTTTCCGGCGGATAGGTTAGCGACCATAGCAGTTAAAGAAGCGGCCAATGCTCCACACAACGCAGATACAGATCCTCCCCCGGGAGCAGGCGAATCGGAAGCTAACCCTTCGGTAAACCGAACTACCGTTTGACTGGCTAAGGGTCCGTGAGGATCTTCCAAACAATATTCAATAATTTTTTCCTTAGGATGAAAGGGTCGTATCTCACTTAACCCTAAAGTATGAATTGCAATTCGGATTAATTCAGCCTCTCCCACACCAGTAGACCTTCCCTGTTGCTTCAGGAAATAACGTCCGGCATCGGTCAGGGTAGATTTAGGTAAGAGTCCCACGATTTCAGTACCGGTTACTCTAAGTCCGCGTTGTGTTGCTGATTTCACCACAGCTTCAAACGCCTGGTGCAGGGAAGTAATGCTTAATTGGGTAAGGTTCATGGATACCTGGGCAAATCCGTATTCTTCAATAAACCAACCCACGCCTTTGCAGGCTTTCAGCATTCCCGGAATCCGCACCGGCTGGCCGTTTTCATCTAATACCGGCGTTCCATTTGGTTTTCCATTGTGGGTTTTTACCCTTCCGTTTTCTCTTACATCAAAAGCTACAGAATTGGCTAATCGTACGGAGGTAGTATTTAAATTAAAGTTAACGGCAACTAAAAAATCTCTTACCCCAATTACGGTTTGTCCGGATTGGGCATTATACTCGGTAGGGCCATAATCAGGTTTCCAGGCTGGATCATAAATTTTTTTACTAAATCCTTCATATTCTCCTGCTCGTATCGTAGCCAGATTTTTTCGTTCCGGAGTAGTAGCAGCATATTCATACAGATACACCGGAATGCCCAATTCTCTGCCTACTCTTTCTCCCAGTTGTTGGGCAAGAAGCACAGCTTCCTCAATAGAAATTCCGGATACCGGTATTAAGGGACACACATCGGTAGCGCCCATTCTGGGGTGAGCGCCGGTATGTTTACGCATATCAATCCATTGACCGGCACGGGCAATTGCCTGAAAAGCCGCCTCTACTACTGCTTCCGGACTACCCGCAAACGTTACCACCGTGCGATGGGTGGATTTACCCATATCTACATCTAATATCCTTACCTCCTCAATCTCTCTTATCGGCGCACAAATCGCCTCAATGATTTTAGGATCCCGCCCTTCCGAAAAATTGGGAACACATTCTAAAATTCTTTTCATTTTTTATCTGAATATATAAATGCCAAGTTAATTCCTTAAAAGAGGAATCGAAATGAAATCAAAAAAAAAAGGCCACATAATTGTGGCCCTTTTTATTTATCAAAACACGAATTAGTGTTGTACAGACATTTTACGGGTTAATACCTGAGAACCTACTTTTAAGGAGTATAAATACAATCCAGAAGTGTAGGCTTGAGTATTTAAATTAACCTTGTGTGCTCCACTTCCTAATAAACCTAAATCAAGTTGTTCAATAACTTGTCCTTGAAGATTGGTAACCGTAAAGGTTGCATTTCCTTCATTGAAAAGAGCGAATTCAACAGTTGTAGTTTCAGTAGCAGGGTTAGGGTAGTTTTGGTTTAATCCACCAATAGGTCCATTAAGACTAGCTTCAGATTGAGTCGTTCCACCGACTAAGTGAACACGTAAAACATAATCTTCAGAAGCACGGCTTCTATGGGTAGCCCAGTTTCCAGCTAATACTTCATAGGTACGATTAGAGAAAGGGGCAGTTTCATCAGAAACTAAGAAAGTAGAATCTCCATTTTGAATGAACTCTAAATAAACACCACCAGAGGTGATCACAAATGGTGTAGTTAATCCAAAAGTAGCTGGTCCAAAAGTATTCGGATTAGGTGCATTGAAAGATCCGGAAGCGATTACCGTTCCTTGTCCTGGAGCACCATTGTCATCATCAAGCAATGTCAATGTAAAAGGAGAAGGAACTGAAGTGGTAAGGAATACCATGGAAAGTGTATCAATAACAGCAGGGTAGAAAGGAGGCTCGTAATATACCGCAATTCCATTGTTGTTACCAAATCCAGCAGTTCCAAAACCAGTTGGGAAAGTAGTTAAAGAAGAATCAAAAGGAGGGAAAATATCGTAAGTCAAAACAATTCTATTGATACTACTATCAATAACTACCAATTCAGTTTCAGAACGATTATTTAATGGAGTTGGGTCACCCGTTACGCCAGATGCCTGACCTCTTAAATAATAAGTTCCTGCTGCTGTGGGGATCCAGGCAGAATCCTGCGTGATACTACCGGTTGCACCAGCCACTAAACCACCCGTAAAATCTTTACCCGCCAAAGAACCTGTGATAGGCACTGCACCTGAAGGAGAGTAAACAGAAGTAGAGCAACGAACAGCAGCGGTGATATCCTGATTTCCAACATTTCTTAAAATAGTGGTAGGATTAAAAGGAATATTTTTCAAAATGAAAATACCCCCATTTTCTGCATTAAAGTTTGCGTCCACCTGGATATCGGTGATAGCTAAACTGGTAGCAGCAGGAGCATAAAATTTAACAGCAGTATTGATAAGGGGAAGAGTGTTGTTGGAAACCTGAAGACCAATTTGTCCGGAAACGTTTTCAATTCCTACTACTAATGGATTGGTTACATTGTTATAATCATCATCCCAGCTATCTACTTGCTCTTTATATTGGAACGTAATAGAACTATCTAACTTAGAGAGGATGATTTGAAAAGTGTTGATTCCACGATAAGAACTATTAGCGTAGAAAGGAACACTATCATAAGTGATGATTAAACTATCTGCGGTTGCATTGGTGTAATAATAAACATTTCCAGGATTACCTGGCATTACCTGACCGGTAGAATCTGCAAAATTTAAATCACACATCATCGGGCAAACCAAATGATTTTGATTGGTGGGAGAAGAAGTAGGAATGCTGGGGAAACCAATAGAGGTAGAGGCAATATTGGCAACAGGGGAAAAGGAGATATAACCGTTTGAACCTAAGTAGAATTGGGTTACGGGTAACCAATAATACTGGAAATTGAATCCAATGTTAAATGGACCTACCACGTTGTCGTCCCCTAATCCGGTTACGAGTTGTGTTCCGGTTAATCCTTTAATATCAATCCAGTTATAAACGGGAGGATTATTAGGATCATTACTGTTTTTCCAGGTGTATCCGTAAGAATCAGGACCACCAGAAGTTTGAGCATTTACTCCGAGTCCTAAACAAAGTGCAAGTGTTAGAAAGGTAAAAATTTTTTTCATGTGAAATGAAAGTGTTAAGGGAAGTTTTTGGGAAGTTTTTCTTTTTGTAGTTTCAAAGTTAAGGATAAAACTAACAAAACAAATATAGTGATTAATTGAGTATCAAATCTACATGAAATTGTAAGCAGGATTACTCAATTATTCCTAAATTTTAGGTCTAGAGAATAGATTTACAGAAGGTTAGATCTCTCTGTTAATATCCCAGGATTCTAAATAATCGGCTACTTTCCTTACAAACGATCCACCCAATTGACCATCTACCACTCTATGGTCGTAAGAATGAGAGAGGAACATAAATTGACGTACCCCAATGGTATCCCCAGAGGGTGTTTCAATAACGGCTGGTTTTTTACGAATTGCTCCTGCCGCCATAATACCTACTTGTGGTTGTAAGATAACGGGAGTTCCCATTACATTACCGAAGGTTCCAACATTGGTAAGCGTATAGGTACCATCACTGAGATCATCCGGCGTTAGTTTGTTAATTCGAGCCCGATTGGCCAAATCATTAACAGCAGCGGTAAGTCCTACTAAATTTAAGCGATCGGCATTTTTAATCACCGGAACAATTAAGTTGCCGGAGGGAAGTGCAACCGCCATCCCAATATTTATATTTTTCTTGAGAATGAGATTGGTGCCATCCACAGAAATATTCATCATCGGGAAATCACGCAACGCTTTTACCAATGCTTCTAAAAACAAAGGAGTATAGGTGAGTTTTTCTCCGTATTTTTTTTCAAATAAAGATTTGTTTTTATCCATTACTAACGGTGTTACATCTGCCTCAACGAAAGAAGTAACATGTGGGGAAACATGTTTAGAATAGACCATATTTTCTGCGATGATTTTTCGCATACGGTCCATTTCAATGATTTCGGTTTCTCCGGAGAAACTAAAGGTCTTAGGTTTAATCTCAGGCATACCATTGCTGGAGGTAACCTGAGCAGGTGCAGGAGTATTCACAGTAGTTGAAACAGTAGCCGCAGGAGCTACAACTTCAACGCCTTTAGTTTTACGGTTTTCAACATACCCTAAAATATCTTTTTTCGTCACCCGATTTTCAGAACCCGTACCCGGAATTCTTTCGAGTTCATCCATGGATATTTGTTCCGTTCTGGCAATATTTAAAACCAAAGGGGAATAAAATCTTCCGGACGAAGGTTTTTCTAAAAGGGTAACCCCACTTACTACTGGTGCTGCCATTCCCACTGAAGTGCCATTAGAAGAAGCCACTGAAGCTTGAACGGCTGCAGCAGGTGCTGGCGTAAAAGGAACTTCACTCGGAGCTTCACCAACGGTTTCAATTAAAGCAATCACTGTTCCTACTGGAACCGTTTGACCCTCTTTCGCTAGGATTTGAGTAATCTTACCTGCAACTGGGGAAGGGACTTCTGAGTCTACTTTATCTGTGGCAATTTCTAAAACAGATTCATCTTGTTCTAGGCTGTCGCCAATACCTTTGTTCCACTTCAGGATGGTACCTTCCATGATACTTTCGCCCATTTTGGGCATCACCATTTCAATAACTGCCATGACGCTGGGGAGAGTTGATTCGGATTGTTAAGGGATATAAGACAAAGTTAATCAAAACGCCCACGTCCCCAAAGCCCAAGATGTTTTTTACGCAACATATCTATTGCAGCCAAACAGGTTCTTCGAATATTCCTTTGTCTATCTCTTTCAAATAAATAACATTCTGTTATGGTTTCATCAGGTGAGGCTAAGCTTATCCATACGGTTCCCACTGGTTTTTCGGGGGTTGCTCCACCAGGTCCGGCAATTCCAGTGATCCCAATTCCATAAGTACTTCCCGTGCGTTGACGAATCCCTTCCGCCATTTGCTTCGCAACGGGTTCCGATACAGCACCTACCGTGTGAAATAAATCATTTTCTACCCCTAACCATTCGTTTTTTCTTCGATTTTGATACGGAATCATTCCACCTAAGAACCAGGCTGAAGCGCCTGGAATTCCTAATAAACTCGAAGCTAAAGCACCCCCAGTGCAACTTTCGGCGGTAGCCAATGTTTGATTGCTGCTTAATAATAAGGTGTGAATTATTCCTTCAGGAGTTTCATCACCTTCCCCAGCAACAGAACCTCCTAACCTTTGTTTAATTTTTTCAATTTGCTGATGTAACAATATAATTCCTGTCTCTTTTTGATTTGCTTCCGCTTGAATTCTTAATTTAACTTTTACCAATCCGGGTTGGGGGAGATAAGCAATCTTAACTTCTGGAGGAAGAACGTCTTCAATAGGTTTCAGGTGAAGGGCAAGTTCTGATTCGGGAATCCCTAATGTCAATAAAGTGTG
The DNA here is from genome assembly GCA_009924095.1 of Sphingobacteriia bacterium. Taxonomy (GTDB): domain Bacteria; phylum Bacteroidota; class Bacteroidia; order J057; family RFSG01; genus RFSG01. The sequence goes on from RFSG01000119.1 coordinate 6,396, forward strand.
CTCAAGCCACAACGCTCCTGCATAATTTTTTCTAAATCGGGGTAATACTTCCTGAATCATCAAATCCTTCATTTCGAAGGGAACTCCGGGAAGCGAAACCACACAACCCCGGGAAGAGGGTATCCATAAACCCGGTGCGGTGCCCAAATGATTGGGAAGTACTTCAGCTTTATCCGGTACGATTGCCTGCGCAGCATTTAACTCGTTTACCTCTTTTCCTCTGGCTTTAAAATAAGCTTGAATCCTTGAAAGCGTAGGTAGGTCTTCCTTCAATTGAGAATGTGACCAATGCGCTAATACCGATTTTGTAACATCATCTTTCGTCGGTCCTAAGCCACCGGTGATAATTACAATCTCTGCTTTTTCTTCCGCTTCCTTCAATATTTCTAATAAACTATTAAAATCATCAGGAACAGTGTAAATCCGGCTAACAGGAATCCCAATTAAATCTAATTGATGTGCAATCCAACCGGAATTGGTATCCACTACATTCCCACTTAATAACTCATCCCCAACAGGTATTAAAATAGCACGGTTCATGTCGTAAATTTAGAATAGAGATAAAGGATTCCTAAATATTTTGTAAATTCACTCCCTTAACTAAATTTATTTCAAACAGGTTCATAGCCTT
>RFSG01000120.1 GCA_009924095.1 Sphingobacteriia bacterium
TTACAAAATTGGTTGTCAATTCAAAGGTGTCAGATATTACTTTGAAGCTGTATTGATTGCCCGGCCTATTGATACTTAAGCTGTCAAACCTTGCAATACCATTAACAGCATTCACAGTATTAGTACCTGCCACTCAGATTCTGGTCAAAGTTAATTGAAACAGGATTATTATACCCCGGAACAACTATTCCATTCTGTGTTAAAAATCTAATGTCCACATCAAACAGACCATTTACAAACTGTGATTCAGGAACAGCACCACACAAAAGAACCATTTGTGAAGGAATCAATGGACTTCCATCTAGCTCAGTCGGAGTCGCCGACTTGACCGCAATATCGCCTCTACCTTCATCGCTTAAATATTGAGTTTGGGCATAAATAGGAAATATCTCTCCATTATTCCAAATGGCACTTTGGAAGGAACTATTGTTTCTAACAAAAATAATTTGACCAATCTGAGTATTTGTAAGTCCTGTTTCATTATTTCCAAAACGAATGCGACTTATATCAGATAAACCATTGCCGATTGCACCTATCCAATTTCTAACACTCAGTGATTTTCCAACAGTAAAAACGGGTTGATTATTAAAAAAAATAGAACCAAAGCCAATGTCTATGATACTATTATCTATCAAATAGTACTGTGCATTTATTGCATTTACTCTCGTATCATTCCTTGTTATTAATTCACCACCATTTTGGTAGATTTTATCAGTGATTTCAACCTGAGTGGTGTTAGGTGACGAAAACTCTAACTTCGTGCCGTTTTCTATATGAATTTCATTATTGAATAGTATCTGCGCTCCCAAGAATGCAACACTTAACCCCCCTGAATCAATTTGGACTCTTCCTAAAACAGTTGCATTACCCAAAAAACCTCTGATGAAGGTTTGTGCACCTCCTGTTTTTGTTAAATGCAAATTACCAGTGAAGCTCGATCCATTAAGTGTTATAACAGAGTTATTAGGTCCAGTTATTATTAATTTACCCAATCCTGCCCCGCTAAAGTTACCGCTAATAATTCCTGAATTAATAATGTTCGTTCCAACGAAGGTTATTATTCTATTGTTGTAATATAATGCACTATTAGAATTTTTAATATGAATCAAATTTCTGACCTTAAAATCATTACTTGCGGTTTTAGCATGAGACAATTGTTGCGTTTCAATAATCAGGCTACCATATCCATTACCTGGTATAGGAAATACTTCTTGAGCGGAAGCACCAGAGTAAACCACTGTAGATAAAGAGTCTAGATTGTATGATGAAAAAACAGGAAAAGATCCGGTATTAATTCTTGAGCTTGAAACATTATTATTGTTGGTCATTAAAAAAGTAGCGTTACTACCCATTGTAAATGAACCTACAGAATTTCCACTTCCCAGAATATTAAAGCCTTGATCTCTGAGTATTACATCATTGCCTAGGTATAAGTTTCTATTGACTTGAATATCACCTCCTGCTAAATAAATAAAATTATTAGTAGTGAGCAGCAAAGGGCCAAAAGCATTGCCTTGTGTTAAAACTAAATCTTCGTAGGCTCCAAAAGGTGCAAGACGTGGTATTGTTTTACCCCTTGTCAGCTTTACAGTGCTATTCGTAGTAATAAAACGGCCTGAAGTAAAAGTTGGATTAACAATAAATTGATTGTAAACAGATAATGTATCCCTTGCAGGAAAAACAATATTGTTTGCTCCTTTACTTCCTGTTATTTCTAAATCCCAATAATCTATAGGGGCAATTGTGTTACCATTAGACCCTACATAATTAACCTTGTTGTTAATATTAACTATTACATTTCCTGATTTCATAAAGTCTCTGTTAACAGTAAAATCAAAGGCATTCAAGGTTAGTGTATTTCCTGATTCTACAGATAGGTTTAAGACTTCAATGTTTGCTGTAGTTTGGGGCATAAACAAAGCATTGGGATTATTGATTACAACATTATGAGAAGCATTATTTGGAATTGAATTTGGAGACCAATTACCACTTCTGCTCCAATTGGTATCGAATTCACCAATCCAAAACCATGAATTAGTAGGCGTTGGGTCAGTAAATGCTTCAGAAACACAAAATACTCTTACCGCTTCAGCTGCAGTAGAGAATGCATTTTGAGAAGTGATAACATTGTTACCATTAGCTGTTGTTTGGCTTTGTGCTCCTACACTACTCCAGGCACCCGAGTGCATCATTAAAGCGGGAGAACTAGGTACACCCCGATTAAAATCTGAGTTTTGATAGCTTACCCTAAAGTCAACTTGATTATTGGCTAATGGTAAAAGTTGTCTAAAAGCGACTAAAAATTGAGCTCTATTAATCGTATTGGGAATATTTTGAGGATTATAAACACTAGCGGATTGATGCATTGCATAGTTTACAATCACAGGTCTTATTCCCGATGGATTAGCTGTCTTTGTAGTCACAGTAACAGGACGATAACCAACAACAGGTAATGTTATACTCAGACTACCCATACCCAATGGAAACTGATAATTGCCGATACCTTGAACAGATGGCATATTCCATTGCATTGAGAAATTCCATCCTGGAATAAGTGCAAAATAAGATGATGCAGTAGCATTTAACGGATTAAGATGGCTTCCATTACCATGATAAACTACACCGGAACTATCCAGGTAAACAATACCCGATGTTAAAGTAAATGCATCTAAACCTAATTGCCCTTTTACAATAACAGAAGGATTGTTTCCCGTAAGGTTGATACTGAAGTTTGTGAATCTTTGGACATTCTGAAAAAGATTTATCCTTCCAATATTGCCGCTATGATTACCACCAATAAACAAATTTGCTTGATTGTTTTCACTTTGAATAAAACCATCACCTGAAATATTACCTTCCAAGTAAAAATTGACATTTCTGTTAATTACAAAAGTTCTTGTAGCAGCAATAAATAATGCATTGATAACTTTAATATTATTTCTTAACAGAGTAAGCGAAGGCGCCTCTAGTCTCAAGATGGGAATTTCGTTCCCTGCCAATGTACCCGCAAAATTGAGTGTGGTGGCATTTCGAAGTAATAAAGTATTATTTATATGACCATTCATAATAATGGAACCAAGACTTACTATATTAGCACCAAAACTATGCATACCTAATACATTTCCGGTGCTCCCCATATCAAAGGTATTACTTGCCGCAACATTGAGTGTATTAATAAATACGCTTTTACCTAAGGTGATGGTTTTGGCTGCTCCTGATAATGAAACATCTGCATACGATTGTTGTGAGGTATCGGGCAGTTCAAAATTTATCGTTCTGTTACTTGCACCATCACATATTAGACTGTATGTCGTAAAATTAAAACTGGGGGCTACTCCGAAAGTTCCGTTTCTGAGCCTTAGCGTACTTGCATTATTGTTACCAATTACTATTGAATTGGCCGATAATTGCCCATTATCTAAAGTCCAATCACGGTTAAGAGCTATATTCAATCCTTGAAAATTTACTACACCAGCAGGTGCAGTGTTATTTACGACTAAATTATTAACTAATATGGGGTTGTTACTTCCCTCCCAATTTCCTGAACCGCTAACGATCTGATTACTTTGACCTCCATTAAATTCCAAAACACCTGCAGTACCCATGATAATATCTGTATTATTGATCATGTCGCCTTGGACAAACACACGAATAGAACCGGCATTAATTCTAAATACACCATTATTCAATTGGAAATTGCCTGATATTCTCAATTGAGTAAGTGATGTTATTACGCCTGTTGCTGTTAAAGAAGGGTTGTTCCAAACAAAATTCCCTGTGTTTAAAATTGTGTTTTGTGAAGAGGGCATTGCAGTAGTTAATCCACTCACTTCAAAAGTACCGTTGGGATGCCATCCTACTGCCGGCAATACACCACCATTTCTGTTGTGTATGTAAAATGAACCATTTCCAAAATAGGTATTTGCAGCAGTTGCTGTAAATATGCCTCCATTATTTATAATCCTGCCAGTGATCGTATTCGCACTTGCTACTAAATTAGCCATATTTACCTGATTGTTCATAGAGGCATTTGGTTCAATAATCAAATCACCTGCTATATCAGTTTGATAGTTTGATATGGTATTAACATCGAAATTTAAGGTAAAAATATGATTGGTAGCACTTTTTAATTTTAAAACGGAACCGGAATCTATTTCAAATACATTGGGAGTAGCAGTATTGTAGGGATTGGTATATCTAAAAGTAGAATTCCCCAAAGTAAGTGTCGCTGCAGCTCCGGAAATCTCTAATTCATAATTTCCATTATTGATTACCCTCAGCTGGCCTATACTTTGAGTAGTAAGTCCTGTTAGAGTAGACGAGGCAACCACATTACCATCTAAAATGAGTACATCATTAGGAGACGGATATCTTATCGGATTCCAATTGCCTGGCAAATTAAATTGAGTATTTACACTGCCTGTCCAAGTGTAAATACTTGATTGTGATATTTTTAATGTAAAATCATCACCGCCTAACTTACCAAAGGTTTGATTATTGGGAAAATCAACATTTACATTTTGAGCCAAACTATAGGTTGTGGTTTGACCGGAAACTGTTGAAGTTAGCGTTGTTGCTATCCTTTGCCATGAATTAGTAGACTCATCACCACTATGCAATTGTAATTGAGTTTGATTCCCTACCAAATCTGAAGTAGCTCTCAACGACATTGTGAAAGCACTATTTGTTGTGTAGGTATAGGAACCCACTCCATCCTGATTGTCTGAAAATGTCCAATATCTATTTATATAGTCATTAGCAGAGCCAGAAGGAGTGGTGTTGATCGTTTTTAATCCAATGATTCTTATATGCGAATTAGCAGATATATCCAACACAACCGGTGCATAATGACCACTACCATTCACATCACCAACCGGAAAAAGAAAGGCCGCTGTAGCACCTGTAGCAAATTTCCTGCGAAATTCACCCGGCCCTGTTGCTACCGCATAAGCCGTAGTACTTGACCCCGTCACTGTGGAACTTGCGCCCTCTAATGTTACATGATAGTTTCCCAAAAACAACTTGGCTGTTCCTGCAAATACCAATGCCCCCGCTGCATCTCTGTGTAAGGAAAGATGGCCGTTCAATATCAAACCATTGTTATTGTTCAGCGTTAAACTGTGGAGATTTGTGATATGTTGTGGTAACTGAATGCCGACTGTTGCGCCCCCAAATGAGAGTGCTGTATAAACATCAACCAATAAATTAGAAGCAGTACCGCTCAAATTGGGTCCATTCAATACTAATGTTTTTATTTGAGAGAAATTGCCTCTCGCATCATAATTGCCATTGGTTAGTGTAAAAATACCTGAAATCGCAACTGAGTTGGCTGCTTGTGTCACGCCACTACTGTTGTTAATTGTCACATTGGCACCTGCTGTAAATCCGCTTCCGCTGGATTGAGCAGCCAAACCCTCAAATATATAGTTTGTCAATGCACCAAAAGTACGAGTAGCCGTTTGAATAGGCCCTGCATTGGTTGACGCAGCAACCAAACCGTCCAAATGTTTTATGCGAAGTGTAGCTGCTGTTGCATTGGCAGTAAATATACCTAAGCCACTAATTGAAACTAAATTACTGTCCAATACCAATGTGCCATTGATAACAGTAAAGCTTCTTGAAACTGAAAGTGTTAAGGTGTTTTTGAAAGTTAAAACTGATGATGCAGCATTCAGACTGTAATTTATCAGCGTATTGGTTACTGTGCCGCCTGTGTGAATATACTCACTTTGCGTACCTGTGAAATTAACCAAGGATGTGGCATTTCCCGCAGATTGAGTAAATGTACCTCCGCTTTGATTGTAATTTCCTTGAATATTCAGTGTTAATGCGTAAGTATTAATATTTGCACAATCAAAGGTACCCCCACTCAATTTAAAGTCTCGGACTACATTCATTATACAAGAATGTCCTCCACTCTGAACAAACAGCAAGGAACCTCCGCTGTGATTATAATCTCTGCCAACATTAATGTTTAATACCCTTGACCTGCTTATACCAACCAATCCTGCTTCTACATTGAAATCCCTATTGATAGAAAGCGTAAATGTGGTAGTACTGGCATTTTTAAAATTAAGTGTCCCTGAACCTGTATTTCTGACAATCAAATCGCGTTTAATGGTTGTATTGGCTACAATACCAAATGATATTTCCCCCGCACTTTTACTAGGACAATCTATAATTAGATTACCCAAAGATGCGCCAGATACACCTGTTATGGCTGTCGCTGTAGTGGCCCCCAAAATCGCTGCAGTTGCATTATCGTTCCAAGTGGCTGTGGGAACAACCGGATTGACTGTGGTAAAATGGTTATTGTAAGTAGATGAATCTTCAAATACCAATGTTGCCGATGTACTTGTTAGCGTACCACCATAATGATTGATAACCGCATTGGCTTTCACAGAAACCACTGTTGTTGAAACATTACTGGTTACAAATGACCCGGCTTGTATATTTAGTGTCCCTTCTATCAAGCCTCGCTGACTTGCTGTTGTTATGATATTAAGGGTGAGAGATGAAGTAGCTGAAATCTGAAGTGTTGAGCCGTTTCTTACCACTAGATTATCAGTATTACTTGGACCGTTAATAGAGAGCGTAGTAGTGCCTAAAGAACGCAATTCTACCGTAGTATTGCCCCTAACACTCAGACCTCTAATGGTTTGTATGGGTATATTAGTTACCAAAATAGACCCTCCCGAACTAAAAACAATAACATCGTTTGTAGCAGGGGTTGTGCGAATTGGGTTCCAATTGCCTTGATTTTGCCAGTCAGTGTCTATGCTTCCTGTCCAAGTATAAGTAGTTTGTGCAAATGCGCTAACAAATGAAAATACTATGAATAACAAACTACATGCTTTTTTCATTTTCACAATTTCAAGGTTTTTATTATCGAATTTTAACCCCAATGACGACGATACCTTGGGCACCAGC
>RFSG01000013.1 GCA_009924095.1 Sphingobacteriia bacterium
ATAGTATTCCTTACTTTCATGCGGAAAGTTACGATGAGATAATAAATTTCGTTACTATCGGAGGGGGTAGAACCTGTGCAGTTTCTTCCCCAACCTTAAATAACCCACCGATTGTTACAGCTCCTACTTCCTATACCCTACCCTTCTCTACCCCCTTTCAATTGGACGGCAGTGCCACAGATTCAGATGGTGATGCCATCACTTATTCATGGGAGGGAATGGATAACGGCAGTGGTGCCGGCGGAAACTGGAATTCGGGTTCTAAACCTTTTTTCCGTTCGTATGCTCCGGTACCTGATAGTTTCCGTCTGTTCCCCAGATTATCTTCCATCCTTACCGGTAGCCTAAATAATATCAAAGGTGAGTATCTACCCACCAGCGCTCAAACCTTAAACTTCAGACTTACCGCCAGAGATAATAGCCCAGGCGGTGCAGGCGTTTGTTATCAAGATGTGCAAGTAGTTCTGGCAAATTCAGGCCCACTAGCAGTTACAAAACCCAATATACTGGGAATTACTTGGTATCAACAGGGTGTTGAACAAATCACTTGGGATGTAAACAATGTAAATCAAGCGCCCGTAAATTGTACCGATGTAAGAATTGACTATTCCATAGATGGAGGAGTAACGTTTATACCATTTATCAACAGTACCCCAAATGATGGAAGCGAATGGGTAAATGTTCCTCAAGTATCCGGTACAGAAACCGATTGTAGAATTAGAATTCAATGCTTAAACGCCCCAACTTTTGATATTAACAACCAAAATTTTACAATCAGTACCTTAGTTAACCGTAATAAGGATATTGATAACTCCGCTTGGGTAAAAGTATTACCCAACCCTTTTGAAGAATCCTTCACCCTTCGATTTGAAGGAAATGAACTCCTTCCGGTATTGGCAATACAACTGGAAGACGTAACAGGACGTATCATTTGGGAAGAAAAGGGATCTATTCTGGAAATGGAAAAAGTTTATTCTACTTCCCAATTATCCCCAGGAATCTACTGGCTAAGGTTAACCGGATCTTCAGGTCAATACATAACCCGATTAATTAAACAATAAATAAAGTTATAAATTAGATTAGTATTTCTATTCTAATAAATTACGAATATCCTCATCGGTAAGATTTTTGAAGAAGTCTTCTTCTACCTGAATTAATTCAGCAGCAATTCTGCTTTTACGTTCTTGTAGTTTAAGAATTTTTTCTTCAATGGTATTGCGGGAAATAAATTTATAGATAAATACTGTTTTGGTTTGCCCGATTCTATGCGCTCTGTCAGAAGCCTGCCGTTCAGCTGCAGGATTCCACCAGGGATCTAAAATAAAAACATATTCTGCTGCAGTTAAATTTAATCCCGTCCCTCCTGCTTTTAAACTAATTAAAAATATTTGATGGGTGTCCTGCTCCTGAAATTTCTCTACTTCTTTCATCCGCTCCCGAACAGATCCATCAATATAAGCATAAGGTATTTTTTGTTGATCTAAATCGTTTCGAATAATATCCAACATTCTTACAAATTGAGAAAAAACTAAAACCTTACTACCTTTTTCAATTATTTCCTGCAGCATGCGCGTTAATTCATCATACTTTCCGGAATTAATTTCTTTTTCCCCAATCATTGCGGGGTGAATAGCAATTTGACGTAATTTCTGTAATCCAGTTAATAAATTAAATCGCGATTTCGCTTCACCGATTGTTTGTAAATCATGTAAATAAGTATTTCTATAAAAGCTTTTTTGTTTCTCATAAAAACTGCTTTGTTCCTCACTCATTTCACAATAATAAACCTGTTCTACTTTAGGAGGTAATTCAGTTGCTACTTGATCTTTAGTCCTTCTTAAAATAAAAGGTTTAATTAATTGTCGAAGTTTTAAAGCTTTTTCAGCATCTTGATCCCGGTCAATGGGAACAGAATAAAAATTACGGAAAAATGTTTCTCCCCCTAATAATCCAGGATTTAAAAAGTTCATCTGAGACCATAAATCCATGGTGGTATTTTCAATGGGTGTACCCGTTAAGGAAATTCTTCTTTGTACCGAAAATCCTCTTATGGCTTGTGCGGTTTTAGATTGATAATTTTTAATAATCTGACTTTCATCCAAAATAATACAATCAAAAGGATAATCTTTTAAATGTACTTCATCATTTCTAACCACCCCATAACTGGCAATAATTACATCATAATCCTGAAAACGGGGAATATCTTTTTCTCTTTGAGTTCCCCGGTATAAAAATATCTTTAATTCTGGAGTGAACTTTTGAGCTTCGGCAAACCAATTATATAACAACGAAGTAGGGACAACAATTAATACCGGATATTTTAAATCATTTTCTTTTCTATGTTGAATAAAACACAATGTCTGTAGGGTTTTTCCTAATCCCATATCATCCGCCAAAATCCCCCCATATTGAAAATCATATAAAAAGCAGAGCCATTCAAATCCGGATTTTTGATAGGGGCGTAAATCAGCAATAATTCCTTTGGGTATGGATACTTCAGTTATTTCTTCAAATTCTGAAAGTCGCTCTAAACCTTGTTTGGAGGAAGGTAAATTAGTTAATAATCCTGCTTGATAATTTCGGATGCGAAAATGATCCTCATTTTTTTCTGCCACCTCCATTAAATGCCGGTATTCAGAAAACCATTCAGATGGCAATAAAATAGTAGTTCCATCGGGCAATTTATATTCCCGTATGTTTTGTAAAATGTTTCGTCTAAATTTTAAAAACGGAATTTCATATTTTCCAACTTTAACAATAGCATGAATATCAAACCAATCCCCGGAAGATTGAGATTGCAGAATTAATTCAGGTTTTTCGAAATTAAGGGGTTCCCCATTTTGTTCCTGAATTATTTCAATCCCTTGTTTTCGGATTTCCTCCGCATGGTCATATAACCATTCATAAGCTTTATCTTTAGTGAAATTAAATTCTCCAATAGTAGTATTTAATCCAGGCAAACGAGAAAAATAATTCCGATATAATTCTTCAATTTTTAATTCTCGCTTTATTCGATAATAAATAAGTTTATCTTTTTCTCCAGATTTTCTTACTAAATATTCTTGATCTTGTAGAAATAAAGGAGCTTTAAATTCTCCATACTTCACTTCAGGTATTAAGGTAAATAATTGATTTAATTCGGGTCGTACGGCTAATTGAAAAACCGGTTTTGAGTTTTCATTTATTATTTCAAATCCTTTTGCCACCACTGCATAGGATTGACGTAACAAAGGTTCAATAAATACTCGATGAAACTCCTCCTCTTTAGTATGGGGAATTGACATAAATCTTCTGGGAGAAATAAAGGGTTCCAGTTTTTTTCCTTCTACTTTTCCTTGAAATCCAAATACCTGCTGCCCCATTAACATCCAGGCAGGTTCAGTGCATAATAATGCTACCTCTTGCGATAAATGTCGGGAGGTGGTATGATCGGGAGGAAAATTAAGTTTCTCCCCTTTTAATTTTAAGGTTGGATAATAATGAATATCATTTTCATTTCTATAAAAATGAAATAATACCGTTGCCTCCTCTTGCATAACCCGTATGCGTTGATTTGCCGGATTACCATTGGTTCCCATGATATAAAAAGATTTATCATGATCCCGAATTAATTCTAAGGCGCGATGAATCCTTCTTTGAATTTGAGATAAAATACGCTCCTTTATTTGTGTCTTAAATCGATTTCTAAAAAAATCTGGGGCTTTAATTACTTCCCCCCTGGAGTATTCTTTAATTATACTTTGTGGAGTAATTCCATATAATATTTTAACTAATTCAATATCTATTTCAGTTAAAGGGGGTTTTCCAAAAGATTCAGAATTTTCGATAAACATATCCAGGTTATCAGGTAATAACCGTTGATAGGTTAAGGTCAGATTTCCTTTTTCATTTACTGCTACCACAAAGGATGCAAGTAAATATCCCAAAAACTCATGGTGATAAACAGAATAAACTACCTGAAAAGGTTTTATGGGTTCTACGAACTGCACAAATTAAATTAAACCGCAAAAATACACATAGGAAATAGGACAGCCTTCCCAATTGTGGATAATTGTAACCGATGTGCATATTTTATCCATAAAAATGACAAATACGAACTTTTCGTATATCAATTTCACTTATACCTTTTATGGATACCTTAAAACCTTACCCCGATTATATCTCCCAGTCTCTTACTTGGAATGAATATAGGGCATTAATCGCTCAATTAGTTTCCATCAATCTAACCACTGGTAATGATACTCGGGAAGTAATGGTGGAATATACCCGACTGAACCAACAAAGAATGAATCGTTGGGATAAAAAGGGTGAATTACTCCCTGCTATGTTTGATGCAATTTCTTCTTTACATCGTAATCTTACCTGGCTTGTTTTAACCGAAGGTTGGTGTGGGGATGCTGCTCAAAATATACCTTGGTTAGCCAAAATGGCAGAAGCCTCCGACGGTAAAATTAAATTACAGTTGATTTTACGGGATGAGCATCCTGAATTAATGGAAGCGTATTTAACCAACGGGGGGAAATCAATCCCGAAATTAATTTGCCTAACCGATTCCTTTCAAGTGATTGGAACCTGGGGACCTCGACCTGCATCTCCCCAAAAAATGGTAATTGATCACAAAAATAATCCAGTTGTTTCTTCAGATGAGTTTGTGCGAAATTTACATACCTGGTATTTAGTAAATGAAGGGAAAGAAATCCAACAAGAATTTATAGAACTTCTACATCAATGGTCAGAATAATAATGATTGATGAGTATTTCCGAATTAATTCAGATATTTAAGGTAATTATCTTTTACAATTCAAGTATGTCTATTCTAACTTTCATAAAACAATTCTGTTTTATAACGATTTTTTCAGCAGGAAGTATGGTCGCCTTATTTGCCCAACATCCATGCGCTAAAGTTCGGCAAACAGGAACCCATCGCACACCAGTGGCTCGGCCAGCCGCCATCAGTGCGATGTTGAATTACGATATTGAATTTTATTTCTTAGATGTATCGGTAGAAAAAACCAGTACCTACATCTCTGGAAATGTGCTTCATCGGGCAAGAGTAGTAAATGGTCCCTTATCTACGTATACCTTTGAACTTCATCCGAATTTAACCATTGATAGTATTCAAGTAAATTCCCAATCGGTTACTTATACCCGTAATGGAAATGAAGTGGATGCTACTTTATTAACCCCTGCTAATACTGGTTCTTTATTATCCGTTAAGATTTGGTATAAAGGAACCCCACCCAGCAGTGGAGGAGGTGCTATTGGAGATGGATTTACCAATGATGTATCTCCCTCTTGGGGAAACTCAGTTACTTGGTCTTTATCCCAACCTTATGTTGCCTATGAATGGTGGCCTTGCAAACAAGTGTTAACCGACAAAGCAGATTCATCCTGGGTGTTTATTACCACCGATAGCGTAAACTTAGCAGGCTCTAATGGTTTATTAACGCAAGTAGTACCAGTAGGAAATAAAAAAAGATTTGAATGGAAATCCTCTTATCCCATTAACTATTATTTGATTTCAGTTGCGGTTGCTGAATATATAGATTATAGTTTTTATGCGAATCCAATCGGGTCGCCTAATCCTGTTCTTATTCAAAATTATATTTATAATAACCCTGCTACCCTTCCTAACTTTCAAGTGGATATTGATGAAACCAAAGACATGATTGAATTGTTGGCTGACCTATATGGCCCTTATCCGTTTGATAAAGAAAAGTATGGTCATTGTATGGCACCTTTGTCCGGAGGCATGGAACATCAAACCATGACCACGCAAGGGTTCTTTGATTTTACTTTAACAGTCCATGAATTAGGTCATCAATGGTTCGGCGATCATGTTACTTGTTCTACTTGGAGTGATATCTGGATGAATGAAGGATTTGCTTCTTATACTGAATACTTAGGTCTTGAGAACCTACATCCAGGACAAGAGGTAACCCATATGTTAGATGTACATCAATCTGTAAAATCACAGCCAGATGGTTCCGTGTGGTTTACCGATACCGCTAACGTAAGCCGAATTTTTGATTCTCGCTTAACTTATGATAAAGGAGGGGCTATCATTCATACGTTGCGTTGGGAAATCAATGATGATAGTATCTTTTTCTTAATCCTTCAAACTTGGCAACAACAATATGCCAATAGTAATGGCTCTGCGCTTCAATTCAAACAAGTCGCAGAACAGGTTTCTGGAAAAAATTTAACTGCTTTTTTTGATGAATGGTTTTTTGGAGAAGGATTTCCTACCTATGCAATTAAGTGGTTTTATAAAAATGGAATGTTTTATTTACAAAATAATCAGTCGGTTTCCATGCAGTCTATTACTCCTTTATTTACTACTCCAGTTGAATTTAAATTAAGTCGCCAAGCTGCTCCAGATACGTTTATCCGATTATCGGTTTCGCAGTTAAGTCAGGTATATTCTTTCCCAGTTCAACAAAGAGTTACTGGAATTGTTTTGGAGCCCAATAATTGGATTATTAATAATTCCGGAGGAGTTACGCAGGACTCTTCTATCATGGCTTTAGCTTCCACTGCTGCTGTAGATATTCAATCATCCCTTATCAACTTTGGCCCTAATCCAGCACAAAACTATTTGCAGATTACGATTGAAGAGCAAGGTGCTGGAGTATTGGAGGTTTATGATGGAATGGGAAAACGGATGTCTCAAGAATCTTTATCTGAAGGCGTTCATCTACTTAATACCCAATTCTGGACTCCAGGAGTGTATCATTTAAGATATTCTACCAACAGCGGAAAAGTATATTTTGCAAAACGTTGGGTTTTATAAACTAAGATATCTTATACTTTATCTATAATAGACATGTTTATGAATATGTTTATTATAGATATTAACTATTAATTTAAGATTCTGGCTGGTGCGAAGCTCTTTTCAGTTTATCATTAATCGCCACCCCCAATCCAGTATCGGGTACACCTTCAGCGTATATACACTGCACTTCTGGATTTGCATCTAATTCTCGCAATACAGCAAAAAGATTACGAGCTGCAGTTTCTAACTTTCCATCTGGAGCAAGAATTCGTTGAGCTTGGGCAGGTACCCCTGCAACTGGATATTGAAATCGTATCCAAAACTCCTCTGCCTGCCATAACCGATCATTACTTGTTTTTAAGAAAAGCGGTTTGCGAGGAGCATAATGAGAGGTTAGCATCCCCGGAGCTGTAGGATGTTTACTGTCTTCCATGCGAATACATGGTAGCCCAGTAAGGTTGGTTAATTGTTCCGCAGTAATGGCACCAGGTCTGTAAATTTCAATTTTATCCTCCAATACCTTAACTACGGTGGATTCAATACCAACATAACTCGGCCCTCCTTCTAAAACCCCTGCAATCTTATCGCCCAATTGATCCATTACATGCTGTGCAGTAGTGGGACTAATATATCCGAAGGGATTAGCACTGGGAGCAGCTAATGGAAAATCCAATAAGGTCAATAAGGATAACGTGACCGGATGTGCTGGCACCCTCACTCCCACCCATTCACTTCCGCTGGTAACGATATCCGGTACAATATCTTTTTTGGGTAATAATAAAGTTAAAGGCCCGGGCCAAAAGGTTTGTCCGAGTTGAAAAGCAACTGGAGAAATCTCTTTCACCCACTTTCGAGCAGCCGCCAATGAGGCAACATGTAAGATTAGAGGATCAAACGTTGGCCTCCCCTTGGCTTTAAAAATTTCTAAAACTACCGCAGCATCTAATCCATTTCCTCCCAATCCGTATACAGTCTCTGTCGGAATCCCAACCAATAATCCTTGTTTTAGAAGTTGAGCAGCTAACGGTACTTGGGTAAAGATAGACATATTGGCAAAAGTAATATAGAATATCAGAGCGAAGAATGACGATTTTCCAATTCCCCCTTAATTAACAAGCTTTCATCGTATCCTATTGAAATTATGTACCTTTGCACCTCTTACTCTATATATGGGTTTATTCAGTTTTTTTACAAAAAAAGAAAATAAAGAACGCCTTGATCAAGGGCTAGAAAAAACTAAACAAGGTCTTTTTTCACGTATTCATAAATTAGTTCTTGGGAAAAGTAGTATTGATGAAGATGTTCTGGATGAATTGGAAGAAGCTTTGATTTCAGGGGATGTCGGAGTAGAAACTACCTTAAAAATTATTGATAGAATTCGAAAGAGAGTCGCTAAGGATAAATACAATAAGCCGGATGAATTAGATCAATTGTTGAGGGAAGAGATCGCAAATTTATTGGCTGAATATCCTCATCAAGACTTAGAAAATTTTGAAATTCCTAAACAACCAGATGGCAGTTTTCCCAAGCCATATGTAATCATGGTTGTAGGGGTGAATGGGGTTGGAAAAACGACTACCATTGGCAAATTGGCTTATCAATATAAACAAGCGGGATATTCTGTGTTGTTAGGCGCTGCAGATACTTTTCGGGCTGCAGCTGTGGATCAGTTA
The DNA here is from genome assembly GCA_009924095.1 of Sphingobacteriia bacterium. GTDB lineage: Bacteria > Bacteroidota > Bacteroidia > J057 > RFSG01 > RFSG01. The sequence continues at coordinate 8,449 of RFSG01000013.1, forward strand.
AGATTGTGGTCACAGCGCGTGCAAATCCCCTTAATTGAAAAAGGCATGCAAGCTGATCCAGCTGCGGTTACGTTTGAAGCCGTGAAAGCAGGTGTTGACCTAGGAGTGGATATTGTTATTATTGATACCGCAGGACGCCTTCACAATAAGGTAAACTTGATGAATGAATTATCAAAAATCAAACAAACTGCAACAAAAGTAATGCCCGGTGCGCCGCATGAAATATTGTTGGTGTTAGATGCCTCTACCGGACAAAATGCTATTCAACAAGCAACCGAATTTACCAAAGCCACTCAGGTTACTGCTTTAGCACTTACCAAATTAGATGGCACCGCCAGAGGTGGTGTGGTGATTGGGATTTCAGAACAATTCCGTATCCCCGTAAAATTTATTGGCGTTGGTGAACAACTTGAAGATTTACAGATATTCAACCGTCAAGCATTCGTAGATAGCCTTTTCCCTAAATCTGCCCAGTGAAAACTAAATCTATCCATCCCCCGAAAATTAATGTCATAACCCTGGGCTGCTCCAAAAACATTGTAGACTCTGAGGTTTTGTTGAGTCAACTGAAAGGGAATCATCTCACCGCTGCACACGAATCCTCTGAAAAAGCAGATATTGTAATCATCAACACCTGCGGATTTATTGACAAAGCAAAAACCGAATCCATTAATGCCATTTTAGAATATGCCGAAAAAAAGGAACAAGGGGAGATCGAAAAATTATTTGTCACCGGTTGTCTTTCAGAAAGATATAAAACTGAATTACAATCTGAAATTCCAGTAGTGGATGCTTGGTTTGGCACCCTTGAACTCCCAGCTTTATTGAAAAAGTTAGGTGCAGATTATAAAAAAGAATTATTAGGAGAAAGAGAACTTACTACCGCTCCGCATTATGCATATTTAAAAATATCTGAAGGTTGTGATCGCCCATGTTCATTTTGTGCAATCCCCTTGATGCGTGGAAAACACGTTTCCCGATCTATTGATTTTTTAACACAAGAAGCAAAACATTTGGTATCGCGAGGGGTAAAAGAAATTATTCTCATCGCTCAAGATCTAACCTATTATGGATTAGATTTAAATGGAAAACGACAGTTAGACGACTTGCTTAAATCCTTGTCAGATGTGCCGGGCTTAGAATGGCTTCGTTTACAATATGCCTATCCCTCTCAATTTCCGGAAGAAATTTTAGATACCATTAGAGAAAGAGAAAATATCTGTAAATATCTGGATATGCCCTTGCAGCATATTTCAGACCCTATGCTAAAAATTATGCGTAGAGGAATTACGCAAAGACGAACAATAGAATTATTAGATACCATTCGGAATAAGGTTCCTGGAATAGCCCTTAGAACGACCTTGATCGCCGGGCACCCTGGTGAAACAGAAGCAGACTTTGATACTTTGTATTCTTTTGTTGAAAATCAACGCTTTCATCGACTGGGGATTTTTACCTATTCCCATGAAGAAAAAACGCATGCCTTTACTTTACCGGATGATGTGCCTGAGGAAATTAAAGAACAAAGGGCTTCTGAAATAATGGCCCTTCAACAAGAAATTTCTATGGAAAGAAATGAGGAACTGCACGGCTCAACGTTGAAAGTACTAATTGATAGAAAGGAAGGAGATTTTTATATCGGCAGAACTGCATTTGATTCTCCAGAAGTAGATAATGAAGTAATCGTTAAAAATACTGAAACACTCTTGCCAGGAACATTTGTTCAAGTATTTATTGAAGATTCAGAAGCATTTGATTTATTTGGAAGAGTTGTTTCTAATTCTTAAGAAAGCGTAACTTAGGTTATCAGTTTTGTTTAGAATATCTCATTTCAATTGATCTCATTTCCGATATGAAATTTTCAAATTATTCAGCAAAACTGGCATTCATTTTATTTGGAATTAGTGTTCATTCCCTTTGGAGTGCCAATAGTTTTCAAGCTGAATGTTATAATCGAATATCCAATCCACAAGGTTATAATACCCAAGTTGTAGTACAATTATCGGATCAATGGATACAATCCTTAACCAGTGAGGCAGAAATACAAATTCAATTTATCCAAAAACAAAGAGTGAAACATAGTATTCAACGCTATGTTAAGCTGGAAGAAGTTTCGAACCAAGGACAACTCATTTTTCCATTAACCTTACAATCTGGAGACTATGAAGTTTATATTACTTTAACCGGAAATCAACCTTATCAATCTGAAATACAATCCCTAAAACACAGGGTTAAATCTTTAAATCCTAGGATAAATTTATCAGATGTCTATTTAACCCATCCAGATGGAAGTTTATGGTTAACCCAAGAAGTTAGAGCTGATTTCGGAACCCTACCCTTCGGCGTAGAAATGTATGCCCCAACTGGAAAGTATTTTACCATTCGTGCGGTACTATATCGTAAAACCGAAAATTTATATACCGATGATGCAGGAATTTATACCTCTGTTCGACAAATTAATAAAGTTGTTCAAGGAAATGAAAAGGGATTCACTTTTCAGCATGCCTTCCGAACGGATGAAAATGAATCTGGTGCATACCTAATTGAAATATTTGTTTTTGAGGAAGATCAGATAGTGGCAGAAAGTCATCGAGAAGTTTATTTGATGTGGAAAGAGATTCCAAAAATTTTAAAATCACCACAACAGTGGCTGGCCCCTTTAGCTGTGCTGATTGGAAAATCTGGAGTAGAAACACTTCGATTACATATGGCATCCGTGCCAAACCCTCAGGATGCGTTTCAATCTTTTTGGCAAAACCGTAATCAGGATGCCTATCCTTACCAAGCTATGGAAAGTTTTTATCGTAGGGTAATGCAAGCAAAAAATCACCTTCAACATCCTACTCCTTGGGAACAAGATATGGGTGCGAGTATTTGTATCTGGGGTTTACCGGATTCAATTATTCCATACAAAGTAGACCAAGATTCTTTTCAAGCCTGGAGATACAACTCTCCTCCCCTTTACCGATATTTTATAAAACCTAAAGGAACATCTGTGTATTATTTACAATTACATCCTGATCCTTTTTTTTCGATTTAATTTTTATGCCAGATTCAAACTCCTCCCTACGCTCCATTAAAAATGATTTTTTACAAAACTCAACTTATCTAAATCCTTTTTATCCTCATAATTCGAATAGCCTGGATTGGCTTTCGATTATTTCAAAAAAAGAAGCGTCTTATCCAATAGAAAACCGTAAAATTTTACATGACGTTTTACAAAAACAGCATCCGAATCCTACGGCAAAACAAGCAGTGCATTTGGATAAACTTTTAGACTCGAAAACATTTACCCTTACTACTGGACATCAATTGGTTTTAGGAACTGGGCCATTGTTCTCTATCTATAAAACCTTAACTATAATTCATCAGGCAGCAAAACTTCAACAAGAATTTCCAAATTACCACTTCATTCCTCTTTTTTGGATGGCCTCTGAAGACCACGACTGGGCTGAAGCCAATCATTGTTATCCAGAACCCAATCAAAAATTTGTTTGGCCGGGGGAAACGAAGGGTCCAGTAGGAAGGCGACTTATTCAAACAGAAGAGGTTAAACTTTTGGAGGATCCCTTGTTATCTTGGCTGCAACCTTTTTATTTACCAGGAATTACTTGGGAACAAGCGTTCAGAAATCTTATGCAATCCTTATGGGGAGAATCTGGATTATTAATCCTGAATGCTGATGACCCTATTGCTAAAACTAAAATGTGGCCTTTACTGGAGGCAGAAAAAAACCAAGGAAAATTATCGGATATCTTAAAACAAGGAACAGACCGACTTGCTGAACACTATCCTATTCAAGCCAATGTTAGAGAGTTAAACTTTTTCTGGCTAACTGACAAGGAAAGAATCCCAATAAAAATTAAAGAACAGAACTGGATAACTATTCAGGAGGATATCATTTCTCAAGAATATTTTACCCCTGAAAATGCACATCATTTTAGTCCCGCAGCTTTAACTCGACCTTTATACCAAGAACTCCTCCTTCCCAATATTGCCTATTCCGGAGGGTGGGGAGAATTATCGTATTGGCTACAATTGAGTTCAGCCTTTGAATATTTTCAACTTCCTTTTCCTGCTTTACTTCCTAGAATTAGCCTAACGGTTCTTCCTGAAAATATATATGATGATTTTATCCGATTAGGTTTTTTACCTGAAGATGTTTTTAAAGTTAGAACAGAATTAGAAGACCATATGCTGAATAACCAATGGTCAGAAGAAACCTACATAGATTCGATTCATCAATTATCCCAGGTTCTGAATCAATTTCCTTTATTAATAGAAGCAGTAGAAGCTTCCCTATTGAGAACTTTTGAAGGCGAAAGGATACGCTTTCAACAATTTATGGAAGATACCTTGCGAAAAAAGATTAGGAAGCAGCTCAAAAATAAATTCAAAAAAATCTTATCTCCCATAGAAAAATTAAAGGATTTCCTAGAGCCAGAAGCAGGCCTTCAAGAAAGAGTATTAAACATCCGGGCAATAAGTTCTAATCCCCATCAGGTGGTGAATTGGCTGTTAACACAAAGTACCTTTAATGAGAATTATGTGTTGATCCCAAAGGAAGTTTCTGAACATATTTCAACACCAACTGATTCATCGGATCTGCCGGCAAATTCAAAACTTCCGGCCTAACCAATCGAATAACTCGATCATAATACAAAGGAATGATCCAAGATCTTTCCATCAATACACTATCTGCCTGTTGGTATAATCGGTTTCTATCTTTTTCATCTTTAGTAAGTAATGCTCTTTCATATAGCTGATTAAAAACTAAATCTTTCATTCGAGTAGTATTCGGACCCGATGGCGCCGTAAAAGGCTCATATCCTAACGATAAATAGTTTTCTCCATCTGGATAATCAGCAATCCAACTTGCTCTCCAAAAAGGCAATAATCCTCGGGCAGCCATATCTCGCATGCTCCCTGCCTCTGTTTGTTCTATCTTTATTTTGAAGCCAACAGTAGATAATTGATACTGAATAAATTCACTCAAGGCCTGATAAGATGGATTGGAATACAAGGTAATTTCAGGTAATCCCTTTCCGTCAGGATAACCTGCTTCCGCAAGTAGTTGAGCACTTTTTTGAGGTGAATAATTATACCCTTTAACAGCTGTAGAATCAAATGCTTTTAACCCCGGAGGAATAATCCCTGCCGTAGCTGGAGTCCCTTGCCCATTTAATACTAATCTTACCAATGCTTTTCGGTCTATAGCATGTTGTATCGCTTTTCGAATACGTAAGTCCTTTAAAATAGGATGGATATCTCCTTTATCTTCAAGTTGAGAACAAATTGCCAAGTATTCTGTATTTAATTGTGGAACTGAAATCAGTTTAAAAAATTCACCACTGATCCAAGCTGGTTTTAAAGTACCTTCTGAAGTAAGGACTTCATCTTTAAGGCGATAATCCGGACGATTTAACATATCCACTTTCCCTTGCAATAACTCCTGAAATGCTGCAATAGGATTTTCGTGGAAGGAAAACTTTACAACCTCTAAAATTGGTAAACCAGCCTCAAAATATTCGGTATTCTTATGCAAAATCAAACTACGACTTTCTTCCCATCGATGTAATTTAAAGGGTCCTGTTCCAACTGGATGTTTGCGAAACTCATCTCCATAAAACAAGATTGCCTCCGGAGGAAGTATTCCAGCATAAGGCATAGCTAATAAATATATAAAAGGAGGAAATGGTGCTTGAAGATGAATTTCAAAAGTACTATCGTTGATTACCTTAAAACCAGATACATTATTAGTCTTTCCAGTTTGAAATAACTCTATTCCTTCTACCCGATGATTAAATATCCATTGCCCGGAAGAAGCAATTTTAGGATCACAAATTCGAGTTAAACTAAACTTAACGTCCTTCGCATTCATCTTTCGGGTAGATAGGGGATTAAAACATTTGTCCCCATGAAAAAAAACATCGTCCCGTAAATGAAATATATATACTCTTCCATCTGATGAAACTTCCCAACTTTTAGATACCCCCGGAACGATGGTTAGGGTAGAATCTAAACCTACCAATCCATTATATAACTGAAGACACATCCAATGATGCGTTTGATCTTTCGCTCGGGCTGGATCTAAAGAAACTAGGCTGGAAGGGATGTTCATCCTGAAAACTCTCTGAAAATCATCACTTTCAGAATTCTTTCCACATGAAATCAACAAGCAAACTGTGTATAAAAACCAAAGCTGTATTTTCATGTACCGGGGATATGTTTCGTAATTTTACTTTTCTGGAAAATTTGAATGCAAGGGATTCGCTCTTGACACTTACCATTACAGATACGCAAAAGTAATCATGTCAAAAATCATAGCCATAGCCAACCAGAAAGGAGGAGTCGGAAAAACGACCACTGCAATTAATCTGGCGGCAAGCCTGGGAGTGCTCGAATATAAAGTTTTATTAGTAGATGCCGACCCCCAAGCAAATTCAACCAGTGGATTAGGGTTTAATCCGAAAAATATTCAAGTGAGCATTTACGACTGTTTGGTCAATGATGAAGTCGTTGTAAAAAATATCATCCTCAATAGCCAAGCTCCTTTTGTTGACCTTTTACCAGCACATATTGACTTAGTTGCGGCTGAACTTGAAATGGTCAACTTACCCGAACGTGAAAAAAGAATGCGGGTAATGTTACAAAGCATTAAAGTGATTTTATAATTATTGATTGCTGTCCTTCGTTAGGCTTGCTAACTCTAAATTCTTTAACTGCCTCCGATTCTGTAATTATTCCTGTTCAATGTGAATTTTTTGCACTCGATGGGTTGGGGAAATTATTAAATACGATTAAAATCGTGCAGCAAAGATTAAATCCTGAATTGGAAATAGAAGGTATGCTTCTTACTATGTATGATTCAAGACTTAGATTATCAAACCAAGTAGTTGAAGAAGTACAAACCCATTTCCCTGATTTAGTGTTTGAAACCATAATTCAACGAAACACCAAATTAAGTGAAGCCCCGAGTTTTGGCGTTCCCGTTTTGATGTTTGATGCTTCTGGAAAAGGAGCTATTAACTATCTTAATCTTGCCCGTGAAATCTTACAAAATAACGGGTTGAATTTAACCACAACACAATCCTCTTTATTAAATTGACCCTTCCGTCAGCATGAGCGACACTACTGTAAAAACCAAAAAAGATTTTAAAAAGCCAGCCTTAGGTCGTGGACTAAGCGCTTTGTTGTCAGATAATCTAGTAGATAATTTATCCCCTCAACCTGAAAATAACAACAATAACCAAAGGATAGGTGAAATTGAAATCTCTCAAATAGAAACCAATCCTTATCAACCCAGAACGCATTTCGATTTAGTTGCTTTAGAAGAATTGGCTGCCTCTATCACTGAACATGGCGTTATTCAACCCGTTACAGTTAGAGAAATCACCCCAGGAAAATATCAACTCATCTCAGGGGAAAGAAGATTCCAAGCCTCTCAATTAGCAGGTAAAACATCTATCCCAGCTTACATCCGAACAGCAGATAATGAACAAATGCTGGAAATGGCGTTGATAGAAAATATTCAGCGCGAAAACTTAAATCCAATTGAAGTATCTCTCGGCTTCAAACGCCTGATTGACGAATGTAAATTACCCATGGAAAAAGTGGGTGAAAAAGTTGGGAAAAATAGAGCTACCGTAAATAATTATCTCCGTTTGCTAAAACTACCTCCCGAAATTCAAATCGGACTAAGAGATAAACTAATCACGATGGGTCATGCTCGGGCAATAATTAATGTAGAAGATCCAGTGCAACAACTTACGCTGTATAAAGATATCATTGCCAATGATTTCTCAGTTAGAAAAGTAGAAGAATTGGTAAGAGATATTCATCAACCTCCAGCTCCTAAAAAGAATTTCAACACCCCTACTCCTCAAACTCCAATATCTTCAAGGGAAATTCATATTCAAGCGTTGGAAAAAGAAATTACCAACCAACTCGGAGTTAGAGTAAAAATCGTTGAACAATCCGCTGGAAAAGGGGAAATCAAAATTCAATTTTCCTCTGAAGAAGAATTTGATCAATTGATGGATTTGCTGAAATAAGCATGCATTGGTTACTTAGGTTAGGATTTGGATTAATTTTTATCCCTTGCGTTTATGCAGAATCCTTAACCTTTTCTCTACCTCCAGATTCTATCCCTGAAAAGGAACCTAAATCATTAAATTCTAAGGATTCTATCCCTTGGCCAAATCCCCGAAAAGCTTGGCAATACTCAGCCTTGATACCGGGAACAGGTCAACTTTATAATCGCTCCTATTGGAAAGTCCCAATAATTTATGCTGGCTTAGGAACATTTACTTATCTCATCTTAAAACAACATAGCCAATATTTGGATTATCGTTTATCTTATTTAGTAAAAAGAGAGAAAAGAATCAACGCTGACCCTTTTCCCGACAATTCTCTTGAGAATGTTAAATCATTTAGAGATTTTCATCGGGAAACCAGAGACATGTTGGTTTTATTTGGCACCTTTTGTTATGCGCTTCAAATTATTGAAGCCTATGTGGACGCCCATATGAAACATTTCAACGTGACAGAAGAGTTAACACTCAGAGTTGATCCCATTTGGATGCAGGATATTCATAACCGACCTATGGCTGGGTTACAAGCAGGTTTTACTTTTTAAAGATATTTTTTACGAAATGAATTTATTATTGGTAGGATATGGAAAAATGGGCCAGGAAATTTCTAAACTCGCCCTTAGCAAAGGTTTTAATATCTCAGGAATTATTACAGATAACCCCAAAGACTGGACACGATTACCCAAACCTGAAAACCAAATTGCAATTGAGTTTACTAATCCCGCTGCTGCTCCACATAATGTTGTTCGCCTTGTAGAATTAGGATACCCCGTGGTTTGTGGCACAACGGGGTGGTGGGATCAATTACCCATGATTTCAGAAATTGTAACCCAACATCAAGGAGCCTTAATTTATGGGGGGAATTTTTCGATCGGTATGAATGTGCTGTTCCAATTAAATGATGTATTGGCAAATTGGATGAATCATTTATCGGATTATGATCCCTATATCCTAGAAAAACATCATCGCCATAAAGCTGATGCTCCAGGAGGATCTGCAAGACAATTAAGGGAACAAATATTAGCTGCTTCTACTCATAAATCTCATGCACAGTCGGAAGCATTTAGAGATCGTCCCCCTTTCCCAGACGAGTTATCTGAAGCTTGGATCAGAGCTGGTGAAATCCCAGGAATTCATGAAGTAGGATATGCTTCTGCTGCAGATCTAATCGAAATAAAACATACCGCTTTTAATCGGGAAGGATTTGCCGAAGGCGCTTTGAAGGCTGCCCATTGGGCTAAAAATAATAAAGGAGTTTATAATTTTTCAGAACTATTAAAAAAGGAATTAAATTTTAAATAATAGTATTAGCTAATTATCGGCTGTTGGATAATCACCATGGAACTACTGGCACGGGCAACATGAATCTCTTCCGCACCATTAAAGACCCAAATATCCGCTTCACAAAAAGATATCATTCTGCCTTGTTTTAATACCCATCCTACTGCCCGAACCCTATCCCCTATTCCCGGGTTTAAATAGGAAATCTTAATCTCTCCGGTTACTACATGCTGATCTTCCCGAACTAAATTAAAAGCAGCAATTCCAGATACAATATCGCACAAGGAAGCACTAATTCCTCCATGTAAAAAACCTAAAGCTTGCCTTTGAAGGGGTTGAATAGGCATCTCCGCCTCAACATAGCCAGGTTCTACAACTGTTAATTGTAACCCCAATTGTTGCATAAAATGTTGACCCTTTAACAAGGGTGACAGTCTATCTTTCCATAATGGATTGTTGACCACAAACTCCTGAAGCTCAGGTTTTCTCATCTGCTTAAATATAAACTTCTTTCATTATAAGCTTTTACAAAAAACTCATCTTGTAAATCCTCAATAAATAATATCTCTTCTCCTGTACTTTTCATTTCAGGTCCTAACTCTTTGGTCACCTCTGGAAATTTGTCATGTGAAAAAACAGGAATTTTAATCGCAAAACCGGTTAATGCAGGAGAAAAAATGAAGTCACTAATTTTCTTTGCCCCCAACATTACCAATCCTGCATAATAAACATAAGGCTCTCCATAAGCCTTCGCAATAAAAGGAACTGTTCTCGAAGCACGAGGATTTGCTTCAATAACAAATACTTTCTCCCCTTGAATTGCAAATTGAATATTAATCAACCCTTTTACTTCCAATGCCGACGCAATTCTATGGGTATATTCTCGTATTTTATCTAACACATTTTGGGAAAGATCGAATGGCGGTAAAACTGCAGATGAATCTCCACTATGTATTCCCGCAGGTTCAATATGTTCCATGATCCCAATTACATATTGATCCTTTCCATCACAAATCGCATCACTTTCAGCTTCAATTGCCTTATCTAAAAAATGATCAATTAATACTTTATTACCAGGTAGATCTTTTAACAAACTAATCACATGCGATTCTAATTCCTCATCATTAATAACGATTTTCATCCCTTGCCCTCCTAATACATAAGAAGGTCTAACTAAAACCGGATACCCTACGGAATGCGCAACATCTAAAGCTTCATCGGCAGTTTCTGCAACCCCAAAACTGGGATACGGAATCTCTAATTGTTTTAATAACCTACTAAAACTCCCACGGTCTTCAGCAATATCTAAGGATTTAAAAGAAGTTCCGATGATAGGAATTCCATATTGATCTAACTTTTGAGCCAACTTCAACGCTGTTTGCCCGCCCAGTTGAACGATTACGCCTTCTGGCTTTTCATGTTCAATAATATCAATTACATGCTCCCAATAAAGAGGTTCAAAATAGAGTTTATCAGCAACGTTAAAATCAGTAGAAACCGTTTCAGGATTGCAATTAATCATAATCGTTTCATAGCCTGCATCGTTTGCTGCTAAAATTCCATGAACACAACTGTAATCAAATTCAATTCCTTGCCCAATTCGATTAGGTCCTGACCCTAATACTACAATCTTTTTTCGGTCAGAAGGCTTAGACTCATTTTCACCCTCAAAGGTGGAATAATAATAAGGCGTTTGGGCTTCAAATTCTGCAGCACAAGTATCCACCATTTTATATACCCGATGAATTCCCCTATCTATTCTGTGTTTCCTTACTTCGGATTCTTTGCATTCTAATAAATGCGCAATCTGACGATCCCCAAAACCAAGCTTTTTGGCTAACAACAATAATTCATCTGGCAGGTTTTCTAATTGATATTGTTGAATACTCTTTTCCGTAATATCAATATCTTCAATTCTATGCAAAAACCAAGGATCAATTTTAGTGTATTTATAAATGGTTCTTAAGGGCAAGCCTAAATGAATGGCATCCTTCACCAAAAATATTCTATCCCAACTTGCCTGCTCCATCCCAATCAATAATTGATCCCGATCTCTTACCTCTTTTCCATCTGCTGAAATTCCGTTACGACCAATCTCCAAGGATTGACAAGCTTTTTGCAATGCCTCTGCAAAGGTTCTTCCAATTCCCATTACCTCTCCAACGGATTTCATCTGAAGTCCTAATTTTCGATTGGCGCCTCTAAACTTATCAAAATTCCATCTCGGAATCTTTACAATCACATAATCTAAAACCGGTTCAAAAAATGCTGATGTGGTTAACGTAATCTGATTTTTTAACTCATGTAATCTATATCCAATGGCAAGCTTAGCGGATATCTTGGCAATCGGATACCCGGTAGCTTTGGAAGCAAGTGCCGAAGATCTGGAAACCCGTGGATTAATTTCGATTACAATCATCCTGCTGGATATCGGATCAATCGCAAATTGAACATTACATCCTCCTGCAAATTCTCCCATCGCATTCATTACCTGAAATGCAGCAATTCTCATTTGCTGATATTCCTGATCAGATAAAGTCATGGCGGGAGCAACAGTAATTGAATCCCCGGTATGAATTCCCATGGGATCAACATTTTCAATGGAACATATCACAACGATATTTCCATCTGCATCTCGCAATAACTCTAACTCATACTCTTTCCATCCAAATACACTTTCTTCAATTAATACTTCATGCACAGGACTTGCATGCAGTCCCCTGGTTAATGCAGCATCCAATTCATCTTTTGTATGAACAAATCCTCCCCCTGTTCCCCCGAGGGTATAGGAAGGTCTAATCACCAGTGGAAACCCTATTTCTTGCGCGACTTCTTTTGCTTCTAAAAATGAGGTTGCGATTCGGGACCGAGGTACATCTAATTTAATTTGATGCATCATCTGCCGAAATAATTCCCGATCCTCAGCTCGCTGAATGGCTAATATATCAACCCCAATTAATCGTACCCCATATTTCTCCCATATACCCGCTTTATCACATTCCATGCATAGATTAAGTGCCGTCTGTCCGCCCATCGTAGGTAATACCGCATCTATTTTCCGCTCTTTTAAAATCTTAATGATTGAAGCACGCGTTAAGGGCCACAAATAAACATGATCAGCTGTGACCGAGTCGGTCATTATAGTTGCTGGATTGGAATTAATTAGAGATACCTCTATTCCTTCCTCTCGTAATGATCTCGATGCTTGAGATCCAGAATAATCAAATTCACATGCTTGACCAATTATGATTGGCCCACTTCCAATGATGAGTACGGAACGTATTGAAGTATCTAATGGCATCTTAAAATCAAAATCAATTTAAATTAAACTGTTGCTTAAAAGATTCAACCCAGGTTTCATCTTCTACAAATAAAGTATGAATTCCCAAGGATTGAGCCGCATGAATATGTTGCAAGGAATCCTCAATATATAAGGTTTCTTCTGGTTTAATATTTTGTTCCGCCAGTACCCTATTAAAAATGTTTAAATCTGGTTTTCGTAATCCTACTTGTTGAGAAAAATAACAATGTTCAAAATGAGAAAACATCTTTTCGCATTCGGGTAATAAATACTGGTAATGAATTTCATTCGTGTTACTCAATAAAAACAATCTATAATTCAAGGATAATTGTTTAATCATTTCCTCTCGACCCACAATTAATCCATTCAGCATAGAATTCCAAACCTGAAAAAATTCTTCTTTCTCTGCCTTTAAAAAGAATTTTTCTTTCATTCTTTCGAAAAATTCTGCTGGCGTAATTTGTCCTATTTCCAATAATGAAAATAATGGATCTTGATATCCTCTGGAATAGGCAACCCCTTCTCCGGTATGCGCAGGGTCTTTTAAGGATTCCATTCCTCTTTCAACAGCAGTATAATCAATGGAATATAATACCCCACCTAAATCAAATATTAGGTTCTTAACTTTAGGGATTGGAGGATTCATGGAAATTAGGTTCATACCCAGGACAATAAATAATGGGTTGAGGTGGATATTTTAAAAACCGTTTATCCACCTGATAACGTTGGCACAATAAAAAACGACTTCCCCTGGTATTTGTCACCCATTTAACGTGAAGACAGTGACTACATAGGCTGTTCACACCACAAAGGTAAGGAGAATATCTTAGGCATATAATAAACTACATCCCCTAATCTCCGCAAAATCGGCACGGCCTAATACTTCAAAACTACCGTCCTCTCCCATTCGTCCAATATCATCGGTTAAGATAAACGCACAAGAATTTTCATTCGCGGGATCTATAATTCTAATTCTTCCTGTTCTCCCAATTCCCAATTTCCGAAAGGGATTATTAATATCACAAATGCTTACCTCCATCCAGGGGGGTGTAAAAAATCTACCCTCTCCGATAGAGTATGCCTGACTCAATAATTCTGTCATCCCATATTCTGAATGAATCTGGGTAACACCACTTTTAGCCTTAAGAATAGAATGTAATTCCTTTCTGGAGATTTCTTTTCTCCGCCCTTTCATTCCTCCCGTTTCCATAATAATAATCTCAGGTGGAAATGGTTTTTCAATTTGGGCAACAAAATCTATTAGTGCAAAACTTACCCCTATAATCAATATCGGAACCTGATCTGATACCCCTTTCCATATGGATTGTTCCAGATCTTTAAAATCATCTAAATAAAACCCACTACCCGCCAATCCAAATTGATTCATCCAATATTGAACCATATACACCAAGGAAGAACCTGAACGATCTAAATAAGAAGGTAACAAGGCAAGTATCTTAACTCCGCCTTTTTCTAAATCAGGATAAAAATATTTGAACCCTGCCATAAGGGAAGAATGATAAATTTCTATATCATCCACATAATGTTGGGAAGATTTTTCTCCTCCAGTTCCAGAACTAGTAAATATTATACTCGGATCCGTTTGGTTAGATAATCTAAAATCCCTGAAAAACCGAATTGGGAAATAGCCAATCCCATCTGCCCATTCAACTGATGGATTAAATTTTCCTAAAACTTCCTGATTTTCACATTGCCATTTATATAAATTGGCATAATAACTTTTTCGGTATTGAGGATCTGTCCAGGATGCATCAGGATTGAATCTCATCAGTAAAATATTATAAACTATGTTAATTTATTCCTATTAGAAACATGCCAAGTAACATCATTTGTTAATTTGCGGAAATCCTCATATGAAATGTTCTAATTATCATACAAACAATCATATCCCAAAGTAAACATACAACCCTAATCCTAAAAAATTATTCAAAACTTAAGAAAAATAATATACAAGTAATACAATAAATTCTTTATTTTGTACTGTAAAACCGAATTATACTCCCATTCTGAGCTTTATCCAGAATGAATTACCGAAGGCAATGATGATGAAAAGAAATTTTATACTGTTTACATTTTTGTTACTCACGACGTTTCTCGTGCAGGCACAATTACCATACAAGCGCTTAATTCTTGAGCCTTCCTTAGGAGTAACCCAAGGATATGTTGACGTGCGAAGTAAAGCTAGCTACCTAGCTGGTATTAATGTACGCTATTCCTTATCAAATATTATTTCCATTAATGGAAATGGGTTTGCAGGTCAAATGAGAAGTTCTAATAAAGATATTTATGACAGAACCTATCGTACTGATTATTTTCAATTCGGCTTACGCGCACATGTTAATTTCGCCAGCTTATTCGATGTTTACCATTTGACCCATCGTATTAATCCTTATTTTTCTATCGGATTTGCTTATATGTTTGCCAATGCTCGTAAAGCCGCCGCAAAAGATGTTTTGGCTCAGACTGCATTTGCTTACAAAGGTTGGACATTAAATTACCCTTTTGGTTTTGGTCTTAAAATGTATTTAACCCCAAGATTAGATTTGAATATCTGTAGTGAATTAGTATATACCCGTTCAGATTCTATTGATGGTCACGTAGCTAACGTATTCTCAGATCCTACGAAAAATAATAAAAACCTCCAATTTAATAACCGGATTAAAAGTGATATGTACTTTATGTTCACAATCGGATTGTCTATTAAATTCGGTAAAAGAGTACATCGTGAAAATGAACATATTGAGTGGATGCCAAGAGATTTACGGATCGATCGTATGATTGACTCCTTATATGCAGAAGATTTAAAAATGGCAGATAGAATTGATAGCATATTGCCAGATTTAGATTCCGTTTATCAGGCACTTACAGTAATGAACGATAATGATATTTATATCAATAATCGTTTAGATACTTTGGGTGAAAGAGTTAATTCATTAGAAAAAGAAATTGCCCAATTTAAAGCAGCTTGGCCTATTGATTATATCTTCTTTGATTTGGATAAATATATAATTAAACCAAGATTCTATGAGTCCTTATATAATCTTGCTCGTTTGATGAGAGCCTTCCCTTCTGTTAAAGTAGAAATCATCGGTCATACAGATCCAAGAGCATCCAACGAATATAATGTTCGCTTATCTCGTAATCGTGCTAACGCAGTTTATCAATTTATGAGATATTACTTCGATATCCCTGAAACCCGTATGCAAATCGGCTATCAAGGAGAAGATTTACAGGTAACGCCTCGTGAAGACGAAAAAAGCTATTATATGAGTCGTAGAGTAGCCCTTAAATTAATTTATTAATTCCTTACGGCATTCACATTTCATTAAAGGGATTTAAGTTAATTTACGCATATTTAATTAGCGGAAATCACTTGTATTCAACCTTACGATTAATCCCCTGTCGAACTTTTCATTTTCTTTCTATGAAAAGTGGGTATGTATGGATGTGTTTATTTTTTTCAATAGGATTGTTTTCCTGTTCGTATAAACATAAACCCATACTACTTAAAACTGCTGAAAAAATAAGCACACATGGAAAACCAATTGTCTACTACAATAAAAATGTGGCAGATACAGTCCCATATATACAAAGAATTAAACCTTTAGATCGTGTATCTATTCGGCAAATTAATAGCGGAATAGTAGGAGGTGTTTTTGATAATTTCTCACAAGCTGGAATGGTAGTTGACCCAACCGGAAATATTCGCCTTCCTATGTTAGGAGATGTATACCTCCAAGGTTTAACCGTTAAAGAAGCAAGTAAATTATTGGAGAAAGCTTACTCGGCTTATTATAATGATCCTATTTTTTCAATAGAAATATTAAATAAATTTGTTACCATTTTTGGAGGTGGATCTTCAGCCTTGGGAAGTCAGGAAGTTCCTATTCTCCGCGATAATATGCACCTGATAGATGCCATGGCTCAAATGGGAGGTGTTCCCTCCCTAGGTAAACTTAAAGAAGTAAGAATTATAAGGGGCGATTATGCTAACCCAGAAATAATAGTTGTGGACATGACCCAAATTGCAGCTATCAAAGCAGAAGATTTATACCTCCGCTCTGGAGATATCATTTATATCGAACCTAAAAATATTAAAATTATTAGCGACGCTATTTTACCCTATGTTGCCCTATTTACTGTTCTGAATTTAGGGATTAATATATTCTTATTGACAAGAACTTTTTAGTGGAAAATCTATCTCCTGAACCTTCAGCTAAACCCTCGGATTTCCAAAAAGAAATTCAAAAAGAGGATGGAATTCCATTATTAAAAATTGTATTTAAATACCTGATACTTTGTATTCGAAAATGGTATTTCTTCGCCTTCTTCGTCGCTATTTTTAGTACCTATTCTTTTTTTAAAATTAGATACCTAGAACCCCTCTATCGTACCTCCGCTACCCTTAAGTTTTTTGTTGATAATAATAACGAAGTAAGCATTCCTGGAATTAGCGAAGCAAGAAGAAAAGTAAATACCATTAATATCCAAACGGAATTAGCAACCCTTCAAAGTAGAAGTATTATTGATTCTACCCTCAGACGATTGCCCCTTCAATTTAGTTATTATGTAGAAGGAAGAATTAAAAAATCAGAATTATACCTAGAATCTCCCTTTAAGGTTGAAATAATTGATAGTACTTATATTCCTTATGATAAAATATTTCAGCTTAAAAGTATTGGAAATAATAAATTTCAATTACGCAGAGAATCAGATAACAATACCCCGGTAATTACTGCACAATTTGGTGTTCCTATTGAATATGAAGGATTCAAAATAAAAATATTCCAACTGGGCGAAATGTACCAGGGGGATTATTTATTTAAAGCTAATAGCATTGAGCAACTGATTAATCGGGTACAATCCGGACTCAGTATGTCCGAAGCTGGCAAAAATTTAAATTTAGTTAACGTATTTTATCAAGATAAAATCCCACGCTTCGCAGCTGATTTTGTAAATATGCTGTGTAAAGTATATATCGAAAAGGATATTCAAAAACGTCAACAATCTACTATTCAATCTCTCGCATTTATTGAAACCCTTACCCAAGAAATAAATAAAAAAGTAATTGAATCAGAAGATGCATTAGAACAATTAGAAAAAAATCTCGGAGTTCCTAGTCTTGAAATTAGAGAACGTTTGGGAATTACAAAACTTACTTCTGCAGATGAAGCTTTAGGATTATTAGAACTAGAATTAATTTCTACAGATACCTTAATTCGACAATTAAAAGAACCCGGAAGAAAAGTATTTAATCTTACTTTATTAGAATCAGAAGGAAGTAACCCATTCTTAAACTCAAGAGTGGAAATGTTAAATAGATTATCCCTCGAACAATTATCTCTTCGACAAAAATATGGAAGCGCAAATCCAATTTTTAGAGATATCGAAAAACAAACCGCTGAATTAAAAAATGAAATTCTGCAAAGTATTCAATATCAAAAAACAATGCTGGTTGCAAAATTGCAACACTTAAAACAACAGCAAAAAGGATATCAGGCAGGGTTGGAAAATATTCCAACTAATCAAAGAATGCTGATTAATATCAAGCGGGAATACGAATTAAACTTAAAAGTTCTAAGTCTTTTAAAAGAAAAACGATTAGAAAATGCAATTGCCAATGCAGCGCAAATTTCTCCTACAAGTATCGTGGATGAAGCGTTTTTACCGAATTCTTCTATATCTGAATCCCCGCGAGAAATATATTCTAAAAATATCTCCTTGGCACTTGTAATCGCCTTGGTATTAATTATATTATTAGACTTATCTAATTCAACCGTAATTGAGCCGGAAGACATTGAAAAACAAACTTCCCTTCCTTTAATCGGAATGATCCGTGAATCTGCTAACAAATCCAAACAGGAATTTGCAATTATGCAGGCCATCGAAAATCCAAAATCTGCCCTATCAGAATCTGTCAGATCTATTCGAACAAATCTGCAGTTTGTGGTTTCTGAACATAAATCTAAAATTATCAGTATTACTTCCACTATTTCTGGAGAAGGAAAATCATTTACGAGTATTAATCTGGCGGGGGTAATTGCACTCCTAAATAAAAAAGTAATTATTCTTGAAATGGACTTACGGAAACCTAAATTAGGGATGAGTTTTCGTTTGAATAATCAAAAAGGAATGAGTACATACCTCTCCCATTTAAATGAATTAGACGAAGTTTTACAATCTACGGAATATAAAAATCTAGATATTATCCTTTCCGGCCCTATTCCGCCCAACCCGTCTGAATTAATTAATTCTGATCGTATGCGTCAATTACTGGAAGAACTGAAAGATAAATACGAATATATTATTATTGATACCCCTCCCATTGGATTGGTTTCTGATGCAGTATATCTTATAAAAATTAGCCATGCTGCTTTGTATGTGGTAAGATCTCATTATTCCCGTAAGAACTTTTTAAGAACCGCCGACCGTTTTGTTCGGGAACATAGCATGATCAATTTGTTTGTTGTCCTAAACTCTTACCGCCAGCCTCGAGGAGGATATGGATACGGTTACGGTTACGGTTATGGGAAATATTATGGCCTAGGCTATTATGGCGGATATACTGGTGGCTATTATGGTGGTTATTACGGTGGGTATTATGGACAAGGATATTATAGCGAACCTGAACGTAAAAAACCATTCTTAATTCGTGTGTTAGATTGGTTAGCTACCCGCAGAAAGAAATAATTCCGCCCATTTGAATTATTTCCCTGAATTCCTTAATTGTTAATTTAATTTCTATGGTTTTGATTAATTTTAAACCATGGTGTCAAACCTAAAAATAGGATATTTATTTTTTGGGATTTATTCTGAAAAAACGAACCCAATACTTCCTTCAACTTTTGTTAGCTTCTCCTAAGAATGGAATCCAACGCTAACAAAATTGTAGTACGTTTCGTGTTAAGCCATCCGGTTCAATATTTTAGCCCCCTATTTAAACAATTAGCACAAGTTCCGAATTGGGATTTTCAAGTGTGGTATGCAAGTGATGATTCCTTGAAAGGTGCTCTGGATCCTGGTTTTGGAAAATCAATTACCTGGGATATTCCTCTATTAGAGGGATATTCATATACCCTATTCCCAAATAAAGCATTTTCGCCCGGAATTAGACATGGTTTCTTTGGCCTCTGGAACCCCGATATGATTCGTTCCCTACAAAATAATTCCTCACGTAAAATTCTAATTATCCACGGCTGGAATTACTTAACTCACCTATCCCTTATTCTGAAAGCAAAAAATCAGGGTTGGAAAATTTTCCTGAGAGGTGATAATCCTTTGATGCATGAAAATTCATTGCCCGCCTGGAAACAAAAAATAAAAAAAATCTTATTACCCTTATTAATTCGGAAAGCGGATAAAATATTATTTACAGGGAAAGAAAATAAATTATTCTTTCAACAATATGGGGCTCAATTAAATCAATTACATTTTGCACCACATGCAATTGAAAATATTCGATTTGCTGATGCACGATCCTTATCTGAGGAGGATTTATTCATTCAAAAAGAAAATTTATCCATCCCCACTAATATTCCAATCATTTTGTTTTGCGGAAAATTTATCCCCAAAAAAAGACCTTTGGATTTATTAAATGCTCTTCTTCCCATTAAACATCTTCCTTGGTTTTTAATTATGATCGGAGAAGGAGAATTAAAAACGGAAATAAATGATTTTATTAATTCTCATTTCCCAGATAAAGCAATTCTCCCTGGATTTATTAATCAGCAATCCCTGCCGCAATGGTATAATATTTCTGATGTACTCATATTACCCTCGGGTGCAGGCGAAACCTGGGGACTTATCGTAAATGAAGCCCTTGCTGTCGGATTACCCGTTATTGTTTCTGATCTTGTGGGTTGTGGACCTGATTTAATTGAATTAAATAAAAATGGATTTATTTATCCTTGTGGAAATATTCAGGAATTAAAAAAACATATTGAATTCGTAATTACAAACCCTGCTTGGAGAAAAAAAGCAACCTCCGTTTCTCTTAATATCTCTCAAAAATATAGCATGGATGCGCTTAGTAATTCTATCATCCAAGCCGTAAATACTATTTTCACCCCTAACGTATCAATTATTCATGGCTGAAAATGCTGACTCCACTCAGGGATGGAACCTCAAAATTCAACCCACCTCCTCATTCTTTGAACTTCGACTCAAAGAATTATGGGCATATAGAGATTTATTATTCCTGTTCGTTAGAAGAGATTTTATTTCTACTTACAAACAAACCCTTTTAGGTCCATTGTGGTTCTTTATTCAACCTCTACTAAGTAGTATTACGTTTACTTTTGTATTTGGTAAAATTGCCGGTATCCCTACCGATGGAATTCCGCAAATATTATTTTATTTAACCGGATTAACCTGTTGGAATTATTTTTCTGAATGTCTCACCCGAACTTCCAGCACCTTTACCACAAACTCCAGCATATTTGGAAAAGTATATTTCCCTAGAATGGTGGTGCCTGTTTCTAATGTCATTTCGAATTTATTTCGATTTATAATTCAATTTTCATTAATGCTAGTTTTTCTAGGGTATTATATGTTTACTGGCGCTAATGTACATCCAGGCCCTTTGATTTTATTAACGCCTGTATTTTTAATATTAATGGCGGGTTTAGGATTGGGCACCGGAATATTAGTATCCTCCTTTACTACTAAATATAGGGACTTTACTTTTTTATTATCATTTGGTGTACAATTATTAATGTACACTACTCCCGTTATTTATCCTTTATCCGCAATGAAAAATAGTTCCTATAAATGGTTAATTGATTTAAATCCCATGACACCCGTAATTGAAGGATTTCGGTTAGCTTATTTGGGAGCAGGAGAATTTACAATTAACGATTTATTATATAGCACGATATCCATGTTCGTGTTATTAATAGTGGGCCTGTTAATTTTTAATAAAGTAGAAAAAACTTTTATGGATACCGTTTGATTTATGAGCAAAGCTATTGAAGTCCATAATATTAGTAAACTCTACCGTTTGGGTGCAATCGGTACAGGGTCCTTAGTCCATGATTTAAATCGCTGGTGGAAAACCATGCGTGGACAAGAAGACCCCTATCAATTAGTAGGTCAAGTAAATGACAGAAGTCAAAAAGCCACCTCCCCTTATGTCTGGGCTTTAAAAGATATTTCTTTCTCCGTAAATGAAGGAGAAGTAATTGGAATCATCGGAAAAAATGGAGCTGGAAAATCTACTTTATTAAAAATTCTATCTCGCATTACTTCTCCTTCCCAAGGAGAAATAAGAATTAAAGGAAGAATCGCAAGTCTATTAGAAGTAGGTACTGGATTTCATCCCGAATTATCAGGAAGAGAAAATATATTCTTAAATGGTGCTATTCTGGGAATGCGTAAAAAAGAAATAAAAGCGAAACTAGATGAAATAATAGATTTCTCCGGCGTAGAAAGATATATTGACACCCCAGTAAAAAGATATTCCAGTGGAATGTACGTGCGCTTAGCCTTTGGCGTAGCAGCCCACCTCGATCCTGAAATTCTCGTCATTGATGAAGTATTAGCGGTTGGTGATGCTGAATTTCAAAAAAAATGCATCGGTAAAATGCAAGATGTATCCCGAAGTGAAGGAAGAACGGTTTTATTTGTAAGCCATAATATGGCAGCCGTTAAATCCCTCTGCACACAATCTATTGTGCTTAAAAATGGAATGGTAGATTTCGAAAAAGGGGATACCGAACTCGCTATTCAACATTATATTCGCGCAGAAATTTCAGCCTCTAAAATATTACTCAGAAATCGTAAAGACCGCTCCGGAAGAGGAAGAATACAATTTACTGCCGTTGAATATTTAAATGGGGCAGGAGAAATTGTTCCAAGTTTAATCTCAGGTGAAAAGGCAGAAATTAGAGCCTATTATCAAAATCCAGAACAATTCGAAAGTATTAATAATAAAATCGAAGTTTCAATCACTCATCCAGAAGGAATTATTTTAATTCAATTTAATAATTTCCTGAAAAACTTCTCCCTTAAATTAAATCATAAAGAAGGTTATGTTTCTGTACATATTGACCGATTACCAATTTCTGGTGGACAATATTTTATTAACCTATTAGTATTTAGTAATGATTTATTAGAAGATTGGGTAATTCATGCAGGCTCATTATTAGTGGAAGAAGGAGATTATTATGGATACGGAGTTTCTTCCACGGGAATTAAAGCAGAACACACCTGGGAGGAAAATTAATGCTCGATTCCCCGATTACCCCTTCCCCAGTACCCGCATTTATTCCCGTCCCAAAAGGATGGCCTAAAGATGCCACTTTAAATACCGCCACTTATTCCAGCACAATTAACTGGCCAAAAATTAGCATCATTATTCCTAGCTATCAACAAGCCAATTATTTAGAAGATTGTATCCTATCTATCCTTCACCAAAATTATCCCTCCATTGAAATCCTGGTTGCCGATGGAGGGAGCACTGATGCTTCTAAAGATATCCTTCAAGCCTATAGCCCTCAACTGACTTGGTGGGTATCTGAAAAAGACCAAGGTCAATCGGATGCAATTAATAAAGCGTATCCTCAGGCAACTGGTGATATTGTAAATTGGTTATGCTCCGATGACATGTTACTCCCCAATGCATTACATGCAATCGCTTCAGCTTTTTTAATCCCCGAAGTTAAAGTGGTTTGTGCTTGGTCTCGACAATTTTATGAACAACAAGATTTAGGACTATCTAAATCTACCCTACATGTGAATTGGGGAGAATTATTATTTACCTCCCATATTTGTCAACCCGCCCATTGGTGGAGAAAAAAAATATTCGACACCTTACAACCTGTTAATATTAAATTACATTATGCAATGGATTCTGAATTATGGATATCCTTCCTCCTTCAATTTGGAAGGGATGCCGTTTGCGAAATCCCTCAAGTAGTTACCGCCTATCGATATCATGAAGGCTCTAAAACAGTAAAAGAAGATTTTCGTTTTGCAGGGGATAAAATTGCCCTTTGGTATTCAGTCTTGTATTTATTCAATGCCCCTAAGTTTGTATTAAATTGGCTTAAACCCCTAAGCAATAGTAATCTTTGGAATAAAATAAAAATTAATAACCTTATTTATCAAAATGAACGCACCTCCATTTTATTGTTTTATTCCACTAAATTAATCTCTCAAGCAAAAATCCAACATAAATATTTTCTTGCATTACGCCTGTTAATTTGGAATATATCCTTAGCACCTTTTAGATCACTGTATGCATGGAAAAAATTAGTAACTACAGTTATAGCCCCCAAATTATTTTCTTAAGGTAATTGAACATGAATATCCTTTTGCAAAAAATTAAATTTTATTGGGGAAAACTAAAATATATTCTCCGTGAAACCCGATTATATTGGGCTGGCGTTATTTATTGGTCAATCTATAGAATCTTCGAAAAACCCTTAACAGACTCAGATACCCGAAATATCCCAATTATTATTAATTGCTTCAATCGTTTAAATTGTATTGAAATATTAATTAATCGTTTATCGCAAGATGGTTATACTAATATTCATTTATTAGATAATAATTCAACCTACCCTCCCCTACTAGAATATTATAAACATACCCCATTTCCAGTATATAGATTAGATCGTAATATCGGTTTTCTGGCGCTTTGGAATTGTGATATATGGAATACCTTTAAAAATAAGTATTACGTTTACACTGACCCCGATGTAGTTCCTGCAGAGGGTTGCCCAAACGACTATTTACATAAATTCTACTTGCACCTAAGAAAAAATCCCCAATTAGATAAAGTAGGTTTTAGTTTACAAATTGATAACCTCCCCGATCATTACGATAAAAAAGAAGCAGTATTAAAAATTGAATCTCCATTTTGGAAAAAACCTATTAATCCTGAATTGTATAAAGCCTCAATTGATACTACCTTTGCATTGTATCGCCCAGGCATTAAAGGCGGATTTTGGTTAAGAGCCGGTCGTACCGCTCCCCCTTATACTGCACTCCACTTACCTTGGTATCAAAATAGCCAACAACCGGATGAGGAAACCTTATATTACCGGAGCTTATATGTTTATTCCCAAAATTGGTCATGAACCTGCGTGAATATATTGTTTATGGTAATCATCCTATTGCGAAAGGAATTAATTACTTTCGTAACAAGAAATATAATAATCGTATTTATAATTTAATACCTAATCTATCCTTAAATCCCCAAACCTGGAAATTACAAAACACCCGAATTTCTTTCCAAGGTACAAATCACCAAATAAACGCAGGTACTGTATTAATCATAAATGGCGATTTATCAATTTCAGGTAATCAGCACCAAATTATTTTGGGTAAAGATGTTATACTCGAAAATTGTCAATGGATAATTCAAGGAAATAATAATAAACTATATATTGGCGATCATTGCCGACTAAGAAATACTCGAATCTGGATCGAAGATGAAAATACGTGTATTCAAATTGGAGAGGCAACAACCTCTGAAGGTCTGGAATTAAGCGTTGCTGAAAATGGAGGAAAAATAACCATCGGAAAGGATTGTATGTTTGCCCATGGTATTGATGTTCGAAATACCGATTCTCATTCCATTATAGATAATTCCTCAGGTAAAAGAATTAATCCGGCCGCTAATATTACCATTGAAGATCATGTATGGATTGGTTCTCATGTACAGATATTAAAAGGTGTTCGAATTGAAATGGGCGCTGTGGTTGCCGCCAGTTCCTTGGTTACTAAAAATGTCCC
The DNA here is from genome assembly GCA_009924095.1 of Sphingobacteriia bacterium. Classification (GTDB taxonomy): domain Bacteria; phylum Bacteroidota; class Bacteroidia; order J057; family RFSG01; genus RFSG01. The sequence goes on from RFSG01000013.1 coordinate 33,883, forward strand.
TCCCAACACTATTGTGGGAGGCATTCCCGCTGCCCCGATCCGAGATCAAATTCACTGGATCAGAGAAAGAATTTAAGCACATTTGATTTCTGTTCCAACATGAAAATATTTATCCTCCCCGTCCCCCCGCTGTTACAACCCGCAAAACAACCCTTTCCTTATCCTGCTCATAATCACGACTACGGAGTAGAACAAGATTTTCTGCTTTGGTTACAACATCCTAACCAAAAAAATTTAATTACCCATAATCCACAACAAGCAGACTGGCATTATTTACCCGTATTCTGGACGCGTTGGTATCTTAATCATAATTTTGCAGTGGATAATGCAGGAGTTCCTGAAGCTCAGGAAGCCATTGATAAAATTATTTTACAAGGGGATAAAACTTTTACCATTTGTCAATTTGATGGAGGAGGATTGGTTAAAATCCCAGGATGGATTCAATTTCTGGCAGCCAGAACCCAACCCCACCAAGGAATTGATATTCCTATCTTATGTAAACCCCACACAATCTCACCTTTCACTCCTCAAAAAAAATATCTGGCATCCTTTAATGGTGCACCCGGTACAAATATCTTGCGCCAAGAAATGTTAGAAAAATTTTCCAACCGAAAAGATATTAAATTAGGTTCTTATTTACCTACCCGATTTTATTTGCGTTGGTTAGGATTTAAATCCTTTAATCGGGTCATGCGAGAATCCTGGATTGCCCTTTGCCCAAGAGGTACCAGCATGAACTCCTTTCGATTCTTTGAAGCTATGCAACTTGGGGTAATCCCTTGTTTAATTGGAGACGAGGATGCCCGACCTTTTAAAAATTTTATAAATTGGAACAATTGTTCATTTCAGGTTAATACCATTAATGAATTGGAGGCGCTCTTAAATCAAGTAAAACCGAATCAATTATTGCTCATGAGCCAAAATGTAAAAAATACATTTACAAACGAAATCGCATATCAAAAATGGTGCAAATATGTTATCATGGAATTGAATGCAATTAAACCAACGGAAAAAAATATTTTATGATCGGAATTAAATTAGAAGGTCGGTTAGGTAATCAGATGTTTCAATTGATTACCGGCCTATTAAATGCAAAAAGATTAAACACTAAACTATTTATTTATGAGTATCCTTATTTGTGTTTAATATTTAAAACATTTGAAATGCCTCAAAAAGGCTTATCAAAATGGTTTATTTGGCAGTATATTTTATTACATAAATATTTACCAAATTTTAGATTCAGATATAGAATTCGAGCTTTATTGCTTTGGATAACCCGGAAAATTTTCTTTTCACGATATGCCGAGTTTGGATTCGAAGAACCTTGCAACCCAAATTGGTTTAACCTCGAAGATAAAACCTTAATTCATGGATATTTTCAGTCCTGGATTCATACCTTTGAAAATAAAGATTGGATACAAACTGAACTGTTTAAATTTTTACCCTCAGTAAAAAAAGAAGCACAACAATGGATAAATCAATTGCCTGAACACACACGATTGGTTACCTTACATGTACGAAAAACAGATCTTTCACACGTTTCTGCATCGGATGAATTTTATCATTCCTTAATTCAAGAACTTCGTTCTCCCGGAACTTTATTTGTAATGATGAGCGATGATCTTCCCTATTGTCGCAAAATATGGGGAAATGAAACTGATTTAATTATTTCTGATCAAAATACTTCAGTAGATTTATTTGTAATGACCCAAGCCAATATTGTAATCACTTCAAATTCTACCTTTAGTTGGTGGGGAGCATTCTTAAATATTCGCCCAGAATTAATTGTTTATGCTCCCGAATATTTCATGGGAGTTGCAGAAAAAAAATGGATTCCTTTTACGATTATGCCTCCAGATTGGATTGTTAGAAAAGTATGACAGGTCAATTACCCATTTATCCTAAAGGAATTTCAGTTATTATTTGTTGTTACAACAGTAAAACTCGGATTTCTAAAACACTGGAAGCCCTAGCACTGCAAGATGTTCCTAAGTATATTCCGATTGAAATATTATTAATTGATAATTGCTCTACCGATGGTACCGCCATCTTTTCCGAAGAATTATGGAATTCATTAGGAAATCCATTTTCATTTAGAACGATTCAGGAAAATACGCCAGGAGTTGCTCATGCCCGAAGAAGAGGAATTAAAGAATCTTTTTATGAATATATCCTGCATTGCGACGATGATAATTTTTTATCTACCTCGTATTTAAAAATATTGTTTGAACTATTTTCCCAGCATCCCGAAGTGGCAGCAATTGGAGGTTGTGGTGAATTAATCTCTGATATTCCACCACCCGCTTGGTTCCCTTCCGTATCAGCAGGATATGCCATCGGTCCCCAAGCCAAAACTACCGGATATGTAGATGCCGTTTATGGCGCAGGAATGGGTATGCGTCACTCGGTTATGGACTTATTATATGCCGGTGGCTTTTATTGCCAATTCTCTGGAAGGGTAGGTACACTGAAATTAGTGGCAGGGGAAGATTCTGAATTTTGCTTCGCTATGCGAATCACCGGTCATAAAATCTGGTATGATGAAAGACTAACCTTCTTTCATTATATGACCAATAATAGATTACAATGGGAGTATACCCGCAAATTATTTGAAGGATTTTATAGTGCAGATTTTTATCTCAGTATTTATATGGAAATATTATATAAAGTTGAAAAACCTATTTCCCCATATTTTTTATTTCGCCAATGGTTATTTTATCTTAAACATTATTTTCATTTATTGGATAAATACAAAAATAGTAAACCTGGTGATGTTGTTCAATTAGAATTTAGCAAATCAAAAATATTAATTCGGGAATTACCAAAACGAATATTTAAAATTAATGCTATTCGAAAAGATATTAAATCCTGGCAAAATCAGGTAATAGCCTTAAAGGAAAAATTTATTCAGGAACATCCAAGGGAAACATTACCTGCCGATATTGATGCCGACATCCTTTTCTAATATGGATACTAACATCCCTATTAATTCCGGAGTAAGTATTGTAATCTGTTGTTATAATAGTCAGAATAGAATTATTCCTACTTTAAATGCAATCGCTAAACAAATTATCGCTGATTTTTCTGTTGAGATAATTATCGTAAATAATGCCAGTACGGATAATACTTCTACCATTACGCAAAATACCTGGAATGCACTAAACGCTCCTTTTCCACTCTCTATTATTGAGGAAAAAACTCCGGGTTTAAATGCTGCAAGAATAACAGGAATAAAAAATGCCCAACACCCCATCATATTATTATGTGATGATGACAATCACCTATACCCTGATTATCTTTCCGTTCTTGTGAAAACCTTTAGGGTTCACCCTGAAGTAGGTGCGGTAGGCGGACAAGGAATTCCTTTATTTGAAAGTCAGGAACCCCAATGGTTTGAAACCTGCAAAGGTGCTTATGCGGTTGGCCCTCAACTCCCGGAAAGTGGATATGCATGGGTTTTATACGGTGCTTGCCTCGCTTTACGTAATTCTGCTTGCCAAAAATTATTATCCTCCAATTTTCAATTTATTGGCACCGACCGCAAAGGAAATCAACTTGCTTCCGGAGGCGATACCGAATTATGCCTCGCCCTGAGAATCTTAGGCTTCAAACTTTGGTATGAAGAATCTTTAAAATTCTTTCATGCAATTCCCACTAATCGCTTACAATGGAGCTATTTAATCCGCTTACATGAGGGCTTTACTTCCGCCGGAGTTTATCATGACATCTATCAATCTTACCTCTCCCCTTCCCCTCCTAAAAATTATATCCTCGACTTATTTAAAAAATGGACTTATTTTTTGGCAGTCTGTATTAAATATTACCCTCAATATAAGCAAGCACAAGAGGGAAATCCCCTAATCCTGAATTACATCGGATGGAAACAAAGAGTTGTTTCCTGGCCCCTAATCTTGCCAAGTTTGGTGCATAAAAAACGAAAATTCGCAGAATGGTATAAGCATCAAACGAATGTGTAATTTTGTATGTGCCTCCTTTCTCTATAGATATCATAATTCTGAGTTATGCACGCTCTCCTGAATTAAGAGCGCTAACTGAGCAAACCATCCAATCTCTGCTCAATTCCGAAGACCCTCAGAAAATTCAATTCCACGTCTGTGTAATTGAATCCCAAAAAAATATCCCGGCCTATAATTATCCTAGTACCGAAACCCTTTGGCCAACTGAAAAATTTGGGTATCATAGATACATGAATATCGGAATTCGCCGAACCCATTCCCAATATCTGGCTTTGTGCAATAATGACCTCCTGTTTTTTCCAGGTTGGGCAACCGCAATTTTAGAAGCTATGAAACTCGACCCTGAACTGATGAGCGCAGGCACTTGGTGTAACCTGTTCCATACCCGTAATAAAGTATCTCTTTCCCCAACACTTCAATATGGATATACCAACGGAATCTTGGTAACCGGTTGGTGTATATTCGTTAAAAGAGAAATATTTAATTTAATTGGTCCGTTGGACGAAAAATTAAAATATTGGTATTGTGATGATGATTATAGAAAAACTTTGGAAAGTAAAGGAATTAAACATGCATTAATTACCAATTCAAGAGTTGATCATCTTACCAGCCAAACTGCAATTTCACTGGATAAAAAATCACATCGAAAAATGTCCATTTATCCTTTATTGTATTATGATTTTAAATGGAACCATAAAAGCCAATTTATTTATTTATTAAAAAGAATTTGGTTCTGGTTTAAAATTCAATTTAACTTATTTTCTGAATGAATTCCTCCATTAGCTTTGTAATTGCTACCCGCAATCGTTTGCCCTTATTAAAAATAACCTTATCTAAACTTTGGGAAAATAAAAGACCCCAAGACGAAATATGTATTGTGGATGGAAATAGCTCTGATGGAACCGTGGCTTTTGCTCAACAATTATTAGCAGAAGGAAAAATTAATTCCTTTCGATCTGAAAAAGATAGAAATCAATCCCATGCCTGGAATAAAGTATTTCTGGATGCTAACTGTACCTATATAAAAAAAATAATAGATGATGATGTATTTGATTATCCTTCTATTTTTAAATGTGCTGATGAAATGGATAAATTTCCGGAAGCAGATATTTGTATTTCAAATGATTTAACCCTGAATTTAGGCTCTACCCAATCCCCTGCTCATTTATCCCGCTTTTCATGGTTTCAAAAATGGGCATCCGGAGAAATTCCATCCTTTACCTTCGGGGATGTTCATATGTTAATCAGAAGATCTTCTTTACCCTTAATTGGTCTTTACCACCCGGGTTTTGTATTAATGGATTATGAATATTCCTTAAGAATTTCTCACCTACAAGCAGGTATATTGTATTATACCGGATTTAATGCTTTATCAATCTATAGCCCAGTAACCGTTACCCATCATACCGGTAATAATCGAAAAAAAAATGAAGGGGAACGATTAAGTCCTATGTATGAATATGCCGGAGATGCTGCGCAAATACCCCTTTGGTCTAAAATTAAAGTTCAAATCGGCAGATGGAGAGACCAGCTGAATGGCAACCAAAAAAATTTAATTAATAGAATTCATGCGCAAGCAAATGAAGTAAATCTTTCAGAATTTTATTCAACTGCCTATTCCTTACTAAGAAAAGAAAATGAAAAATTATCCAATCCTCAATTCTTTTTAGGGCCATTCAAACATAAATAATGAATAAAAAAAAAATTAGAATTCAATTTGTAAACGGACTGGAATTTAAATATGCAATTCCGGAAATATTATCCCCTTTATTAGAGGAGTATACTTTTATTGAATCTGATAATCCTGAAGTTTTAGTGTTCGGACCTTATGGTAATAATATTCCGAAAGGAAAATATATTCGCGTAGGATATTTTTGTGAAAACTTTTTACCAGATATGTCAATATGTGACTGGGGATTTGGTATTCCGAATGCTGCTGAAATTAATCACCCGCAATACACTCGTATTGATTATCATGGATTCGATATCAAAAGCTTAATCCGTCCTGAAAATTTCGCAGAAAATGCCCTGCATCAAAAAACGAAATTCTGTAACTTTTTATATGGTAATAAAGTACCTTATCGTGAGAAGTTTTTTCAGGAATTATCCAAATATAAAAAAATTGATGCGCCGGGTCGTTCCATGAATAATCACCCTCCCTTAGAACACGATAAAAAATTAGGATTATGGGAATCGAAAAGACAATTTTTAGTTCCCTATAAATTTACTATTGCATTCGAAAATTATACCTATCCTGGCTATAATACTGAAAAATTATTAGACCCTTTGTTAGCGGGAAGTATTCCAATTTATATTGGTAATCCGGATATTGAACAACAATTTTCTCCTTTATCTTTTGTGCATGGCAGAAGATTTATTAGGCGGCAATGCAATTCACCCATTTATTGATGGGCAGCTTTCAAAGATTGTATCTGGTGATTTTGTTTCAACAGAAGATGGAACAGCTGCTGTTCATGGTGCTCCTGGATGTGGTCAAGATGATTATGGGGTGGCGTTACAA
>RFSG01000121.1 GCA_009924095.1 Sphingobacteriia bacterium
AGCCGGTTTAAACCGGCTCTTTAAGTATCATGCATTATCCCTTATTTTTAGGCGGAAAGCCCACTGATTCGGATTCAGCGATTGAGGTTTTTAATCCTTATACCGGTAATTTATTATATACCATGGCTGCAGCAGGATTGGCGGAAGCAACCCTTGCGGTAGAACGGGCAAGATCAGGGTTTGAAATATCCCGTAAACTACCCGTGTGGTTGAGAGCTGAAGCTTTAGGCCAGATAGTTTCCGGGCTTCAAACCCGAAAAGATGAGTTGGCAAGAGTAATTTGTCAGGAAGCAGGAAAACCTATTCAACTCGCAAACACAGAAGTAGAAAGAGCCATCCAAACTTTTAAACTTGCCCAGGCTTGGGTATTATCAGCAACAGGAGAAACCTTGGAACTTTCTCATTCCCCGGGGTTAGAAAGGAAAATGGGTATCGTACGGTATCCTCCCGCTGGCCCCTGTCTTTTGGTATCTCCATTTAATTTCCCCTTAAACCTTGTTGCACATAAGGTGGCACCCGCAATAGCGGTTGGAAATAGTTTTGTCCTTAAACCCGCTAGTTCAACTCCCCGAACAGCATTAATACTGGGAGAAATTTTAGCCCAATCTTCATTACCTCCCGAAACATGGTCTATAATTCCTTGTAATCGCCAGGTGGGGCAGTTTCTGGTTGAACATCCCGCATTTGTGATTCTTTCTTTTACCGGAAGCCCGGAAGTGGGATGGAAAATGAAAGCTAGTGCAGGCAAGAAAAAAGTTTTGCTGGAATTAGGAGGAGATGCTGCCGCAGTTATTGATGAAACGGCTAACCTTGATTTGGCTGCGCAAAATGTTGCCTTTGGATCTTATGCCTATGCCGGGCAAATATGCATTTCGATTCAAAGAATTATTGTTCACGAAAAAGTTTATCTCCCGTTTTTAGATAAACTCCTGAATCAAATTAGCCAAATCCAGGTAGGTAACCCTGAATTACCCTCTGTGATTTGTGGTCCGATGATTGACGCTGCTAATGTGAACCGAACACTCGACTGGATATCCGAGGCAACAACTGGTGGCGCTAGACTAATAATCGGAGGAAATGAAATAGGAAATAACATTGTACAGCCTACTATATTGGAGAATATTCCTCCATCCTCCCAGCTGGCAAAAGATGAAGCATTTGCACCCATAGCAATGATAAGCAAAGCCCCTTCCTGGGAAGCAGCTATTCATCAGGTAAATCAATCCAGGTTTGGACTTCAAGCAGGTATTTTTACCGAAAATATTGCTTCTTTAAAAATAGCATTTGAAGAACTTCAGGTGGGAGGAATTATCCATAATCAGGCGCCAACCCTAAGGATTGATGCAATGCCCTATGGTGGCGTAAAAGACTCTGGTTTGGGTCGTGAAGGTATAACCTGGGCATGCAAAGAAATGTGTGAACCCAAGGTTTTAATCTGGTAATTGTGATTCTTGCCTATTATGTTTGGCAACTCCAGTATTTTGTATTAGTTTTGCCCTTCTATCGGAAAATCACCCGATTATTACTTCCATGAAAAGGACCTATCAGCCTAGTAATCGTAAACGTAGAAATAAGCATGGCTTCCGTCAACGTATGGCATCAGCCAATGGTCGTAAAGTACTTGCCTCACGCCGTGCTAAAGGACGCCATAGATTGACAGTCAGCGACGAAAAAAATCATAAATAATTTTTCCGGAAAGGGGTACCTACCTTCCCGCAAATTCTAATCCCATTGAAACCCGGACTTCTAACTCCTTTCCTAAAAAAGAAAGACTCAGCGGAAAAATAAATTTTTCACGCTTGTATTCACATGGGCAAGCCATTCAATCCCAGTTTTTAAGAATACAATATCTTTGGATTGATCAACCGCATTCTACAGAAACGGTATCTATTCGAACAGCCGTAACCGTTTCCAGAAAGCTTTTTAAAAAAGCGCATGATAGAAATTTTATCAAAAGAAGGTTAAAAGAGGCCTGGAGATTACAACAATCGGAAGTAAAATTGAATGTCCCCGAAAACAAACAATTACAACTATTAATATTGTTTACTGGAAAAACGTTGCCCGACTTTCAAACCCTTTCAGAAGCATTAAAAATAATTATCTCCAAACTTCCTTTTCCAGGTCCTCATAATAATGACCAAAGTAGTGAATAAAGGATTAACGTTTATTTTGATAGGGATGATTCGATTTTATCAAATCGCGCTTTCTCCTTGGTTTCCTCCTGCCTGCCGTTATACCCCAACATGTTCTAAATATGCAGCTGAAGCAATCTTAACCCATGGGCCTGTAAAAGGATTTTGGCTTGCAGTTAAAAGAGTGATGAAGTGCCATCCATGGGGAGGAAAAGGCTATGATCCCGTTCCACCAAAATAGACTTTGAGCAGGTATTCCCAATTGGGTATAATATTCTGTGTAATTTCATCGTAACCAACATTATCTTAGCGCAAGATTAATCCCTATGCGAATTCGCCCCGCCTTTATTAGAATCATTTGCCTGTCCATCTTGGGAGGAGTTGTTTTCTTTACTGGTTTTGCCGCCCGTAGTCCTGCAGATAACTACTTCGAAATTTCTAAAAACATTGACATTTTTGGAAAAATGTACAGGGAAATTAATGCCTATTATGTAGATGAAGTAGAACCCTCAAAGTTTATGCGGATCGGAATAGATGCCATGTTGGCCTCTTTAGATCCCTTTACAAATTTTATTAGTGCTGCAGAAATTGAAGATTACAGATTTATTTCAACTGGTCAATATAGCGGAATTGGGGCATCCATATCTAGAAGAGAGGGAGAAAAAAGCATATTGATAACCGAAGTTTATGAAGGATTTCCTGCCCAAACGCAAGGCCTTCGACCTGGAGATGAAATTTTAAAAATTGATCAAACTTCTACTGAAAATACACAACTCGATGTTGCTGAAGTCCGTAACTTATTAAGAGGTCAGGCAAAATCAACAGTTAAACTAACCATTCGTAGAGAAGGTACCCCTGACCCTTTTGTGGTAGAAGTTATTCGGGATGACATTAAGGTAAAAAATGTACCCTATTATGGAATGGCAGATGCAGAAATTGGATATATACAATTAACCGGATTCTCTGCTGAGGCTAGTGCAGAAGTAAAAGCAGCATTTGATGATTTACGAAAAAAGAATCCTGCACTTAAAGGAATTATTCTGGATCTCCGCGAAAACCCAGGAGGACTTCTCATGCAAGCAGTGGCAATCTCCAATATTTTTGTTAGTAAAAATGAAAAAATTGTAGAAACCAGAGGAAGAATGGAAGGTTCCCTTCGCGTTTATGCTGCTGAAGAAAATCCCTTAGATACCGTAATTCCGTTAACCGTATTAATTAATGCAAATAGCGCTTCAGCATCTGAAATTGTATCTGGCGTTATGCAAGATCTCGATAGAGGAATTGTAATCGGACAAAGATCTTATGGAAAAGGATTGGTTCAAAATTCCAGACCACTATCCTATAATACCCAGATTAAATTAACTACTGCAAAATACTATACCCCAAGTGGAAGATGTATTCAAGCCATAGATTATTCGCATAGAAAAGAAGATGGAAGTTTGGATAAAATCCCAGATAGCTTAATGAGTGAATTTAAAACCAGACGCCATCGCTCTGTGTATGATGGAGGAGGTATTGCGCCTGATGTTGAAATTAAACCTATTGAATATCATAAAATCACGCAAGAACTTGCACGCCAATTTGTAATTTTTGATTTCGCAACTGCCTTTCATCGTCAACATCAAAGTATCGCAAGCGCTAGAGATTTTGTGATAACTGATGATATTTATAATGAGTTTAAAAATTTCGTAACTGCCCGGAAGTTTAGCTATATCACCAAAGCTGAAAAAGAATTACAAGAAGTAAAAGATATTCTCCAAAAGGAAGGTTATGAGGCAAGCACTAAAAAAGAAATGGAATTATTGGAAAATAATTTAAAAGAAGGGAAAAAGAATGATATCGATGTTTATCGAAATGAAATTCAAAGATTATTACGTGCTGAAATCGTGGGTAGATATTATTATCGGGTAGGTCGTTTGGAAAGTTCTTTTACGCAGGATGCTGAAGTAAAAGAATCAATTGCCTTACTTCAAAATCCAGTTCGATATTACCAATTATTAAATAAACCTTTAAACAAAAATTAAATCATTAACTATTAAGGAAATCAAGAGCTGAATTAATTATCAATAATTAAGGGTTCGATATTTAATGAATACTTACGATTTAATACGACCTTTTTTATTTCAATTAAAACCAGAATCAGCACATGATTTAACCTTAAGACTCCTGGAGTTATTGGTTAAGTTACCCGGAGGAAGTGAACTGTTATCTTACTTATGGGGAGAGGGAAAAGAATTTCCAGTTCAGGTGTGCGGTTTACATTTTCGACATCCGGTTGGATTAGCCGCAGGGATGGATAAAGATGGAAGATTGGCCGGCTATTGGAATAAACTGGGATTTAGTTTCGCAGAAATCGGAACGGTAACTCCTGTGCCACAGCTTGGAAATCCTCGCCCTAGATTGTTCCGCCTCATTCAAGATCAGGCACTTATTAATAGAATGGGCTTTAATAATAATGGGGTAGATGCCCTGGTTACACGTTTGCAGAAATCTAAACCTAATTATCCTATTGGGGGAAATGTCGGGAAGAATAAACAAACCCCTAATGAAAATGCATTACTTGATTATCAAGTGGGGTTAAAAAAATTAAATCCTGTCGTTGATTATTATGCAATCAATATATCTTCTCCAAATACTCCTGGCTTACGTGCGTTACAAGAAACGGATGCTCTAAGAAATTTATTAACAGGCATTCGATTAACAGTAGATATGCTGCCCTTCAAACGGCCCGTTTGGGTAAAAATCTCTCCCGACTTAACCGATGATCAACTAAAATCAGTTTGTGAGGTATTACTGGAAACAAATATGGATGGCGTAATCGCTGCTAATACAACCCTAGATAGGCAAGGGTTAATAAGTAGCCCGGACGTAATAAATCAAACTGGAGGACTTTCTGGACATCCAATTGCAAAAAAGTCAACAAAGTGTATTGCTAAAGTAATTCAATATACCAACCATCAATTACCTGTTATTGGGGTAGGCGGAATATTAAACCCAGCGGATGCACTTGATAAATTAGATGCTGGAGCTACTTTAATTCAATTGTACACAGGCTTGGTTTTTAAAGGGCCACAATTAATCCATCAAATATTAAATAAGATTAAATAGGGAATACAATACTGGTCAATCATTTTTAAATGCACATTCAATTGAGGATTAATCCTTAACAAGCTTATACTTCTTTATCCTTATTTTGTATATATAATTGGAAATTTGGATACTAAGATGCTAACCAATTATAAGGAAAACCAAAGCAACACCCCAGAAATTCTTGAAAGAAAATAAATTAAAAGAAAATCGAATTCGGAATAAATCCGAAGTTCCAATTGAGGACAGCTCAAAACCTGAAATTCCTCCTGTTAAACCTTTTTCAGGAGGCAAAACTTTAGAGTCGTTTATTTCCATCCTTAAATCCGAAAGATTTAAACAAACGACAGGAATATTACTGTGTGCAACGGCAGTTTTTCTTTTTTTCGCATTGCTTTCACACTTCTTTACGGGTAATGTTGATCAAGATTTAGCAGAAGCAGGGCCAGGAGGAGTTGGAGATGAATCAGCAAGAAATTGGCTAGGCACTTTAGGGGCATGGTGCGCCTCACAATTAATTACGAAAGGTGTTGGATTTATAGGAATTGCTATACCAATTCTGCTGGGTGTATTGGGCTTGAATTGTTTAGATTCAAAATATTCTTCGTTAACCTGGAGAATTAGTAAAGAGCTTTTATTTATTCTTCCTTGGGCAGCATTAAGTGGTGGTTGGATAGCCCAAGTTTTTAAATTAAAAAGTATGGATTGGGGAGGGAATTTAGGTATATGGTTAAATACCTCCTTATATCATTACATTGGAAATGCAGGGCTAGGAATAATTATTTGCGCTACCGGAATAGCATATTTTATTTTGCATTTTAAAGTAACCTGGAATCAATTATTTCCTGCTCCTAAAGAGTTTGGTAATATTATCTCAGAACCTTTAGATTCCGGTGATTTGAATCAAGATGAAAAAACCAATGATTTAATTATCGATAAAGAGACATTAGAAAAAAAGGTATTAGAAAAAAAAGAAGAACAAGATGAATTTATTTTAAATGATAGTTTGCCAGAAGAAGAGAGTGGATCATTTTATTTTGAACTTTCTTCACCATCAGTATCCCCTAAAAAAAATACTGCTCAAAAAGAAGTTAAACCTATCCCAGAAGAAATTTCATTTACGTACGAAAAACCAGAAAATAAAGATATTGCGGATGACATTTTATTAGACCACACTAATATTCTGCTCACAGCCGATGATAAAATTGAAAAACTAATTCCAGAATCAGATATTGATAAGAGCGATGAACTTATCTCAGTTGAAAATTGGGAGTTATATGATCCAAAAGCAGAATTGCGAGGATATAAACCTCCACCAGTAGATTTGCTTAATCCACAACCAGCTTCTCAATCACCAGAGTTGGAAAAACAAGAATTACTGGCTAATAAAGAGAAAATAGAAAGAACCCTGCGTAATTATGGAATTGAAATAGTATCAATTAAAGCCACCATCGGCCCAACCGTAACCTTGTATGAAATTGTTCCTGCTCCTGGAATAAAAATCAGCAGAATTCGAAATCTTGAAGATGATATTGCTTTAAGTTTATCTGCAATGGGGATACGTATTATTGCCCCAATTCCGGGAAAAGGAACCATCGGAATTGA
>RFSG01000122.1 GCA_009924095.1 Sphingobacteriia bacterium
AATTGAGAAACTTAAAAAATGGACGCCTAACTATAAAAAGGTAACTTTTTTTATTAAATCCAATCCTATTAAAATGCAAATTAGCATTATGGCCGAAGGTAAATTTGGGTACTATTTAACTGCAGCTTAAAAACACATCGCACTAAAGGTCTGTAAATTCAAAATCCAGGTGCAAAAAATCCGGTTTTTTCGTTAAAAGGTAGTTTTTTCACAGCCTGCGGACGTCTGCAAGGGCGGAACCCACACTCCACTCCCCACTCCCTACGCCTCCTCAAAACTCAAATCCCTCGCAAAGGTTTCTTGAAGCCCCTTTAGGCCAATCCAAGCTAATGACAAACAAATCATCCCGATAATCATAGCAGAATCTGCTTTAGAAAAACCCGATTGTAACGCTTGATAGCCTAAGGTTATCGGAACCACCGATCCGCGCACAAAATTAGGTACACTCGTAGTTACCGTTGCCCTTAAATTAGTACCAAAATGTTCGGTTGCCATCGTAACAAAAACTGCCCAATATCCAGTAGATAATCCTAATTGAAAACATAAGTAATAAAACAAGGTTAAACTTTTGATTCCGGAATACAAGAGTATTACAATTGTTACAGCGGCAAACAACAGAAAACCAATTACAATCTTTTTGCGGGTTTTAAAGAGTTGCGACAATAATCCACTGATAAAATCTCCAATTGTTAAGCCGGCATAAGCGCACATCACCGCAGTACCAGCTTTTACCGGACCTTCAAGTCCCATTTCTTTTCCTAACTCAGGTGAAAAAGTAATTAATATCCCCACCACAAACCAAATCGGAATACCTATTAAAATGCAATTGATAAATCGAATAAATCTCGGCGTGGGAGAAAATAACATCCGAATGTCTCCTCGTGAAACCTGCGCGTGTTTAATGGAATTAAACATTCCCGATTCGGTTACCCCAATGCGTAACGCTAACAAAGCAAGACCTAATCCCCCTCCAATTAAATACGCCGTTTGCCAAGAAACAAGTTGTCCTAATAGTCCGGCTAAAATAGCACCAGCAGCGCCAATGGTGGCAACAATCATAGTGCCTTGTCCGCGCGTTTCCTTACTCATCATCTCACTTACCAAGGTAATTCCTGCGCCTAATTCTCCGGCAAGTCCAATCCCCGCAATAAATCGTATGATCGCATAACTGGTTACATCGGTTACAAATGCATTTCCAATATTGGCTAAGGAATACAATAAGATGGAGCCAAACAAAACCGATAATCTACCTCTTTTATCTCCAATAATTCCCCATAATAATCCCCCCAATAACATCCCCATCATCTGCATATTAATAATCAAAACCCCTTGGGTTTCTAACGCATCTCCGGTAATCCCTAATGATTTAAGACTATCAATTCTTACAATGCTAAACAATACCAAATCATAGATGTCAACAAAGTACCCTAAAGAGGCTACCAATAAAATCATCCAAACCTTTTTATCCTGATTCATACACTATGCAAAAGACCAAAGATAATAAAACCCTTTGCTTACACTTTCAGGCTAACCCTTATCTTTGTTTTTTGCTGATAGAAGAGATGAAATTAGGATCTGATCGTTTGCAGGTACTGGAAGAATCCCAGACCTTGGCAATTTCCAAAAAAGTAAGGGAATTGAAGGCTGCGGGTAGGGATATCTTAGGATTAACCTTAGGAGAACCCGATTTCGAAACCCCTGAACCCATACGTGCCGCTGCTATTCAGGCTATTCAGGAGGGTTTTACCCATTACCCGCCTGTTGCCGGAATACCCGAATTAAGAAAAGCTGTTGCAGATAAATTTTTGCATACCAATCATATTCCGAGTAGTGCTGCCCAGGTAATTATCTCTACCGGCGCAAAACAAAGTATCTTAAATGCCATTATGGTATTGGTAAATCCGGGAGAAGAAGTGATTTTACCAGTTCCGTTTTGGGTTTCGTATGCCGAAATGGTGAAGATGGCGGAAGGAAAAGCAGTGCTCATTCCAAGTGGTAAGGAGGAAGATTTTAAACTCTCGGCAGAAAAATTAGAAGCTGCCATAACCCCCGCCACGCGGATGATCATCTTTAGTTCTCCTTCCAATCCTGCCGGAGCAATGTATTCTAAGGAAGAACTGGCGCAACTGGTAAAAGTTTTGGAAAACCATCCTCAGGTTTATGTGCTGTCAGATGAAATTTATGAATTCATTTCTTACGGAAAACCCCATATCAGTATTGGCAGTTTTCCATCTATTGCAGATCGAGTAATAACAGTGAACGGAGTATCGAAAGGGTTTGCCATGACCGGTTGGAGAATTGGCTTTATGTCTGCACCCGTTTGGATAGCTGAGTTATGCGAAAAATATCAAGGTCAGGTAACTTCAGGTGCTTGTTCCATCGCTCAAAAAGCTGCTTTAGCTGCCATGACCCAAGATTTAGGTCCAACCCATCGAATGACGCAGGCATTTCATAGAAGAAGAGATCTTTTTTATGATTTGTTAAAGCAAATTCCTGGGTTTACGCTTTCTCCTCCAGATGGGGCTTTTTATATGTATCCAGATATATCCTCCTTATTTGGAAAAATAACCCCACAAGGCAAAACGATTCATTCCCCTATGGATTTTTCCCTTTACCTATTGGAAGAAGTAGGCGTAGCAGTAGTTTCAGGAGAAGCATTTGGAACGAATGACCATATTCGATTGTCGTTTGCGTGCTCAGTGGAAACCTTGGTGGAAGCAGCCGATAGGATAAAAGTGGCAGTTTCAAGATTAATATGATAGTTAGATAACCTTCATTTCAGGGTTTTTAGATTTATTAAAACCGTTTACCCCCTGATTTTTAGCCAATGAACTAATTGTACTGGAGATTAAGAGGTTAATTTGTAATTTTGATTACCTCTATTGATTTTCGATTCTAGTTATATCCTAATGAATTCAATTCTTCGCTATCTGCTCCTTCCGGCTTTCTTAATTTCAGGGATATTTGCTCAAACACCTTCTGATTATTCTGTTCAAGTAAGTGTTACTGCCCAAACGGCTCCTCCAGTATTAAATTTTTCTTGGCCTCCTTCCGCAACCGCTACCGCATATACTGTTTACCGTAAATTAAAAACCCAGACATTCTGGAACATCATCACCAATTTGCCCGGAACTTCTGCAGGATATACCGATAATACTCTTTCGGTGGGGGATGCATACGAATATATGTTCGAAAGAACCGAACCAGCGTACACCGCATACGGGTTGATTTTCGCAGGAATAGAAGCTCCTTTGACTGAGTTTAGAGGTAAAATTATTGTAGTTGTAGATACCACAGTTTTGCCTTCTCTTCAAGCAGAGTATGATACCTATTTGTTAGATTTAGTAGGGGATGGATATGAGGTAGTTGAAATTCGGGTAGATCGCAGTGATGCAGTGCCCGCAGTAAAAAATTTAATTGTGAATGCTTATTTAGCAGATCCAACGAATGTTCAAACCTTAGCTTTGTTTGGTCGGGTTCCAGTTCCTTATTCTGGTGATTTAGCTCCCGATGGACATATTCCAGATCATCAAGGCGCATGGCCAGCAGATGTTTTTTATGGTGAATTGGATGGATTCTGGAATGATGTTACCATTAATAATACAGGTGCAACCCGGGTTCAAAATCAAAATGTACCCGGCGACGGTAAATACGATGAAACCTCTCTTCCTTCAGATGTAGAATTAATGGTAGGGAGAATGGATTTGTCAAACATGAATGCCTTCACCTTAAGTGAAACAGCTTTACTTAGACAATACTTAAACAATAATCACGAATGGCGCCATCGTCAATATCGTGTGAATTACAGAGGATTGATTGATGATAATTTCGGAACCTTAGGAGGTGTTGAACCCTTTGCTGCCAATGGTTGGAGAAATTTCGCCCCCTTAGTACATAGTTGGAATGTAAGTGCCGGAAATATAATCCCTGATCTTTATACAAATGACTATTTGTTGTCTTATGGATGTGGACCTGGTTCCTATACTAGCTCTGGTAGTGTTGGGGTTACCAATGATTTTGTAGCCGATACCGTGCATACCGTATTTACCAGTTTATTCGGCTCCTATTTTGGAGATTGGGATAGTGACAACAACTTTTTAAGAGCACCTTTAGCTTCCGGAAGAGCACTTGCTTCCTTCTGGGCAGGTCGCCCACATTGGTATATTCATCATATGGGATTAGGAGAAAGTGTTGGCTATGGAGCTCGACTTACTCAAAATAATAACGTTTTATATTATCAGGGCTTTGGTCCTAGATATGTTCATATCGCCTTGATGGGTGACCCTAGTTTAAGAATGTTCTTAGTAACCCCTCCCAGTAGTTTAATATCTACCGCTCAAAATTTCCAAAACGAAGTATTATTATCTTGGAATGCGCCTACGGATCCTGCTAACGGCTATCATGTG
The DNA here is from genome assembly GCA_009924095.1 of Sphingobacteriia bacterium. GTDB lineage: Bacteria > Bacteroidota > Bacteroidia > J057 > RFSG01 > RFSG01. The sequence goes on from RFSG01000122.1 coordinate 4,407, forward strand.
TATAGAGCTACTTCTCAATTAGGGCCCTATACGCGTATCAATACAAATTTGGTGGTACCTACTGTGTTTATTGATACTGCCCCTCCCTCCGGAACGGTTTGGTATATGGTAAGAGCAGTAAAATTAGATACCACTGCCAGCGGAACTTTTTGGAACAGTAGCCAGGGAATTTATAGTTCAATTACCCTAAATCCTGTTTTAACTTGTGGAATCGTAACCCCTGTTCAGGTTTGTCCCGGAGATACTTTATCTATTCCATATCAAGTGTTAGGTCCTTTTGCCGGAAATAATGTATTCACCGCAGAACTATCGGATGCTACAGGAAGTTTTGCAGCGCCGGTTTCTTTAGGAACCATCGGCGGAAGACAACCCGACACGTTTAATATTGTCATTCCAATGGGTACGCTTGCAGGCACTCAATATCGGGTACGGGTAAATGGCATTTTGCCTGGCATTGTAACAGGCTCAGATAACGGGGTTGATCTTACCGTTTTAGCTACCCCTGCTGCTCCCATTGCAAATAATTCAGGTCCAGTTTGTCCAGGGGATTCATTGTTTTTAAGTACTCCGGTGAATGGGGCTACTTATCAATGGACAGGCCCTAATGGATTCACAGGAAACGTACAAAATCCTATGATCCCTATTGTAGGTCCTACGATAGCAGGTACTTATTCATTGGTCGTTACCTCCGGTACTTGTCCAAGTATGCCCGGTACCACAGTAGTACTATATAATGTTCCAGTTCCAGTTTCTGTTTCAACCAATAGCCCAGTTTGTGTGGGAGATTCTTTATTTTTTACTTCAACTGCAATTCCAAATTCATCTTACACCTGGAGCGGTCCTGCTGGTCAATCTTTATCAATTGCCAATCCTCATTTAAAAGCATTCTTACCCTTATCCGGTACGTGGACATTGAACATTACCCAAGCAGGATGTAATGTTGGTGCGGCATCCGTTCCAGTAGTTATCAATCCTTTACCTGCCGCACCGGTCGTAACGTATAGTTCTAATTTGTTGAATTCATCTTACCCCTCAGGGAATCAATGGTATTACAATAACCAAATATTAGCAGGAGCCACTTTACAACAACATACCCCCAATTATTCTGGCGCTTATTATGTTTCGTACACTGACCCGAACGGATGTGTAGCCTATTCTCAAACACAATTGGTCTATTTAACCGGATTGGATGCAGAAAATACCAATTCAATTATCGGTTCTGTTTATCCTAATCCAACCCAGGATAAATTTTGGGTAACCGTTTCGAATAGTGCTTACACAAATTCTTTGATTCTTACCGACGCTTTGGGTCGTGTTTGGAAACTGAACAGCACTGATAATGGGGCATATGAAGTAGGAGGATTATCCTCTGGAATCTATACAATTCAACTTGAAGGGGGAGAATCTTTGCCCGGTAAACTGTTGATTAATCGTTAATTCTTTACAAGAAACCTTCAGGAATAATCCGGAAAAAGCCCTATCTTTGCCAATTCATTACAAAACCAGCGGAAAAAAATGTATCTTACTTCTGAAGTAAAAGCGGAGTTGTTTAAACAACATAGTCATGGCAAAGCGGCCACTGACACAGGTTCTTCTGAATCTCAAATTGCATTGTTCACCCACCGTATTAAACATCTTACTGAGCATCTAAAAGTTCATCGTAAAGATGTTTCTACGCAATTGGGTCTTATGAAGTTAGTAGGTAAGCGTCGTCGTTTATTGGATTATTTGGAGCATACAGATATCAACCGTTATCGTTCCGTAATCAAAGAATTAGGCATACGTCGTTAATTTTATCTCAACTATATTTTTATGAATCCCATCCATAAATCCATTGACTTGGGTAACGGGAAGTCCATTTCTATCGAAACGGGCAGATTAGCCAAACAATCAGATGGTTCCGTGGTGCTTCGTTGTGAAGATACTATGTTGCTTGCCACGGTAGTTGCCCGAAAAGAGATCAAACCGGATGTTGATTTTCTTCCCCTTTCGGTTGATTATATGGAGAAATATTCCTCCACGGGTAAATTTCCAGGAGGATTTTTTAAAAGAGATGGAAGATTAGGGGAAAATGAAATCCTCGTTTCTCGTTTGGTGGACAGAGCCTTACGTCCTTTGTTCCCCTCTGATTATCATGCCGACGTTCAGGTAATGATCCAATTAATTTCTTCAGATAAAGAAAATCAATCCGATGCTTTTGCTTGTGTAGCGGCCTCCGCTGCATTGATGGTTTCTGATATTCCATTTGAAGAACCAGTTTCTGAAGTTAGAGTAGTTCGGAAAGGTTCTCAATTCCTGATTAACCCAACCGTTACTGAAATGGTAGGTTCTGATTTGGATATCATCGTTGC
>RFSG01000123.1 GCA_009924095.1 Sphingobacteriia bacterium
AGTGCTGGAGATAAGATGAAAATATCCCTTCAAAAAATTCCCCAAGGTTCTTATTATCTTCAATTTGAACATGTAGGTGTTCAGTATTCAACGCCGGTGATTAAGTTGTTGTAAATGGCATATCACCCATTTCATAAAAGACCTATGGAGTAAATTCCATAGGTCTATTATTCTAGATAGAAACCCTTGCAAATAAAAAAAGCCGAAGATAAACTACGGCTTATTTTATTTTAATAAGAATGTTGTTTTATGCTTGTGGAAGGGTTAATTCTTCCTGAACAATAGAAACAAAAGATTTGTCATTTGCTTTGCGGGTAAATTTAACAGTACCTTCTACTAAAGCAAACAGGGTATGATCTTTACCAATGCCAACTCCTTTACCGGGATGGTGTTTTGTACCTCTTTGGCGGATGATAATATTTCCAGGGATTACGTATTGTCCTCCGAAAATTTTAATGCCCAGACGTTTACTATGCGATTCGCGGCCGTTTTTGGAACTACCCGCACCTTTTTTGTGTGCCATGATTTATCTCCTTGGGGTATAAATTTTTAGTTAATTGCGTCAATACGAATTTTGGTGAAATACTGACGGTGACCGTTTTTCTTTTTGTAGCCTTTACGGCGTTTCTTTTTGAAAACAATTACTTTGTCTCCTTTTAAATGGGAAAGAACAGTGGCCTTGATCGTTGTGGTGGGTAAATAGGGAGTACCAATTTGTACATCTCCATTCATATCCGTTAGCAACACCTCGCCAAATTCAATACTAGCGCCTTCTTCCTGTGGCAGACGATGCACATACAGGTTCTGGTCTTTAGCAACTTTAAATTGCTGTCCGGCTATATTTACTATTGCGTACATTTAGGTTTGGTTAAAACGAATGGCAAAATTAATATCCCTACCGATAAAACCCAAGGTTTTTTTTGAATTAATCCTGATCCTTCTTTTTTTAACCTCGAGTTACTGCTTTGAACAAGGTTGTGTTCATCGTAAACCACCAATCACATCCACTCCATTGAATCAAAAATTACAAATTTGTCCTGAAGCCTGGATTGTGAACCTTATACCCAGTCCATTACCATCGGATGATTCGAGCCACAGTTATTTTATCCTTCAGGGGATAAGAAGAGATCGAAAGGAGTTTGACTTAATCTGGGTTCAACAAAATTGTAAAGACCTCAAGCCAGATACGGTGTATTAACCTTTTCTACCAATTTCCAGAAGATCCTCCACCTCCAAAACTTCCTCCTCCAAAGCCTGAGAATCCTCCACCACTGCTTCCTCCGCCTCCCCAGGAGCCATGATCTCCCCCTCGACCGCCCATTCCTCCTAATAGCAAGAAAGGCAAGATTCCCATTCCGCCTCCCGGTGGATTTCCTTTTCTTCTCGCAACAAAAGAGAAAACGATCACCAAAAGTATCAGCAACAACAAGGAAATCCCTACAATATCTTTAAGCGTAGAATCTTTATTCCCTCCGTATTGCCCGGGGTCTTTTATCTCTCCCGAGGCAATTTGACTACTAACAATAACGGCATCCTTCAATCCCTGAAACCATTGATTACTTCTAAAAGCAGGTTTCATGATTTGATCAAAAATCTGGCGAGTCATCGCATCAGTGAGCACAGGCTCTAATCCATATCCTACTTCAAATGCATAACCCCTTTCTTTGATAAACAAAGCAATCAGTACTCCGTTATCTTTTTTTTCAGTTCCTATCTTCCACTTCTCTGCCACCTTAATGGCAAAGTCGCTGTATTCATACCCTTGGGCATCGGGAAAAATGGCAATTGCAAACTGGTTTGAAGTACTATCTGCAATGGCATAAATGATTTGTTCTAACGCTTGCACTTCTTCAGGTTGAAGTTTCCCAGCATAATCATTGACAAACCCTTGGGGTTTTTCTGGAAATTCTTGAGCGAAAATTAAAGCCCATCCCCATAAAAGAAAGGTCGCTGTGATAAGTATACTTTTTTTCATGTCCCGATGCTAACCGTATTTACTAATTCATCCTTATCATTCGGCAAACAGGGGAAATACGTGTGTAACACTTTTCCGATGTTTTCAATCGCTACTTCCAGACTTGGGATATATTTCTGCTGTTTAAATCCTTCGATCAGGTCTGTTTTTAATTGATGCCACCCTTCCGCTTGAATGCGTTTATCAATTCCCTGATCTCCGATGATTGCTAATTTTTTATCTTGAATGGCAACATAAATCAATACTGCATTTCGGAGTTCTGTATGCTGCATTCCCAGACCGTTAAACACTTCAATTGCTCTTTCGTAAGGATCCCCTTTGCAAAGGTCTTCGGCATGAACCCTTATTTCTCCGGAGGAAAGATTTTCGGCATGATGAATGGCGACTTCTATTTTTTTACAGGCATCAGGAGTAAAAATTTGTTTAGCGTTCATCCCTACTATTTGTCAAAAAGCTTGTCAACATTGGGGGCTGTTTCATTATTCGCATTTCCTTCGAAGTATGCCTTTTTCTCGAAGCCAAATATTCCTGCTAAAATATTACCCGGAAAGGTTCTCACTTTGGTGTTATACAATTTTACTACTTCATTAAAGCGATTGCGTTCTACAGCAATCCGATTTTCGGATCCTTCCAATTGAGATTGTAAATTTAAAAATTGTTGATCGGCTTTAAGGTTGGGATAATTTTCGGCGACCACCATCAAGCGGGAGAGGGCGGAAGTAAATTGCCCTTGGGCCTCTTCAAAAGCTTTCATTTTTTGAGGATCATTCAACATTTTTTCATCTACTTGAATAGAACCTACCCGAGAACGAGCAGAAACAACATTTTCAAGGGTAGATTTTTCAAAGTCGGCGTAGTTTTTTACGGTGCTTACTAAGTTTGGAATCAAATCCATTCGACGCTGATACGCGTTTTTCACTTGCCCCCACTGAGAATCGGTTTGTTCTTGCAATTCTACCAATCCATTATAGGCACCTGTTGGCCATAGGATTAGGACTAAAAGAATAACTCCAATGGCTAACCAGCGAAACAAGCCAGAGGAAAAGAATTGAGAAATAGGTGAGTTCATATTTTTTTTAATACTGCTAACCTACAACGAATTTCATAAAAAGAAGATATACTTGTGGAAAAGTATTTAACCTTATAACAAAAAACCATCATCTTTGCAAATGACAATCTCATCGCCATGAAGCGAAGCGAAACACCTAAGAATAAGAAAAACACGGTTTCCAATAAGGGGACTGCGATTAGTAAGCCTTCTGTAAAGAAATCGGAGGGAGGAAAAGTTGTGCCATCGAGTGCCAAGCCTAAATTACCTTCCTCTAGCACTGGCAGTAAAACAAAAAAATCGGCTCCGAAAGCTACCTCTAGCTCTTCGAAAGCGGATCACCTGTTTCAAAATCTAAACAGAATAAAACCAAAGGTAAATCTCCTATTTCTGCAACAAAAACAGGAGCCAAATCAAAATCTTCTCCTGCTGCTAAAACTGCCCCAGTTAAATCTTCGAAACCCGCAGTCGGTAAAAAAACTACCAAAGTAGAAGTAGCCCTCAAAGGAAAAAAATCGAGTACGTCCTCCAAATCTGTATCATCACCCGTAAAAAACAATAAATCTGTTCCTGTCGCTAAACCGGCAAAAAAATCAAACCCGTCAGCCACTAAAGAAAAAGGCTCAAAAGGAGGTGCTCCTTCCAAACCGCTTTCTGAAGCAGCATCTTCGAAAAATCCCAAGCTTATAAAAAAGACTCCAGCCTCCACTTCCAAGAATTCAGTTACAAAAGCAACGTCCAAATCCGGTAAAAAAACTACCGATAAAGTTACGTCCTCTAAACCTGCTGCTACCCCCTTAGATAAAAAAGCCGTAAAAGGTTCTACTTCTGCGGTTACTGCTAAAGCTGATAAACCAAATTCTAAATCCGCTCCATCGAAAAAAGCTGCCCCAACTCCTTCCTCTAAAGAAGGTAAGGCTGCTGCAAAACCAGAAAAGGAAATTCCAGTTGCTAAAACATCAGCACCTGCTGATGCTAAAGCCGGAAAAACATCCACTTCCTCACCTACCGAAAAAGCGGGAAATAAATCTAAACCATCCCCTAAATCTAATGTTGAGCCTGCAGGAGAGGTCACTAAAGATTCCTCCACAACCAACAACAAAATCGGAGATGGAACCCCAGCATTAGATACAGAAATAGATATTGCTACTAGTGATCCCATTCTATCCTCTGTAGATGATTTAGAGGTAGTTGAGGATTTAATCCCGATTGTAGCCCCACCCAATAAGAAAAAGAAAAAGGTTGTTCCGGTAAAAGAAAAACCCGTTAAGGTTAAAGTAAAAAAACCTGAAAGAATACAATTTACGGATCCTCCATTAGATGAATCGGTATTAACCGCAAATGGAGTTCAGAAAATGTTTCTGAAACTTAAATATTCCTTTGACTGTGAACCGAGAGATTTATTCTTGGCCTTAACCAAACCTGAATTCATGCGGAATTGGTTGGCAGAAAGAGTTGAGTTTGATGAAGCTACTGGAATTTATACTTTCTATTGGCGACATTTCAGCGAGTCAGCTCGCATCATGGAAAAAGTAACGGAAAGATATTTACGCTGGCAATGGGTCGGGGTAGAAAGACCTAATAATGAATTTTTAGTTTTTTCAATTGATTTAATTCCGGGAGATGTTTACGTCGATTTATATGTAATCGATATTTGTGAACCCGGAGAAGAAACCAATATGATTAACGGATGGAATAAATTAATGGATCGCCTAAGAGTAATTGTATCTTAAAGAATTAATTCTTTCATTATTTCCTTAATCCAATTTAATTTAATTTAATTTAATTGTAAAGCTTCCAAGCTAACGGGTAATACTTTAGATACGCCCGTTTCTTGCATAGTCACTCCATAAATTACATGCGTGGAAACCATGGTGCGTTTATTATGCGTAACAATAATAAATTGTGAATTTCCGGCAAACTCCCGAATAATGGTATTGAATTTATCAATATTTGCATCATCTAATGGAGCATCTACTTCATCAAATACGCAGAACGGTGCAGGCTTCAATAAATAAATTGCGAATAATAAAGAAATAGCCGTTAAGGTTTGTTCACCCCCCGACAATTGATTAATATTTAAAGGCCGTTTTCCTTTGGGTTTCGCAATAATATCAATATCAGAATCCAAAGGATCTTCCGAATTAATTAATATTAAATCGCATATATCTCCTTCATTAAATAATGTTTGAAATACTTTAATAAAATTCTCCCGAATACGGGTAAATGCATCCATAAAAGTATTGCGAGCATCGGTATCAATTTCAGCAATGGTGCTTAATAAACTTTCCCGAGCTTCGGTTAAATCATTTTTTTGTACGGTAATAAAGTCATGCCGTTCTTTTAATTCCTGATAGGCTTCCACTGCCATGGGATTTACCTCCCCGAAATTCTGAATTTTTTCTTTGGTTTTACTTACCTGAATTAATAAGGATTCCACACTAGGTTCTTCTAAATCGGCTAAGATAGCTTCTGATAAATCTGCCAATTGAATCCCAAATTCAACCTCCATGCGGTCTTTTAAGGTATGTAATTCTAATTTAATTTGAGCAATCTGATCTTTTACTTGTTGCCTTTGGATATCAATTTCTTCTTTATTTTTTCTTTCCTGACGGATTTTATTTTCCACCTGAAGTACTGAAGATTTAAATTGGGTTAATTCATTTTCTAGGGCTAAAGTTTGGGCTTCTTTTTCCGTTTTAATTTTATATAAACCAATTATTTCATCATCATTGGTCATATTGGTATTTACCAATTTTAGAATTTCAGTTTTGGTTTCTTCCAGTTCAGCTTTTAAAGTTTGGATTTGTTGATGAATTCGAACATCTGCCTCAACACTGCGCTGAATATCTTTTTCAAGATTGACAACCTTATTTTTTAATTCAATACAATTAAGGTTTAATTGATTATGCAATCCGGATTGGGTAGCTTCCCATTGATTGGCTTCTGATACCTGATCTTTATAGGAAAGAACCGATTGTTGTTGAAGTTCAACGGCAGTTTGAAGTTCGGTAATTTGGGGATGAAACGTTTCTATTTCTTCCTTTACCCGATTAATTTCTGTCCATAAATCTTCAGTACGTAATCCGGTTGTTTGCAAGAAATTACGATATTCTTCTTCTTTGGTTTTTAGAATATTATAATCCTGAAGGCTAGCTTGGTAGATTTTATTTTTATCCTCGTAAGCCTTAGTAATATTTAAATCTTTTAGATTTTGAATTTGAATTAATACTTTGTTTAATTCATCTCGTAATTCCTGAAGTTTTTGATCGAGGGTACGAATTTCTTTTTCTAATTTTTCAAGATTTTGGGCACGACCCAATCTTTTTCCTTCAAATAAACCGGTAGATCCACCACTTAAAATAAATTTACGTTCGGTTATATTTCCTTCCTTGGTTAAAAAAACTGTTCCTGGATTTACTTGTTCAGGAATATCTCTTTCCTGATTCGCCATATATACCTTATCCAACAAAAATTTAGCTAAGGGTAAATAGGCTTCTTGCACTTCCACCAATTGAATGGCTGGAATACAATTATCTACAGAAATAGGAGCTGCTAATGTGTGTTGACGAATTTCCTGCATAATAAAGAAATTCGCTCT
>RFSG01000124.1 GCA_009924095.1 Sphingobacteriia bacterium
AGGTTAATTAAAATTAATTTTTTAAGTTCGGGACTTAAGTCCCGATGGAGCTGCACACTTAATAAATCATAAACTTAATTACCCACCAGTCTTAAGTCCCGATCCTGCTGCATATTTATTAAATCATTAATTTAATTACCCACCAGACGTAAGACCCGATCATACCAAACACTTATTAAATCATTAAATTAATTACCTACCAAACTTTACTCCCCAAACCCCTCTTTAATTAATTATCCCCTCACCTGAATACCTCAGGAACTTTAGTCCCAAAAACACCCCTATGGTAAATCTAAACCTACAACCTTGACGCTACCTTACCTTCGAAAAATTCAAAACATTAAAACCATCTCCTATCCTACCCAATAAATACCCCTAATTCAGATTTATCAATCTCCCACTCCATCCCGATTTTTCTACGGCTTATCTCTTATTTCTTCGCTTCATTAATATATCCATTTTTATTCCAACTTACTCAGGCATTTTTGAAGCATGAAAAACCAATCACCCCTCCTCCTACTTGCCTTCTTCATTTTGTGCTTTACCACAAGCACCGCTTACTCCCAAAATTTAACCCAAACCGTAAGAGGTATAGTGTTGGATAAACAAACCCAATCTCCCCTTACAGGTGCAAGTATTCAAATCCTGGGTAGCACTCCCCCATTAGGCGCTATTACTGACGATAACGGAGCTTTCCGGATAGCTAACGTGCCCATAGGCAGGAGAAGTCTTAAGGTTCGATACGTGGGCTACCATGAACAAACTATCTCTGATCTAGTAATTACTTCAGCGAAAGAAATGATTGTTACCATTCAATTGGAGGAGATGTTAGTTCAAACTGAAGAAATTGTGATTTCTGCCGAAAGTGAAAAAGACCTTCCCAATAACGAACTCGCTATCGTAAGTACACGATCTTTTAATATTGATGAAACCCGAAGATTTGCCGGTAACCGAAATGACCCCGCAAGAATGGCCGCTAACTTCGCCGGTGTGAATGGCGCAGATGATAGTCGTAATGATATTATTATTCGAGGTAATTCCCCAACTGGTGTGCTATGGAGATTAGAGGGTGTAGCTATACCAAACCCAAATCACTTCTCTGGATTGGGAACAACCGGTGGACCTGTTTCCATGATTAATAATAATATGTTAACCAATTCTGATTTTATGACCTCCGCCTTTCCTGCTGAATATGGAAATGCAACCTCAGGCGTATTCGACTTAAAAATGAGAGCGGGAAATAATGAAAAACATGAATTTATGGGACAAGTAGGATTTAATGGATTCGAAGGACTTGCGGAAGGCCCAATATCAAAGAAAAATGGATCCTCTTATTTAGCTGCTTATCGATATTCCACCCTCGAAGTATTTAATGCCCTTGGCATTTCCTTCGGCACAGCAGCTCTTCCTAAATATCAAGATTTTTCATTTAAATTAAATTTTCCCAATACAAAACTCGGTAGTTTTTCTGTATTCGGATTGGGAGGAATTAGTAATATTAAATTATTAGATAGTAAAGTAAGTGAAGACGACTTATACGGAGGAAATGGATTAGATATCTATTTCGGCTCGCAAATGGGCACCGTTGGAATTAATCATATTTATTATTTCGGAAAAAACACCTATTCTAAAATTGTAATCTCTGCCTCTAGAGAAGAAACCTCCAATAATATTGACTCCGCTGATATATATATTCCGAAAGTTAATAGAGCTTATAATCCCTTACAAAGAGAAAGAAGTATTAATAATAGATTAACAACTTCGGCATTTGTGAATCATAAATTTAATGCTAGGACAACCTGGAAAACTGGAGTTATTGGTGATTATTTTTTAATAGATTATAGTAGTCGTCTGGTTTTAGGAGGTTCGTGGTGGAATCGTAGATCATTCGAAGGGAATACGCAATTAATGCAAGCCTATAGCCAATTTCAATATCGTATATCCGAAAAAATTACCGCATCCGGAGGGTTACATTACCAATATCTATTTTTAAATAATACCCAGGGTTTAGGACCCAGAGGGGGACTAACCTGGAAAGTTGCCAAGAAACATCAGATTAATATTGGTTATGGATTGCATTATCAAATGCAAACCCTTGCCTTATACTTCCTGACTACACAACCTCAGCCGAATGCAGACTTAATCAAAACCAATCAGAATATGGGCTTTACCAGAAGCCAACATTTTGTAGCAGGATATGATTTTAGAGTAACGCCTTCTATTCGTATTAAATGGGAAAATTATTATCAATCCTTGGATAAAGTTCCAGTGGAAACAAATTCATCTAACTTTTCAAGTATTAATTTAGGCTCCAATTTTGGACTGCCAGATGTGGATAGTCTTACCAATAAAGGTACAGGTCATAACTATGGCACGGAATTAACCATAGAAAAATTTTTCAGCCAGAATTATTATGTATTATCAACGCTTTCACTTTATAATTCCAAATATAAAGGAAGTGATAGAGTGGAAAGAAATACTGCCTTTAATAATAACTTTGTTTATAATATACTTGCAGGTAAAGAATTTCCGATTGGAAAAAGAAATAATGTACTAACCTTAGATATTAAAATGACTTGGTCAGGAGGACGTAGATATACCCCGATTGATACAATCGCTTCAAGACTATCGGGTGAAACGAAATATAATACCGATCAGGAATGGGCACTTCAATTTCCAAATTATTTTAGAGCAGATATTAAATTTGGATTTAGAATTAATCGCCCAAATACCTCACATCACTTTTTCTTAGATATGCAGAACATTTCCAATCGCCAAAATTATTTTAGCCAATCTTATGATATTGTGAAACAAAAAATAACAACTACTTACCAATTAGGACTATTTCCGGTTTTCAATTATAGGATAGAATTCTAAGAATGATACTTCCCATCCTGTATTGCGTAAATTCAACTGTAATTTCAATATAATAAAGTTGATATACGTTTAAATCATGCATCACCCTAAACATACGATCCATCACAGTTTTCCCCACCAGGTGGTAAAATACCTCCTGGTGGGTACTATCATCTGGCTGTTAACAAAGTTATTGGATGATCAGTGCTCCTATCAAGAATGGATCCTGAGTGTGGTTATCACAGCAGCAACTTGGCAGGCAGTTGATTTTACCATTTGTGAATTAGACAAATATTTTACTTGGGAAAAACAGGGATTAATAAGATTATATATTCAAAGTGTTACTGTAACGTTGGTTTCTGTTTTAACCATTGGAATTCTGGTAGGGATCTATCGCTGGTTAATGAATAAACCCTTATGGGAAAATATTGGAGGCATCATTATAATTGGCACAACTGTATCCTTATTTATTACCATATTATTTACAGCACTTCATTTTTTCCATATATCCCAACTCTATCGGAAAGAGTTAGAAGATACCCAGCTTAGAGCCCAAATAGAATCTCTAAAACAACAAATTAATCCTCACTTTTTATTTAATAGTTTAAATACCTTAACTGCACTCATCGAGGGAAATCCAAATGCAGCCACCCAATTTGTTCAGGAATTAAGTTATGTGTATAGATATGTGTTAGAATCTGGTAAAAAGGAATTTGCAGACATTCCTTCAGAAATTGAGTTTTTACATTCGTATGGATATTTATTACAACAACGATTTGGTAAATCTTTACACTTTGATATACAAATTCCGGATAAAACTGTTGGCTTTATTCCTTCCTTATCTTTACAATTATTAGCAGAAAATGCAGTAAAACATAATATTGTTTCTCTTCAAAAACCATTAACAATAGAGGTAAAAATTGAAGACAATAAATTATTAATACGTAATACTCTTCAATTAAAAAGACATGCAGAAACCTCCACAGGCATTGGATTATCCAATATAATATCTCGCTATAAATTAATTGGCGCAGATGAACCTCTGATTTTTCAACAAGATCATTTATTTATAGTTTCACTTCCTATATTACCTCATCCTCCGGTATCATGAAAATATTGATTTTTGAAGATGAACCTCTCGCTGCAGAAAGATTATCCAACTTAATTTTTCAGGCTGTTCCAAGTGCCAATCTTCTAGCGATTTGCGATTCGGTTGAAACTGCTATTCAGCAAATATCTATTCAAACCCCGGATTTAATATTTTCAGATATTCAATTGGCAGATGGCGTGAGTTTTGAAATATTTGAACAAATTCACACAAAATGTCCGGTAATTTTTACCACCGCTTATGACCAATATGCGCTAGAAGCCTTTAAGGTAAATAGTATTGATTATATATTAAAACCAATTGCACCGGAACAGGTAAAAAATGCAATTCTAAAATATCAAAACATGCAACTTCAGAATAAAGCTGAAATTGCTCAACACTTAGAACAACTCATTCAACAAGGAGTATTTAAAGAAAAAAATTACAGAACCCGCTTCTTAGTAAAAAAAGGAGATAGATTAATTCCCCTATTATGTGATGAAATCTTATTTATTTTTAGCGAAGATAAGGTATCCTTTGCTATGCACACTTCGGGTCAAAAATATATTCTGGAATATACTTTAGATAATCTTGAAGAACAACTTCCTCCGGATATGTTTTTTAGAGCAAATAGAAAATATTTAATTAATTCTATCTCTCTTACAGAAGTAAGAATTCACCTTAATGGAAAATTAAAAATAAACTTGAATTTTCAACCTGAAAAAGATATTTATGTTAGCCGAGAAAGGTCTTCCAAATTCCGGCAATGGTTAGGAGATTAAATCCTTAAAAAACCCTGGATATATTAAATCCTAATCTAACTTGACCCTTACCCCAATTAGAAGTAGTATACGGAATAAATTGTGCTGGATTTAAAGCGGTTGAGTTCGCCACATATACTTGAAAAACATGGCCTCCAGTTTCAATATCTGCTCCTAAGGAAAAGCTATTATGATAATTGCTCATATTTCGGGTGTATTTATTTAATCGGAAAATATATTCCCCAGTAACTGCAATTCTTTTACTAACCTTAATTCTGGATAAAGTACCTAAAGCTAGTATTGAATTTTTATCCGTTATTTTTTCTACCACATTATAATGGATATGCGTAGGGCTTAATTGAAATGAAAATCGTTCCCCAAATTTTCTCGCAATCATCACCATATGTACATATGAAAAGCGATTAACCTTATACCTATAAAAAGGCCTGCCAATAACATTACCAGGATCCACTTGGTCCGTAAAATTAGCCATTGCCATAACAGTTACGGATACTGGCATTTTATTACTGGTGGTCTGTTGAAATAATTTATATTTCACATTAGAATCATAAAATTTTTGATAACTAGATCTTCCGATTCCAATACTTAACCGATCCGAAAGGCTATAATCAAATGAAAGTTGTATTGTGGCGCCTCCATCTAATCCCCAAAAGTTCTTTCCTCCAGAACTAAAATCCCCAAAGCGGTGGGCTACTCTAAATTCTAAAGTACCTTTTCCTTGGGTTTCACAGGTTGGCATCCCAACTAATCTTGTTCCTTTAAATGTGGCACTCACAAATTCAGGTTTAGCACTTTTTTCTAATGCGGATAAAAAATCATCTTGTGCTTGTGCAAAGGATAACAACATTCCGAAAAGCAGCACAATTCGGCCAGTAACTTGAAAAATTAATTTATTATTCATGATTAATTATTGGGAGCTCCGTTTTGAATCCACTTTTCAATAACAGCAATCTGGCAATCGGGTAATTTAGTTCCTCCTTGTGGCATAGCACTATAAGGGCTTTGATGTTTAATGGATCCGAGTAGTCTTGCAGTACCACAAGCTTGTATTCCAGTATAGGTATCTAAAACTACCCCCCCTGATCCTCCACCGCCTTGGTGGCATCCAGTACAAGCACCCGACAAAACTGATTTCACCTGATTCGTATAGGTAACATTCACCGTATCACAGGAAGTTGTGCTAAGCGATGGAGGGGATATTAAATCCCGTTTGTCATAATAACAACTTGACAAGGAATACAAGATTATTCCAACCAATAATACCCCCGACCCTTTCAGTATATTTTTCATAATTAATTATTTTTTGCGCCTTGTTTAATCCATTGATAAATTCGGAGGATTTGGTCATCCGAAAGTTGATTGTTTGGAGGCATTCTTTGTTCGTAGGTAGTCCAAGTGGTTACTCTATATAATTTTGATCCCTCGGGATTTCCTGATTTAACGTCCCCATGATCCATGATCTGGTCGTAGGTACGAAGACTAAATTCTTCATTTCCATCATGGCAACCTGGGTTTGCACAGGATGAATTTATTAAAGGCTGAATATCTGTTTTAAAACTTAACTCAGGCCCTGAAATAGCAGGAGTATCGTGTTTGCAAGAAACCAATAATCCTAAAGAAATAAATACACATAACTGAATATAATTTTTCATAAACAAATTTACCATTTTAATAAGCGATCTTGATAATAAGGATTTCCATTAACCAATAGCTGAATTCCATATACTCCAGCAGGCAAACCTGCCAAAGATATTTTATCCTTGGTTAATTCCGTTGAATATTGAAGTTTACCTTGCATATCCCATATTTTTA
>RFSG01000125.1 GCA_009924095.1 Sphingobacteriia bacterium
CCTTCGGCCATAATGCTAATTTGCATTTTAATAGGATTGGATTTAATAAAAAAAGTTACCTTTTTATAGTTAGGCGTCCATTTTTTAAGTTTCTCAATTAATTTTTAAATTCCAACTATGTTCAGGGCACGTTTAATATTGTAAACGGTCATGATAAATGCCATTTCACCATTTACTTTTTCTAGTCCTTTCGGGTTGGTGTGATTGTAACCCCATTTATTGCCGGATTTTTTATTTTAGTAAACTTGTATATATGCCAATTATGTTGCTGTTTTATGATATAAATTTACCCTTAAGGCATGTGCAAGAAACAGTCTTTTTCAACGACGGGGCTGGGGATAAAGGAGGGAGTTTTTTCACAGTCTTACGTTATATGCTATGCTAAAAGACAGGATATAAATTGTAAGCTCCCCAAAAAACAGTACAGTTTAAAAGTAGACAAAATGTTTTAACTTTTAAATTTGTAACAACTATGAAAAAGAGCACCTTTACCGCCACACAAATTGCGGGTATTTTAAAAGAATTCGACTTGGGGAAGTCGGTAGAAGAAATTAGTAGAGAACATGGCATCAGCCGAGCAGCCTTTTACAAGTGGCGACAACGCTACGGAGGTATGGAAGCAAAAGAGCTTAAGCGTGTAAAAGAACTGGAAGAAGAAAATGCCAAGCTCAAACGTATGTATGCTAATCTGGCTTTAGAGTTAGAAACCGCCAAATACATCATCGAAAAAAAGCTTTAAAGCCCTGCATTAAAAGAAGTATTGTTAGCGAGCTTCGCCAAGAGAAGCCAAAAGACATCGGCAGGGCGTGTCGGGTATTACGCATTAGCTATAGCAGTTTGTATTACAAGTCTGTTAAGGATGATAGTAGTATTATGGAACAGTTAAAGGAGCTGGCAGATAAAAATCCGGTAGAAGGATTTTGGAAGTGCCATCATAGGATACGGAATACAGGTGTTATTATTAACCATAAAAGATTACATCGCATATACAAGAAGATGGGCTTGCCTTTACGCAGCAAGCGTAAGAAACGCTTACCTGCCCGAGTAAAAGAGCCATTAGCAGTGCCATCATCGTTTACCCATACCTGGAGTATAGATTTTATGAGCGATGCATTAAGTAATGGAAGGAAGTTCAGAAGTTTCAATGTAATAGATGATTATAACCGAGAAATACTTTTTATTGAAAATGATTATTCACTTAAAAGCAGCCGTGTTATATGGGTATTAAGACATTTGATAAATCGATACGGTAAACCTGAAAAGATAAGAATGGATAATGGTCCTGAATTTATTGCCCAGCTTACCAAGCAATGGAGTGAGGGAAATAATATTGCATTCCAATACATCCAACCTGGTAAACCTACTCAAAATGCCTATATCGAAAGATTTAACAAAACATATAGGCAGAGTATTTTAAATGCTTACTTATTCGAGTCTATAGATGAAGTAAGAGAGGCCACTCAGATATGGATAGAAGACTATAATCATCATAGACCACATGACTCTTTAAACGGTATTCCTCCTGTTCAGTATAGAGTGAATTTGCAAAAACAGAGAAATGAAATAAGTTTGTAATGCACAAATAAAAAACGAAAGGAAGGCAGTTGGACTTATACCCACTGCTTTCTTTTCAAAATAGATTAAAAAGTCTACTTTTAATCAGTACTATCAGTACTAAAAATGGGGAGCTTACAACAATGGGTTACCGCAATTTCAATATATATTTTTTCCCCTCTTTGCGAATTTGATAACATAATATCAGGAATGAACTTTCCATCTTTCTTTTCTATACGAATTTCATTGAAATACTTTGTCAAGTCAAATTTTTTCTCTTCTATTTTTTGAAGACATTTAATTTTATATTCTTGTTTTAGTCTATCACAATATATTTCTGTTTTATATTTAAAATAATATGGTATATTATTTTTGAGACATTTTACATAGTCATCGTAAAATACTTTCTTTCCAAGAGCGTGTAGATAGGTTTCCCCGCTCCCAATGATTTCTGAATTTGGCTTTTGCGCAAAGTGTTTCCTCTTAATTTTACCTAGTCTAGGAATCAATACTTGTCCAAAATCTAATCCAAAAAACTTATCATCTTTTTTTAACTCAATTCGGTCTAAATCAATGATATCAATAAGGTTTCCTTCCTTGTCAAGTGCGTATCTATATTTTATCATAGTCTAACATTTTACTTGGCCAGATTGTTAAGATAACGAAAATTTCGCCTTGCATATAACGAAAAAATTCACGAAACGATGCAACAAAAACAAACTTGCTTCGTTCAGATAATTGTCCTATATTTGTGGACAAATGTCTAAATCATAAAATTATGACGACAACAATAGAAAAAATTGAAGGAAGGCTTGACAAAGAAATAGCTTCCTTCTTCAAAACAAGTAAAATTAGCGTGCGTAACAAACAGGTTACGTATGAGAAATTTTTGGAAGATAAAATGCTTATAATAGTTGCTATCAGGACAGGTATCCCTTATTCCTTGTTTGACTTAATTCAAAACTACACTCCATTTTCAGAAAACGATTGGGCGAATTTCCTCGACATATCCACAAAATCACTACATAGATATAGGACTTCCCCTGAACACCACTTTAAACCAATCCATTCTGAAAAAATAATTGAAATGGCGGAAGTTACAAAAGTTGGTCTTGACGTATTTGGTAATATTGAGAAACTCAAACTATGGCTTAATACACCGAGTTATGCTCTAGGAAAACTCAAGCCAATAGAATTACTAAAAGACTCATACGGAAAGGAAATGGTTATTAGTGAACTTAACCGAATTAATCACGGAATTTTGGTGTAGATGAAAGTATATAGACTTGCAAGACAAAAACACGCAACACCATTATCAGGAAAAGGAGCTGCTAAGTATGGAGCACGGTGGAATCCAGTAGGTGTAGAGTTAATTTATACGGCTCAAAATAGGTCATTAGCAATGGCGGAGGTTGCTGTTCATCTTACTTTGGCAACATTGCCAGAGGATTATATGATGATAACCATTGACATTCCTGATGATATAAAAGTTAAGCAATTAACTGAAGCAGACTTGCCAGCAGACTGGCAAGAATTTCCACATCCAGCTTCTACTCAAGACATTGGAAGAGATTTTGTGACAGAAAATGAATATTGTGTATTAATCATACCATCCGTTGTTACTCTAGGGGACTTTAATGTGCTTATAAATCCTAATCATACAGACTTTTCAAAAATAACAATCACAAGTATTGATAAATTTCCATTTGACAAGAGAATATTTAAATAAACCAGCCGCTAACAGCCGCTTTGCAAAAGCGGGGGTTTGGTGCTTCTATGACAGAGAAGTGCTAAACTCAATCTTTGTACATCTAATGAAATTTAGTGCTAAAAATCCCCGCCTTCGCAAAGCTGCAAACCGTTATGGGTAAGTTTAAAAAACGACAGAACGGAATGACACAAACAAGAGAACCACCAAAATTTGACTCATCTTGAAAAATAGATAGAAAGAACAAAACTTAGAATGGAGACCAGAAACCAATAAAAACGGGGCGACACCGAAAAGCCAAACGAGTAGGAGAACAAAAAAATGAAAAAAATAATTTTAGGAACACTAATAGGTATAACATTAATGACAGTTTTAGCTTTTACAGCAGGGAACTTTGACCTCAAAAAATCACACGCAGAAGTCAATACTGTGGAAGGATTATTAATTTTTACTGATTGCAAACCAGTATTAGAATATGAATACTTAGGAACAGTAAAAAGCAATACAGGTGGCTTTGGAAACCCTCAATATGAAGGAGTTAGAAATAGATTAATCAAAAACGCCAAGAAAGAATATCCAAAAGCTGACGATATTATTGTTTATCTCAATTATGGACAAGCAGACAAAGCGGATGTGATTAAGTTTAAATAAAAAAGCAAATGTGGGGTTAAATACCCCACATTTTTAAAAGTAAGAATTTATGAAAGGTTTATCAGGATTTAATTTACCACAACACCAAGAAGTTATTTCTAGCTTCATTTATTACATTAGACTTCACATCGACAATTCGGGTCAAGAGTTTGAATTTTCCGTTGCGCCTGAGCTAAGAATTAAGAACAACAATTTTAATAACGGTTCATTTATTCCAGACATTGTTATCAAAAAAGATGGCAATACTTGGAATCAACCAGAAATTATTATTGAAGTTAGCAGAACTCGTGGTTATCTAACAGACATTAAAAAAGTGAAAAGGGCTGTTAAGAATATTCGTTCTTTAAAAGAAGGATTTATTTTCAATTATGAGACAGGTGAAGGTTGTAGAATTTCAAAACCAGACTTTGACGAAGAAGACGGAGAAAGCTATTCTGAAATACTTGACTTTGACTTGAATGAATGTTTGAGATGAAAAGAAAAACCTACCCATAACAGCACCTACCCAAAAGTGGCAGTTCAGTGGTTAAACCTGCCTTCTCTGTCGCTTCGGCAGGCACGTCAAGCTGTGTGCTTCTATCAAAGTTTGTGCTTGGTTGATCCCGCAAGTGCGGGACTTCGAAATCGCCACCTTCGCAAAGCCGCAAAACGTTATGCCCAATATTTCAAAGACAGTAAAGAGATATTAAGTCTTAAGTTTCGGCTTTTAGATATATGACAATATGACAGATAGATCAAAGTGGAATAAATTTTGGCTAGCATTTAATAAAAAGAAAATGAAAAAGGACCAATTAACAATAACTACCTCCAGTATCGTGTCATATGTTGGGATTAAAACGATTGAAAATAAAATTGATCCTTTTACAAGAATGTCATTAGGACTTCTTGCAACAGTTGGTTTATCACTTTCAGAAAACCAAACTACCAGAAATATAGGATTAGGGCTTGGTATTGCATCTTTGCTTCAGTTGTTAGACATAAAAAAAGGAGGAAAAATTACGCGGAATGATTCAAATATTCAATTTTATGTCTTAGACGAGAATCAAGGCGTGACAATATTAGAGCCTGGTCAGACGCCAAGTAATTCCATTGATGGATTAACATTCAAAGGTTTAAATGGCGTTTTTAAAGTGTCTGATGGTGTGTACGTTGAATTGGGCAATGACAATAGTATCAATTATTCGTTTGGATTTGGGAAGCTAATAAATCAGAATTTAAGAAGTGGGGGCTATAAGTCAAAACAATGGGTTGACCAGCAAACCGATCTTCGATGGAAAGAATTATACAGAAAATCAATATAATACTGGGCATAACAGCGGTTTTGCTCTACGCGGGCATAGGAAGTTCTCATAATCATCGCGTTAGTTGAAAATTTCCGATCCATTTGATACATTTGGGTCAACTGTCCCGCGCAGCGCAAAGCCGCGGACCGTTATGCCCAATATTAGGACATATTGTCAGAAACTATATTTGGAAAAATATTTGTACATTAAATTCATAAAAAGAAAGAAATGAAGAACAAAACAATAACAGCAATTTCCGCTGGCACATCTTATTCCATGTTAAAGTTGACTGAATCAAGTTTGGATCCTTACACAAGATTTACAGCTGGTCTAGCAGTTGGGTCTGCAATAGTTTTAAAACGCGGGGACGAAAATCCTGCAGCACTATTCCTAGGAATAGGTATACTTATTGGTAGTGCATTGCAATTAATAGACGTTGTAAAGGGGGGCCGACTGATTAGAAACAAATGCAATTTTCCAGTATACATAATCGGTGAAAACGGCGGCCTATCTGTTTTGGAATATGGCCAAGTACCATCAGGTAACATAGATGGTTTCACATTTAAGGGATTGAATGGCGTTTTTAAATTGTCTGATGGTATTTACGCAAAAATAAACTCAAACAATTCTATTCAATATACTCCTGGACTTGGTCGATTTATTAATCAAAATTTAAGGAATGGAGGATTTAAAACAAAACATTGGGTTGTTCAACAGACTGACCTTCGATGGAAGGAACTTTACGATAAATCAATTTAAATACTGGGCATAACAGCTCCTACAAAGAAATTGGCGGTTCAGTGCCACGCTGAAACATTGGTGGTAATGAAAATTTGGCTCTTCGCAACTATATTCGTGCTCCGAAATCGCCAACTTCTTAAACCCGCCAAAACGTCAGGCTGTGAAAAAACTACCTTTTACCGAAAAAATCGGATTTTTTGCACCTGGATTTTGAGTTTTCAGACCTTTAGTGGCATGTGTTTTTAGGCTGCAGTTAAATAGTACTCAAATTTGCCGTCGTCTATAAGGCTAATTTGCATTTTAATAGGATTGGATTTAATAAAAAAAGTTACCTTTTTATAGTTAGGCGTCCATTTTTTAAGTTTCTCAATTAATTTTT
>RFSG01000126.1 GCA_009924095.1 Sphingobacteriia bacterium
CATTTCAGTTTCATAAAAAAAGTGTAATTCATCTTTAGGGTCCATTAATCCTAAACTATATAAAACGGGGACAAAATGATCAGGGGTAGGGGAGGCTACTAATCCTAATTTATGACTGGTGGTATAATTAATTAAATTATCTATATTTCTGCTTTCCAATTGTTTTTTTAACCAGGTATCATATTCTGCCTCCCAACCTAACGGTGTTCTATCTCCTGCCATTAACTTGGGACGTATCAGTGATAGATTATGAATTAAGGCTCCACTTCCAATAATTAACACTCCTTTATCTCTCAAAGATTTAAGACTTTTTCCCAATTCATAATGATAAATTGGGTTAGCATTATACGCAATACTTAATTCAAATACCGGGACATTTGCTTCCGGGAAGAGGTGCATCAGCATAGGCCAGGCGCCATGATCTAAGCCCCATTCGGTAGTTTCTGAAATATTAGGAATTAAGGAAGTAATTTCTTTAGCTACTTCCGGGGCACCTTTTGCTGAATAATATACTTCATAATATTCTTTAGGAAATCCATAATAATCAAATATTTGTTTTTGATTAGGAGATATATTCACATACGTTTTATCATTTGTACACCAATGGGCAGAGATAACCACTGCAGCTTTTACTTCATATTTATTTTGAAGTTCAATCCCTAATTCATATAATTTTTTCCAAAAGGGTCTTTCATTTCTCGATACCGGAATGTCCATAGGAATGCCATGAGAGGTGAATAATACCGGCATCTTTTTACCCTGTTCGGGTAATTCCTGAAATATTTTCGCTAATTCATGGAGAGGTTGAGCATTCATAAAAATTGGCGTAAGCGATAGTAATTTTAGAATGTCTTTTCGTTTCATAAATTAAAATACTATCTATTGTGTATTTAATTCTACATATTTTTTAAAATTATTCAGGATTGCCTGCCAGCCATTTTTTTGAAGTTCTAATGAATTTATAGATTCTGCATCAAAGGTTATTTCTATTTCAGTTGATGAATTTACCTCTTTAAATAGTATGTTAACCCCCCTTCCATCTGACATTCTATAGGATAATTTTTCTTTTCCAATAATCTCAATATACAATGCTTCAAAGTCGAAACCCATATCTCCTTGTTTGGCTTCCATTCGGGCATAATATTTCCCGCCGATAGTTAAATCATTAGATGCGTTCGGGCAATGCCAATCGTCAGAGGCAAAATTCCATTTTGTAATATGTTCAGGTAGGGTGTAATATTCCCACACCTTATTAATATCGGCAGCAATGGTGGCGGTGATAGTGATTTTGGTGAAGTCCGTACGTAAGTTATTTTTATTGGCTATTATAAAATTACTATTCTTTTCGTTAGATTTTTTTTAAGTAAATAGGATTGATTGATCTTATAGTATATGGGGTATATGCTAAAAAAAAATAATAATAATTGTCAATAAAGAACAGGGGATGAAATATTTAAGGTGAACCCTCTTAGGCTAGTTGGGAGAGTAAGAGCTGGTAAGTGCTTACAGGATTCTAACAACTTTCTTTGAATTCATGCGTAAGTTTAAGCACTTTAAATAATCATTGTGCAGAATCGGAAGCAAGAAGGATTTATAAAAAGGAGATGTTTGGAAATAATATTTGGTATCCCGATTCAATTTTATGTATATAAATTCAATAATTAAATTTACACGATAAAATGGTAATATCATCTTCTGTTATTGGATACCCTTGCCTATGCTTATTATTATTTTTTTTACTTCATAAACTTTTCAGTTAATATTTTAATGCATCCGGTTTACCTATACCTTAAAATAGTTTATTCTGAATAGGCTCAATAACATCTATGATTTTATGTATGTCTTTTTTTTATCCTGTGAACAATTTTAAAACTGAGTTTTGCAGTAGAAGTGAAAAGAATCCGTTTCATTTTATCTTTTTAAGCTTCGATTCTTTTACTAACCCGGATTTGGCTTTAGCTAATGATTCGTTGAGTGATTTTCGCTTGGCTTCTGTGCTCATCAGGTGGCATTTTTCATCCTTTGTTCCGTAAGGGTGTATTACTATTGTTGCCTCATTTTCATCGTTGAACAAACTTCGTATAGTTTTTAAGAAATCAGCATTTATTTCAGAGACTTTTATGCGAAATATTGTTTCCTTTTTTTATATATTTTTATTGTTAGTTATAAAAACTATACCCGGGCGAGAATGTTTTGTAGTTGAATTAAGTATAACTCCTGACTTTTTGCATTCCTGTTTTAAGATGAAAATGCAAGCGTGTATTTAACAGACACGCAGTCGTATTTATTGCTGAGATGGGTTGTTTGGATAACCCTTTCGGGGTTACTCTTTGATAAACTTTAAACGATAAGATTGCCGTTTTACCAAAATAAAATACATACCATTTGAAAATTCAGAGACATCGATTTCTTCTGCCTCACCTTGCAACATTCCTTTCGTTAGCTCATTGCCCAATACATCTAAAATCGCATAATCGCTTCCAAGCCATTTGGAATCCACATGTAGCCGGAGGGTTGAAGCCACTGGATTCTGCACCAAACGAATCTTCTCACTTGGGAATAAACCGGGTAATCCTGTATTGATAAAATACCCTTCCTCTGCTCCGATTTCGGGTGCTTGGCCGTTTGGCACTGTATTTCCATAATAGTCTTTTAAGCCATTACCGAATCCAAACAACGCCGACATATTCACTGCTGCATTCATCACAGGAGAGGCATTGTTGATAGCATACGATGAAAGCATCTCTGTGACTTGAGGATAAAGCGTAGGTGCCGGAGCAAAAACATTGGGAAAGAGTGGATCTGCTTCGTACCCGTAATTCGTATTTTGAATATGTTCACAATTCACCCCAGCATTTCGGAAGCTGTTTAATGAATTGTAGGTGTTTCCGTATACAAACTTGGTAGCACCTCCTCCTGCCCAATATAAATTACCAATAAAGGCCGGATTTTGGTTTGTAAAGGTGGCGGGCACGTCAATCATTTGAAGCCCTTGGGTTAGAAAAATATTGTTATAACATTCTACACCAGTCATTTGTGTTCCATAATCGGTCATTTGAAGGGCAGAATAACTAGGAAAGGTGTTGTTCGGGCTGTTGGACACAATCACTGTATTATTATGAAATCTCAAACCGTTCCATTGTGTTCCAGGTGCTGTAAAAAGCGTGACAGGGCTATTGTTGGTTCTTGCATCGTTCACACTGTAATTGTACCTCACCACATTGTTTCCCCAAGGCCTTGCACCGGGAAAATTACCGAGTAAATAACCTGCACCGTCGTTGTCATGGGAGTAATTGTACTGGACTAATGAATTGGTCGTTCCTCCGTCAAGATCAAAGCCAAGACCATCGCAACCGTTCCCTGTTCCTGATTTATTATGGTGGCTCTCGTTATGTTGGATGGTTACCGCATTGGCAGCGTACACCCAGATTCCTCCCGGTCCACCGCAAGCCGTATTTAATGCGCCGTTATTGAAGACCTCGCAACGTTCGATTAACACGGAGTCAATTTGTGAGAGTACAATACCGCTTCCTTTGTGGCTATTTGCAGAGTATCCGGTAATGTTATATACACGGCATTTTTTTATTTGAAACCCATAATGTTGGTAGGTAGCGTAATTTTGATCATCATAGGCAAAACTTACAATGCCATTTTCGCGGCAATCATGCACTACACAACTATCGATCAGTACATTTCGGTATCCAGAGTTTACATTGGCAGACCATTCCGAATAAAAGCGAATCCCACAAAAACCAAAACCACTGACATTGACGTTTTTCAATTGAATATTTTTTAGGTATCCACTGGCTAAATTCGAATAAAACAAAATCCCGTCTTTATTCGATACGGTTTGAGCGCCCGGTCCTTGAAAAATCAGGTTTTCAAGTCGAACCCCTTGTACATTGCTTGCCTTAAAACCGCAGTTGAGGGTGTTCGGTGTAAGAATTGTAGCGATTCCTTGATCGAAACTTCCGAAATATAACGGAAGGTTAAAATTATTTGCATCCTGTTGCGAGATTTCTAAATACCCACTGAAGGTCGTGCTTCCTTTGAATAATATTGAATCACCAGCACTAAAGGTGAAATTATTCACATTCGTCAAACTTGTCCATGCGGTAGTAGGAGAGAGGCCGTTAGTGTTAGATCCATTGGGCGATACGTAATAGGTGGTAGCACTTGCTGTGACTGCCACCCAGCAACACAGGAAAGGAACAAGTAATTTCATGGTTATTTAATTACGAAAGAAACTTGTTTGTTCTTGTCAGATTTACCGAATTGCATGAGGTAATATCCTTGTGGAAGATTAGCAAAATCAAATTGTTGCTTTTGCTGGAATTGTTTTCCCTCATAAACGACCTGTCCCGATAGATTTAATACCCTTACTTCTAGCGGAGCCGTTGGTGTCTCTCCTAAATCAACCATCAATTCACCTTCGCTGGGATTCGGATAACATGTCACGGCATCCAAGTTCAATTCACCAGTTATTCCGCTTACGTTGGAGTTGTTAAACATCTGAAACAAACCTTGTGCATACCAACGCGCAAGATAATCGTTGGGATGCAAAGAATTAGACGTGCATTGGTAGGCTCCTTTACGGTTGTATATAGTGTCGCTGATGGAAGTCATATCAAAAAACACTACCCCTGCCGTATCCATTGACAAATACTGGTTTCGAAATCCGTACATGTCTGAAGCACCATTCACAGGGGCACCCATTCCCGTTACATCCGGAAGCATATTACCTATGAGCACAAATTCCACATTGGGATTATGCTGTTTCATTTTATTCATGGCCGATTGAATGCTGTTTTTGAAAGCCACTGCGCTCGTACCCCAAATATCATTCATGCCCATATCGATGAAAACTAAATCAGGGTTATTCGGATTTACCAGTGCTGGGCAATACGTATCAACCCATGCCGCCATTTTGCCTCCACAAGAGCTATTGTACATGGTAATAGGTCCGGGAAATACTTGATTTAAACGTTGGCCTAGCAGGTCGATATAGCTGTGCATATAAGGGAAAGTTGGAGTAAAATTGTTGGGGTCTCCTGCAAACCCACTCACATTCAACCCTGCAGTGATTGACATGCCAATGGCCTGCATCTTCACTGGTTGACCGCTAATTAATTTGGCCATGGTTTTGGGGAGCTGCGACCCTCTATACTTGAAATTATTAGTAATAGACCAATCGCTTCTATTAGGTTTGTAGGTAACATTAATCCATGAAGTGTGCTGCTTGTTTTGCAATCCACTTCCAACAGTCAAAGATACCGATGATGACATTGCCGGATTCAATTGGGTAAGAACATTACCGGACAAGGTGTAATCAGTTCCCTGATTGTAAGAAATGGTTTGGTTATAATTCTTTACCGATATAATTTGTGCTGGTGTGAACATCAATTTTGCAGTTGAACCTGAGCCATTTAAGAAAATAAGTTCGTTGTAGATTGTATCCGCACTCCAGAAGGGTCGCATATATTGATCAAAATTAATTTGAGGGTTGTTGTTGGAATAATTCGGAAATTCAAAATAACCACCGCTAGATGGCGATACCACTACCCATTTTGAAAGTGCGGGGGAACAAGACCAAGAAGCCTCAACTGCAGGAACGGATAGTAACAAATTACATAAGGAATCGTAAAACATGCAAGAACCACCCGCATAGTAAATCATGTTTGGGCTTGAAGCCACTGCCCCAACAGGTGGCTGACATTGGGCAATTACGCCAGTTTTAAGGCCAAAGAAAAAAGAAAATACAAGAATGAACTTTTTCATAGAAAAAAAAGAATACTTTTAGTGAATTTCGAACAAAGAAAGATAAAAAACAGGAAAAATAAAAAATAGGTAAGATTTACTAGTAGATTGTTAAAATTTGAACTCAAACTGGAAGATTTAAAAGCTCTAGAACAGACCAAGGAAAGGACAAATAAGGAGATTCCAAAACTATAGAAAAGAAATGATTGAATTGCAATTCGAAAATCTGTACAGTAAGAGTGAATATTAGGAAAGTCGATTGTCTATCCCATGCATTACAGTTGCAAAATACCTCAAGGTAATGCTGAATATTGGAATTCTTCAGTTAAAAAAGGTTTGGAAGTAAATACTGTATATCATTACAGCACAATTGAACTTATTAAAGAAGTATTGAAATTGATTAAATTTCTATACGAAAAAGCCCCTTCGGGGGCTTTCTGGTTTTCCCCGCCTTCGCGAGGCTTCGGCGGGCGATCCCCGCCTTCGCTTTTTTGAATGACTTATACGGCTTAA
>RFSG01000127.1 GCA_009924095.1 Sphingobacteriia bacterium
GATTGATTATTGGCGTATCCATTTTTCAACTTTGTTAAGTTTTCCAGCCTGTACTTTTATCATATAAACCCCTGGACTTAAAAAATCTAACTCCAGTTTATTTTATATGTATAATCCTAATTCTTCTTTTTTCCAAAGACAGTACACACCCTTGTAAGTTAACCATTTTAGCTAATTTGTTTGAAATATAAATTTAAACATTTCAGAAATAAGATTTTAAGAATTTATGTAGATTCAATAAAACTAACCAAAACATAATAAAATCGGCTTTTCTTAAATAGTTTCCAATCATCGAAAATTCCAATTAAGGAAAATGCCGAAAGAAATTTTGGGTTTTAACCCTTTCATAAAATTTAATAAAAGACGAATAACTCGTATCCTCAAAAAAAATTTGTGCTTATTAATTGAATTTAATACCCCAATTAAATTAATAGCACTCATTTTTATTAAATGAGATCAAAAAAAAACGGAATCTTTACAGATTCCGTTTAATTTTTAATCAGGAAAAAGATTATTTTCTAAGTTTTTCTAATAAACTTTCTCTTCCCGTTTTTTCTGTAGAAGAACTTCCTTCTTTAAGAGAACGAAACTCATCTGCATTGGCAACGATTAAATCTTGGTATTGTCTAAGACCTGTTCCTGCAGGGATTAAATGCCCTACAATTACATTCTCTTTCAATCCTAGTAAATCATCTGCTTTTCCAGAGATCGCAGCTTCGTTCAGCACCTTGGTGGTTTCCTGGAATGAAGCAGCAGACATAAAGCTCTTCGTACCTAACGAAGCGCGGGTAATTCCTTGAAGCGTAGGATAAGCAATTGCTGGACTTGCATCTCTTACTTGCACCAATTTTTTATCCTTCCGTTTTAACATAGAGTTTTCATCTCTAAGCTTACGCGAACTGATTAACTGGCCAGCTTTACAATACTCAGAATCTCCAGGTTCGATGACATATTTTTTATCAAAGATTTCATCATTTTCTTCTTGGAATTCAATTCTATCTACAATTTCTTTTTCAAGGAAAGTAGTATCTCCTGGATCTTCAATTAAGACTTTCTGCATCATCTGCCGAACCACCACCTCAATATGCTTGTCATTAATTTTCACCCCTTGCAAACGATATACCTCTTGGATTTCATTTACAATATATTCTTGAACCGCACTAGCACCTTTAATTCTAAGAATATCTGCTGGCGTAATTGCTCCATCAGACAATGGTGAACCTGCATACACAAGATCATTATCCTGAACTAAGATATGTTTGGAAAGCGGTACAAGATATTTCCTTGTATCAGAACCATCCCGACTTACTACAATTACTTCCCGGTTTCCTCTTTTGATCGTTCCTAAGTTTACGATACCATCAATTTCAGAAACAACCGCGGGGTTTGAAGGATTACGTGCTTCAAATAACTCTGTCACCCGTGGAAGCCCACCAGTAATATCTGAGGTTTTACCAGTTTGACGAGGAATCTTAACCAGAATTTGTCCAGAAGTAACCTTATCATTATGGTCCACCATGATATGTGAGCCCACTGGAATGTTATAGGTTTTTATGATTTCACCAGTTTTGTCAGTTACCTTGATAGAAGGATTTAAGGTTTTATCCCGGCTTTCAATAATAACTTTTTCCTTGTGTCCAGTTTGATCATCTGACTCCTCGCGATACGTAACCCCTTCAACAATAGATTCGAAGGATACTTTTCCAGGGAATTCAGAAAGGATAACGGCGTTATAGGGATCCCAACGACAAAGGTCTTGTCCTTTGGTTACTTTCGATAAATCAGATATCAACAATTCAGCACCATAGGGAATATTATAAGTTGTGTAAAGTTTATCCTTACCATCAGTAAGTTTAATTTCTCCGGAACGGCCAATGACCACGTACCTTTTGGTATTGGTACCATCATCCTTCATTTCAACTGTTTTAATATTCTCAAAAACTACTTCTCCATCGAATTTAGATTTGATTTGGGATTCAGAAGTAAGACGCTGAGCAGTACCCCCAACGTGGAAGGTACGTAAAGTAAGCTGAGTTCCAGGTTCGCCGATAGATTGTGCCGCAATAACGCCCACGGCTTCCCCTACCTGAACCATATCGGAGGAGGCAAGATTACGGCCATAACATTTTGCGCAAACCCCACGCTTAGATTCACAGGTTAAAACCGAACGAATTTCAACGGCTTCTATACCCGTTTCATCCATTCTACGGGCAACTCGTTCAGTAATTAAGTCACCGGCCTTAATGATTAACTCATCCGTAATAGGATCACGTAAATCTTCAAGAGAAACACGGCCCAAAATACGTTCAGAAAGTGGTTCAACGATATCTTCATTGTCTTTCAGGGCTGTGGTGGTAATCCCCCGTAAGGTTCCACAATCCTGTTCAGTGATAATAACATCTTGAGAAACATCCACTAAACGACGGGTAAGATACCCAGCATCAGCAGTTTTCAAGGCTGTATCAGCGAGACCTTTCCGGGCTCCGTGGGTGGAGATGAAATATTCTAATACAGATAAACCTTCCCGGAAATTAGATAAGATTGGGTTTTCAATGATTTCACCCACAGATCCTTTCAAGGATTTTTGTGGTTTTGCCATCAGACCCCGCATTCCTCCTAATTGACGAATTTGTTCTTTGGATCCCCGTGCACCGGAGTCCAACATCATAAATACAGAGTTAAATCCATCATTATCCTCTGTAAGTTGTTTGATCAGAACATCTGTTAATCGAGAATTGGTACGTGTCCAAATATCAATTACCTGGTTATATCTTTCGTTCTCAGTAATGAAACCCATGTTGTAGTTTTCGGTTACTTCGGCAATTTTTTCATTTGCTTCAGTAATCAAACGAGCTTTATCAGCAGGAATCAATACATCCGAAAGGCTGAATGACAATCCTCCCTTAAATGCATGACGGAAACCCATTCTTTAAGATCATCCAGGAATTTTACCGTTCTTGTCATGCTGGTTTTACGGAAGATTTCCATAATGATTTCCCGCATGGATTTTTTAGTCAGGAGTCGATTAATATAACCTGCTTCCTGTGGAACGATTTGATTAAAGATTACTCTACCGGTTGTAGTTTCAATGATTTCGGTGGCTGGAAGCCCTGTTCTTTCTACAGTTGGAATTTTTCCGGTTTCAGGATCCACTTTAGGGATTCTGATTTTTATTTTAGCATGCAGTCCAAGTTTTCCTTCATTATAGGCGATAACCACTTCTTCATTGCTGTAGAAAGTTTTGCCTTCGCCTTTTTGATTTGGGCGTGCTTTGGTCATGTAGTAATTCCCTAATACCATGTCCTGAGAAGGAAGGGTAATAGGTGCCCCATTCATTGGGTGAAGGATATTATGGCTGGCCAACATCAATACCATTGCTTCCAGACAAGCATTATGGGAAAGTGGTACGTGAACTGCCATTTGGTCCCCGTCAAAGTCAGCATTAAACCCAGTACATACCAATGGATGTAGTTGAATCGCTTTACCTTCAACCAATTTAGGTTGGAAAGCCTGAATCCCTAATCTATGCAAGGTTGGTGCACGATTCAATAATACAGGATGACCTTTTAAAACATTCTCCAGGATATCCCATACCACTGCATCTTTGCGATCCACTATTTTTTTAGCGGATTTAACCGTTTTAACAATTCCTCTTTCGATGAGTTTTCGAATGATAAACGGCTTAAACAATTCTGCAGCCATATCTTTTGGAAGGCCACATTCATTCAGTTTCAGGGTAGGACCTACCACGATTACAGAACGACCAGAATAGTCAACCCGCTTCCCTAGAAGGTTTTGACGGAAACGACCCTGTTTTCCTTTTAGCATGTCACTTAAAGACTTAAGCGCACGATTGGATTCTGTTCTTACTGCATTTACCTTACGGGTATTATCAAATAAGGAATCCACGGCTTCTTGAAGCATCCTTTTTTCATTCCTAAGAATAACATCAGGGGCTTTGATTTCAATTAATCTTTTTAGTCGGTTATTTCTGATAATAACCCGACGATACAGATCATTTAAATCTGAGGTAGCGAAACGTCCCCCTTCGAGGGGAACCAGCGGGCGCAATTCTGGAGGAATAACCGGAACCATGCGGATGATCATCCACTCTGGGCGGTTTTCAATTCTGCGATTGGCAGAACGGAAAGATTCAACAATTTTAAGACGTTTTAATGCGTCATTTTTTCTTTGTTGAGAGGTCTCACGAGCTGCGCGATCTCTTAAATCATAAGAAAGGTGATCTAGATTTAAGCGTTTAAGTAACATCTCGAGTGCATCGGCACCCATTTTAGCGATGAACTTATTAGGATCTTCATCATCGAGTAAATGATTATCTTTTGGAAGGGTTTCCAGAATTTCCAGATATTCTTCTTCGGTTAGGAAGTCCATATTGGTGATTCCTTCTTCTGCTTTTATCCCAGCATTTATTACAACATATCTTTCGTAATAAACGATTTGATCCAGCTTTTTAGAAGGTAGCCCTAAAAGATAACCGATTTTATTCGGTAAGGATCTAAAATACCAGATATGCGCAACTGGAACTACCAAGGAGATATGTCCCATTCTTTCCCGACGCACTTTTTTCTCTGTTACTTCAACTCCGCAGCGATCGCAGATGATTCCTTTATACCGGATTCTCTTATACTTTCCGCAATGGCATTCATAGTCCTTCACTGGACCGAAAATCCGTTCGCAGAACAAGCCATCTTTTTCCGGCTTATAGGTCCGGTAATTGATAGTTTCAGGTTTCAACACCTCTCCATGAGAGCGATCCAGGATTGATTCTGGAGACGCAAGACTTATGGTGATGCGATTAAAATTACTTTTTATTTTGAAATCCTTTTTGATGGACATAGTGGTTTTCTTAAAAGCTTAGTCTAAGGTTATTTCAAGTGCGAGTCCTCTTAGTTCATGTAAAAGAACATTAAAGGATTCAGGGATATTAGGGGTTGGAATATTGTCCCCTTTAACGATTGCCTCATAGGTTTTGGCACGACCGATAACATCATCCGATTTAACGGTAAGCAATTCTTGAAGGATATGAGAAGCACCGAAAGCCTCAAGTAAGTGCCCAAACCTCCATCTCACCAAATCTTTGTCCCCCGAATTGGGCTTTCCCTCCCAAGGGTTGTTGAGTGATAAGAGAATAGGGACCGATAGAACGAGCATGCA
Source organism: Sphingobacteriia bacterium (assembly GCA_009924095.1). Taxonomy (GTDB): domain Bacteria; phylum Bacteroidota; class Bacteroidia; order J057; family RFSG01; genus RFSG01. The sequence continues at coordinate 5,176 of RFSG01000127.1, forward strand.
TCTTATCATCCACCAAGTGACCCAATTTCAGCATGTAAATAATTCCAACTGTGGTAGGCTGATCAAAACGATCTCCGGTTTGTCCGTCGTATAAATAGGTTCTTCCGTAAGCCGGTAATCCTGCTTTAACGAGTTCTTCATTCACTTCTTCGGCAGTTGCCCCATCAAAGATTGGGGTTGCGAATTTAACGCCAAGTTTACGACCGGCCCATCCTAAAATGGTTTCATAAATCTGACCCAAGTTCATACGAGAAGGTACCCCTAAAGGATTCAGAACAATATCAACAGGAGTTCCATCTTCAAGGAAAGGCATATCTTCCTGACGAACAATTTTTGCCACTACCCCTTTATTACCATGGCGACCTGCCATTTTATCCCCAACTTTCAGTTTACGTTTGTTAGCCACATAAACTTTAGCAAGTTTGATAATTCCAGGAGGTAGTTCATCTCCGACAGATATTTGATATTTATCTCGTTTGTAGCGTCCGTCTATTTCGTTAAACCGACGTTTGTAGTTATGAAATAAATCTTTGATTAACCGGTTAATTCCCTCATCTGAAGTCCAGTCATTAGGATTTAAATCATTGAAGTTAAGTCCGGATAAACTCTTTTCAGAGAATTTACGCCCAGAAGGAATAACTTCCTCATTGTATTTATTTTTTACGCTACTGGATTTATTCTCTCCTAATACCCTCATGAGTTTCTCTAACATAAGTTTATTCAGTTCAGAGATATTCTCATTGTATTTTGTTTCCAAATCACCCAGAAGTTTTTTCTCGTTGGTTTTTCCTTTACCCGTTTCTTTACGGTCTTTAGAGAATAACTTATTATCGATTACCACACCTCTTACAGATGGAGGCGCTTTTAAGGATGCATCTTTCACATCTCCTGCTTTATCTCCGAAGAT
>RFSG01000128.1 GCA_009924095.1 Sphingobacteriia bacterium
CCTCTAAGGCTAGCGGCATCGGTATGTTTCAATTGTGTATTCTGGGAAGCAGTTCTGCGACGCCAGCGTTCAAACGTCATCTCAGTGCACAAGTAGTTTGGCACAATGATCGGATTTTTTTAATTGATTGTGGAGAAGGAACACAATTTCAGCTTTTACGATATAATATTCGCTTACCCCGATTAGATGCAATTTTTATCTCGCATTTACATGGAGATCATTTTTTTGGATTGGTAGGGTTGTTATGTACGATGAATAATCAGGAGCGAACCCGACCTTTGGACGTGTATGCTCCTGCTGGCTTGAAGGATATCTTGTATTTACAATTCAAAGCCTCAGATACCAAAATGCGGTTTGATTTGAATATACATGAATTAACCTCCAAGGTATGTGAAAAAATATTTGAAAATAGTGGTTTGGAAGTAAGCACACTTCCTTTAAAACATAGAGTGTATTGTAATGGTTTTTTGTTTCAGGAGAAAGCAAAGCCCGGAAGATTAAATGCGGTTAAGGCGCAGGAAGCCGGAGTTCCCAGTAGTTATTATCGTTGGTTAAAACAAGGGTTGCCGGTTACCGGAGACGATGGTACAGTTTTTCTACCCGAAACTTTTGTTGAACCTGCAACACCTGGTTTTAGTTATGCCTATTGTTCCGATAACCGATATCATGAATCACTTTTTCCTTTGATTCAATCTGTCTCGGTATTGTATCACGAATCCACCTTTATGGAAGAAATGAAAGCCAAAGCAGAAACTACTGAACATTCCACAGCAGGGGAGGCAGCTAAAACCGCTCTAGCAGTAGGAGCAGGACAATTAATCTTGGGGCATTTTTCAGCCCGTTATCCCGATTTAGAACCCCTTTTGGCAGAAGCCCGTGCGATCTTTCCGAATAGTTATTTGGCAGAAGAGGGCAAAATCATTGACCTTACTCAACCCTTTTCGAATGCCTAAATCTCAAAAGTTGTTATTGTGCTTAGGTGCGCTTTTTATTGGGAATGCATTATTAGCAGAATTTATTGGCGTTAAGATTTTTTCTCTCGAAGCAACCTTAGGAATATCCGCTTTTGATTTCTCTTTGTTTGGGAAAGATCATTTATCTTTTAACATGACTGCAGGCGTTTTATTATGGCCTTTTGTATTTGTGTTAACCGATATTATTAATGAATACTATGGCGTAAAAGGGGTGCGGTTTTTATCTTACTTGGCTGCTATTATTATTGCCTATGCTTTTATAATGGTAACCTTTGCTATTAATTTAATGCCGGCTAACTTTTGGACTGACTCCCGCATACAGCAAGGGGTTCCGAATATGCAATCTGCATTTCAAAGTATTTTTGGACAAGGATTATGGATAATCATCGGTTCTTTATTTGCTTTTTTAATTGGACAAATGGTGGATGTAATTGTCTTTCATCGGTTAAAAAAAATATCGGGTAATCGACATATCTGGTTTCGCGCAACCGGATCTACCTTAATCTCTCAGTTGATAGATAGTTTTGTAGTATTATTTATTGCCTTTTATATTGGGGCAGGATGGGAGTTAAGTTTGGTATTAGCCATTGGGGTGGTGAATTACACCTATAAATTCATAGTGGCTATTTTGATGACTCCGGTATTGTATGGAGTTCATTGGCTGATTGATCGGTATCTTGGAGAGGAGGAGGCGGAACGAATGATTCGGAAAGCTTCTGGTGGTTCAACAGATTTTTGAGGTGCGCACCAATAGGGATGGCCAATAAGGTAGCCCCTATGGCAAAGAAGCCCACGGTGTCGAAGCCTGCAAGGGTATGATTGGGTAATTCACTCACTAGTTTCCCGGCGATTAATGCTGCTAATCCTGCCGACATTTGTTGTACCGCTGCCGTTAAACTCATGAAAGTGCCACGCTGATGCGGAGGAACTGTAGTTGTAACTAAGTTTATCATCGGAACCAGTCGGGCAGATAAGAATGCCATAAAAAAGGAAGTAACCAATAAAATAACTGGCATAGAGGAAACCCCCAATTGCGTGATGATTAATATGGGTATAGTAGAGACTAATGCTGCAATCCAAAATACTCGGTAGCTTCCAAATTTGTCGCTTAATCGTCCGGATAAATTAGCCGAACCAAAAGTTAAAACTCCACCTACTAAATAAATCCAAGCCAATTGGTCTTCGGGTAAGCCTGCATTATATACCAAATAAGTGCTGATATAAGGAATAACCGAAAATCCAGCCATCATCATAATGGCCATCCAGGCTAAGGCCTGTTGAGGCGCCCGGGCTAAGCCTACTGATTTAACCTGATTCCAGGGAGATAAAAGTTTTGGGGTATCTAGATGTAATCGCAAAGGGGGCATCAACACCCATACTCCTGCCATAATGGGTAAAGAAGTCATGGCTAATAAAAAGAAGGGCGCATGCCAGTCGGAGGCTTCGGCCAGCCATAACCCAATGGGTACGCCAATTACTGACGCTAAGGAAAATGCCGACATCACTGCTCCTGTTGCTTTACCTCTACGTTCAAAGGGGATATAATCTCCAATAATGGCCAAGGCCAATGCACTTAATATTCCGCCAAACGATCCTGCAAATATGCGGGCAATTAATAAGGGCATAAACGCACCGGATAAAGCACAAAACAAGGTGCTAATACTAAAGCCTAAATACAATCCTAATAAGGCACGTTTCCGATCAAATCGGTCTAATAAAAAGGAAGCTAATAACCCTGAGATAGCTGCGCTAAAGGTATAAGCGGATACCAATATGCCAAATTGTGTGGTGTCGATATGAAATGCCCGCATCAATTTAGGCCCTAAGGGCATCATCACCACAAAATCTACAATGTGTGTGAATTGTACTGCCACCAATAAAACCACCATCCAGGTTTCTTTACGGGGCGTTAACAGAGGAACCTCAGGAGTGGATAATGTTTTCAAACGGTGAAAAAGGTATTCAAAGGTAGGAAATCACCGGGCTTCCTAAAAATAAATATTAACAGGAGAAATATTGTTGAACTATAAGAAATTTACATCCTATTTTTTCTGAATACTGAAACAGTATTTAATTCCAATAGATACTCTTAAAATATAAATCAACCAACAATAAAATTCAATATTTAAATAAATATTAAATTGATTTATTTTTTAAAGAAGGTTAATCCTCCCTGTTTTCCATATCATCTTCCTCAGGTGGAGGTCCATACAGGGAAAATAAAATTGCCCCACTTAATACGGTTAATATCACCAATAAAGAAACCCAAGCCGGAATATGTATTCCCAACTCTATTCCAGTTAGTTTTATAAACCATGGTTCCCCAGAAATGGCTAGTAACATTTTTATTCCTATAAACATTAATATAAAAGAAAGGGCTCTTTGGAGATAATGAAATCTATCCATAATATCTGCCAATAAAAAAAACAAGGCTCGTAACCCCATCACCGCAAAAATATTAGAAGTATAAACGATAAATGGATTTTGAGAGATTGCAAATACCGCAGGAATAGAATCTAATGCAAAAATTAAATCGGTAGATTCAATTAATAATATTACCAGGAACAATGGCGTAAAATATAATTTTCCGGCTTTTTTTAAGGTAAAATTCTCTCCATTAAATTCATCGGTTAATCTGAAATTTTTTCTGGCAAATTTTACCATCCAATTGTCATTCGGATTAAAATCTTCTTGCCCACTGCTATTTAACATTTTAAATCCAGTAAATACCAAAAATCCACCGAATACATATAATATAAAATGAAAATGTTCAATTAATTGCCAGGCAACGGTGATAAAGGTTCCCCGCATGACCAAGGCACCCATAATCCCCCAGAATAATACTTTGTGATAAAGATTTTCGGCAATTTTAAAATATCGGAGAATTAATAAAATAATAAAAAGATTATCTACCGAAAGTGCCCATTCCATTAAATAAGCGGTAAGATAATCTACTGCATTTTTACTTCTTTCTGCAGGAGTTCCTCCATCAAATTTCCAAATTAAAAATGCGAAGGATAATGAAATACTTACCCAAAATAAGGTTTGTAATAATGCAGAATGTGTACTTATTTTTTCGGCATGTTTATGTAAAACACCTAAGTCTAATATTAAAAAGATAAGGATTAATAATCCAAAACCAATCATTAGCCAGGTTTCTGCGGAAAGGTCAAGTAAAAATTGCATATCAAGGGCAAAGATAAGGGATAGTCAGGTTAGGGTATCGGAAATGTTAATGGGCACTGTATATTTGAGGTATGTCAGAAAATTTAAATATTCCCATTACCGAGGATCGGGAAGTATTGTATCAAGCAATTGGTCCACAAATTCAAGCATTATTAGGTTACGAATCGGATGAAATTGCGAGAATGGCTAATTTCTGTGCGGTGCTGCACACTGCTTTAGGAATATTATGGACTGGATTTTATCGTCTGCAAGGGGAAGAGTTGGTATTAGGTCCGTTTCAGGGTCCAGTTGCTTGTTCCCGATTTTCTATTCATCAAGGCGTATGCGGAGCAGCAGTAAGGGAAGATCAAACCATTATTGTAGAGGATGTAGATAAATTTCCAGGACATATTGCTTGTAGCAGTTTATCTAAAAGTGAAATTGTGATTCCCTGGAGAGATGTGTCTGGAAAAATAAAAGGGGTGCTGGATTTGGATAGTGAAAAGTTGTCTGATTTTTCGGTTGTAGATCAACAGTATTTAGAACAGTTACTTAAAACTGTATGATAATCAAAGAAGCAACAGTCCTGTAAGCCGGGTTTTGTACTTCTGCAAAGCGGAAGCCACTGTCATTTATCTGGGCGGTCAGTCACCTGAACGCTCTATCAACCCACCCTTCCCGGTAAAACCCTAAGGTTTTGCAGACGAGCCACCTGACGGCCCGGGATTTATTTGGTCTTTCAACACCTGAGGTTTACCCACCCTAATGGTTACCCAATAAGACCGTGAGCTCTTACCTCACGTTTTCACCCTTACCCGTTTTTCAACCGGCGGTATAGTTTCTGTGGCACTATCTGTCAAAGAATCTTCTCAGAATCCCTGCCTTCCCGTTAGGAAGCAAGTTGCTCTGTGTTGCCCGGACTTTCCTCCCTGCCTGTTTCCAGACACAGCGACAGTGCGGACTGCTGCAAGACAAAGATAAAGGTTTGAAGTTTAATCCAGCAGAAGTATTATTTCCGAAAACTGACTAAAGCATCAGTTTATATGAGATCTGATTTTTGATAATTCTACTTTCTAAAATCTACCTGAAAATATAAAAAACAGGGCTTAACTCTATAAAAATGGCGATTATTAGTTTAAAGAATAACCATTTTCCCTAAGGAATAAGGTTTAGTTTTTTCCTGTTTAATTTAGGGGTAGGTTAAGAAAGAACCAAGAACGAAGTTTAACCATTTTAAAATATTGTCAACTCTGAATAAAAAATAAGATGGAAATGGAATTTGTAGTGATTAAAATGAATTAGGTTTATATTTTAGAGTAGTCTAAATTATTATTATATTATTCTATCCATAATTGCCAGTTTGATTTTCCGGAATTGAGCTCTAATTTTTTAATAATTTCATTTTTTAAGAAAGGTGACTCTATTTCAAGATATGCTCTTTCTATCCAAGGCTGTTCACTTTCGGGTAGATATTCGTATAAATAAATTCTACTGGGTAAAAACCGAAAGGATTGTTCATGGAATGTAACCTGATAGGTAACCGAAATAATTCTGGAATAGGGTTTGAAGTTTAATGATTTCAGGGAAGTATTTTTATTCATACAACAATATTCCTCTAAGTAGGGAATTACTTCATCTTTATTTATGGGTTTGTTACTAATTGAATTAAAAATTTGAAGTTTTCCACTGGTTGCATTTTCAATTAAATATTGGGGGAGAGCGCCAAATAGCGGTAAGTTTTTTTGGAGGACTGTTTGTGTGTCCTGGCGGATATTACTCCATCTGGCTATATTGGGAAGGGTTAAGGTATCAAGCGGGATCCAACAAGAAAAAGTACAAATGGGTTGGGCGAGGGTAGAATTAATAATAAATAGAAAAGTCAGATATTGAAAAAG
>RFSG01000129.1 GCA_009924095.1 Sphingobacteriia bacterium
AGGTTTGGAAAGGGGATGAAACTTTATTTAGTGATATGATTGAAAAATATCCGAATTTATCTTTAGCTTATAATAACCGCGGAAAATTTTATTATCAACAAGGAATTAAAGATAAAGCAGTTGCGGACTTTATCAAAGCGGCCGAATTAGATAAAGAAAATGAATCCGCCCAAAATAATATTGGATTTATTTATCTGGAACAAAAACAACCCTTAATTGCCCTAACGTATTTTAAACGTTCAGTAGAAATTCATCCAAAATTTGCTGACGGTTATTTTAATTTAGGAAATACCTACGTTCAATTAAATGAATTTCAAACTGCAACGAATTGTTATCATCAATCTTTAGAAATATTTAAAGATAATCCCGGAGTCTGGAATAATTTAGGAAATGCTTATAAATCCTTAGGTAAATTAGATAGTGCAATATATTCCTATACGCAAGCATTAACCTTAAATCCTCAAGAAAAAAATGCAATGGTGGGAATGGGAGAAGTGAGTGAAATATCTCTTAATAAACCAGAAATGATTCAATGGTTTGAAAAAGCCATTCAAGCGGGTGCGTCCCCTTCTGATTTATTTAATAGAATAGGAATTGTCTATGCGAAAGAAAATACATTTGACACAGCAGCAACCTATTTCTTAAAGGCAACTCAAGCTGATCCTAAAGAGGTAAACTCTTGGACCAATTTAGCAATGGCTTATGAACGAATGGGAAAAATACAAGAAACGGTGGAAGCCTATCAGGCCGCCGCACGATTGGGTTCTACAGGTGCACAAAATGCGTTGAGTAGAAATGGAATTAAATGGTAAAAGTGAGGACGATATATAAAGTTATAATATCTCTGTTGATAATAACTAATGTTGTTATTGCAGCTACATCAATAAAGGATTCAGTGGGAATTCGTAAAGTGGGAGATAAATCATATATCCTGCATAAAGTTGAAAAAGGAGAAACTCTCTTTGGCTTGCAACGAAAATATCGAATACCCGTGGATCAATTGCGAACCGCTAATCCCGGCAAATCCGACGCATTAAATGTGGGAACTGTTTATCTTGTCCCCTTATCCCCTAATTCCCCCACTCCCCCTGAAATAGTGCAGGAATCTCAACCAAGCCTCCCTAAATCAGATTCTATTCCTCCAGCAACAACAACTTCACCTGAACCTAGTGCAGGTGCCCTTTCTACCTTAACGGTTACCGAAAGAATAATTCCTGAACCGGAGGTAAATGCAAAACCTAATTATTTAGACTCTTCTGCAATCGTCACCTATAGAAAAGATTTACGCGGAACCCCCGCATGGTATGTTGTGTGGCCTGGAAAAATTGAAGTAATTACCGACTCCAGAATAGCCGAAGAACCTATGTATGGACTCCATCGTGAACTTCCCGAAGGAACTTTAATTAAAGTGGTAAATCCAATGAATGAAAAATTTGTGCTGGTAAAAACCCTTCGGCCTTTTGCTAACCAAATCTGGGACGAAAAAGTATTATTATATATCAGTCCAATTGCTGCCCGATATCTGGATATGGATGTTTACAAAGAAAAAATGGAATTAAGATTTATGCTGGGTTCCAGATAATAATTCTTTATTATCAATTCAATATTTACCCAACCTTAAATTAATAGACTGTTGATATAATTATCATATACGCTATCGTTGTATTCGCGCTTAGTTGCTTATATTTGCTAATCTTCAATTATACTTATGTGGCTTAATAATATTCTGGAAACAATTGGACAAACTCCTTTGATTAGATTACATCAGATGGGTGCGCATATTAAACCTACCCTTTTAGCAAAAGTGGAATATTTTAATCCCGGAAATAGTATTAAAGATCGTATCGCCATTCGAATGGTGGAAGATGCTGAGAAATCAGGATTGTTAAAACCTGGGGGAACTATTATTGAAGGAACATCCGGAAATACCGGTATGGGCTTGGCACTGGTGGCAGCTATCAAAGGTTATCGTTGCATTTTCACCATGCCCGATAAACAATCCAAAGAAAAAATGGATATCTTAAGAGCCGTCGGAGCAGAAGTAATTGTTACCCCTACTGCCGTTGCTGCAGATGATCCTAAATCTTATTATTCCGTAGCCAAAAGATTATCCCAAGAAATTCCGAATTCTTATTATCCGAATCAATACGATAACCTATCCAACACCCAAGCGCATTTTGAAACTACTGGTCCGGAAATATGGGAACAAACCGAAGGAAAAATCACCCATCTGGTGGCAGGGATGGGAACTTGTGGTACAATCTCAGGTATTGCTAAATATTTAAAATCTAAAAATCCCAATATTCAAGTAATTGGAATTGATACCTATGGATCGGTATTTAAAAAATTACATGAAACTGGAATATTCGATGAATCCGAAATTCATCCCTATTTAACGGAAGGAATTGGGGAAGATATTATTCCAGCAAATACGGATATGTCTTTAATTGATAAAATAATTAAAGTAACCGATAAAGATGCCGCCTTAATGTCACGTCGCCTCGCTCGTATGGAAGGGTTGTTCGTGGGCTGGTCCTGTGGCTCCGCCATGCATGGAGCATTAGAGTATGCAAGAGATTTATCCAAAGAATCGGTAATGGTAGTGGTACTGCCAGATCATGGCACCCGATATTTAGGTAAAATTTATAGTGATACCTGGATGAGTGATCATGGTTTCCTGGAAGAAAATACTATGCTTACAGCAAAAGATATTTTGTTAAGAAAAGATCCGGGAAGTGAATTTACCTGGCTTTCTCCTCATCATACTTTAAAAGATGCTATTAATTTAATTCGTCAAAAATATATTACCCAATTACCGGTAATTGATGCTGGAAAAGTAATTGGTAGTATAACAGAACGCAGAGTGTTAAATACTATTTTGGATGATCCCTCTTTGCAAAATGAACCCGTCACGTTTGCTATGAATGATCCCTTTCCATTTGTATTGCCCTCCACCCGTATGGATGTATTATCTAAAATGATTAATAAAGAAAATCCGGCAGTATTGGTGCAAGATGAAAATGGAAAATTAGATATTATCACTGAATTTGATTTAATTTCAGTTTTAGCGGGATAATTATGGAATTTAATAATTCCCCATATATTGAATCTGAAAATATCCTACCTATTTATGCTAAATTCGGTGAAAGATTATTAGCGTTTTTAATAGATATCTTATTATTAAATACCATTAGTGGAATTTTATTATTTAGTATCGGGGGAGATAATTGGATAGAATATTCCAGCGATTTAAAAATACAAATATTCGGAGGGGTATTAAATTGGTTATATTTTTCATTATTTGAAAGTAGTGAACGCCAGGCCACCATTGGCAAATCCGCAATGGGTATAAAAGTACAAGCACTGGAAGGCGGAAGATTAAGTTGGGGAAGAGCCACAGGACGACATTTTGGAAAAATAATGAGTGCACTTGCTTTAGGGATGGGATTTATCTGGATTTTATTCTCTCCCCGAAATCAAGCCTGGCATGATTCTTTGGTGGATGCCGTTTTGGTAAAATCGTAACCTAAAGAATTTAATATTTAGTAACTATTAAAAAAATTAGGTACAACATTCTTTATTAATAAATATGACAACGTAAATCCTATGGAAAATATAAGGTTTGACATACCCATCTCTCCATTAATTTCTGCACAAGAATTATTAACGCTTAAATCATCTCCTGATGTAATCCTAATGGATGCTCGATCCAGCAAGGATGCCGAAAATAATTACAATCAACAACATTTAGCAAATGCGTTGTTTGCACCGTTAGAATATTGTTGGTCAGCACCTGTTATGAATGCGCGTGAAGGGGGCAGACATCCTTTACCCACTTTTTCGGATTTGCAGAAAACTGCCGAAAAGTTAGGTATTCATCCTAATAGCAAAATAGTAATTTATGATGACCAAAATAGCGCTATGGCTGCTGCCCGTGCCTGGTGGGTGCTCACTTCCGCAGGACATCCCAGCGTTCAAGTAATCAATGGAGGATTATCAGCAGCGATTAAAGTAGGTTACCCAGTAGAATCTCAAACCCCTCCCCTTCCCCCTCCAGGTTCCTGGATACCTACCCCCTGGAAATTACCCAGAGTAGAACTAAAAGATATGCTGGAAAATCCCCCTTCCCTTCTGCATCCTGTAATTGATGTAAGAGATGCCGATCGTTACCGGGGCGAAAGAGAACCCATTGACCCTATTGCTGGTCATATTCCGGGAGCCATTAATTTACCCTACACAGAATTGTTTACGGAGGAGGGCTACTTTCATTCTAAGGATATTTTAAAGAATAAAATGAACAATACCATTCCGCATCCAGTAGATTCGGTCAGAGTACATTGTGGATCGGGCGTTACAGCGGCAGTAATGGTTTTGGCATTTGCCTATTTAAATAATACAATTCCGCATCTATATGTAGGTTCTTGGGGAGAATGGTGTAGAAATGACCTGCCCATGGCAACGAGGTAATTAATAATTAAAGTTATTATCTAGCCCTATTATTCCATAAAATAATAAAGAATTAATAAAATTATTTATTGAACCTTCCTATTTCAAGAAAGAATATTTCAGCAATCTGAGATTTTACATAAATCATGTATGCCATTCCTCAATTTCATTCCACTCTAAGCTGAAAAAGAATAATTGCTAAACTCGATTTCATTAATTGCTAATATAAGATTTGAAGGTATAATAGACTTAAATTTCAAGTATTATGGGGATTTAGGCTAATGTAAAACTCCTATTGCATACTTATACATAAATGTATATTATATATTATGTATATAATATATATCTTTATAATTTACGGCTTCTGAATCGCCCAATCATGCAGTATTATTTTGGTGTAACCCTCCACCGACATGCGCACCCAGCCATACAAAGTATCCTTACCTTGTTCCCTACGAAAAGCCATATATACATTCCTTGCATCTCTCCAGTTGTTGGCTGCTCCTTCATAGGGATCCTGTCCGTTTGACCAACGTACAGCAAAATAAAATTCATTGCCCCTTAATGGTAATCCTTTATATAAACTATCCATAGGGGACCAATTTCCATCAATAACATCTTTATATTTTAATTTTTTAACATATCCCCTAAACTGTACTTCTCCGGAATCTGGAGGAACGTAATAATAGTATATTGGGTCTTTGGCAAGAATACTAATTTTGTTTAAGGTTGTGTTATTTAAAATCAAAGATGAGGTAAGAAAGTCATGCCCGAAAATATCCCGATCAAAATACGATATTAATGCAAAATCACGTGTTCCATCTAAATTAAGATCTACAGCAAGAGTAGTAGCAAGTTCAAAAATCGTATCATTTACAATATCTGGTTCAAAATCATAATATGTCATATTTGAAGAAACCACACCCGCTAATACCTGATTATTCGTTTCAATCACTTCTTTTTTATGCTTACAAGCTATGAGCAAAAAAATTAATATCCAGCTAAAAGTTTTATTTACCCACATTTTTAAAAAGCTGAAAATGTTGCTCCCAATTGCACCTCAAATCCAGGATTTAAGGTTACAGAATTGTGTCCTACAAATGTTATGTCTTTTCCGGCAAGAACAATTGTAGAAAAACAACCGGATTGTGGTGCATTTATATCATTCGCTATCCAAATTCTTGGGAGCGTTCCAAAACCACCAAAAAAACAAAAATCTCCATTACAACTGGTTACTTCAAAAGAATTAGTTGCAGATGTATAGGGATACCCCCCTGTACCCATTACATAAATAATTGAGGAAGAAAATCCAGTAGAAATGTCAAAGTCTGCCCTTCCTGTTAGGGTATCTTGAGAAAATAAATTCAAATTACCTGAGTTTACTACCCAATTAATGTTTACATTCTGTATTGAAGTCATAACCTTAAAGTTCGTGTATTATTGGGATTAAAGCACAACTAAAACTCCTATTGCTTTTTTTGGGCTAATAGCACTCATTTTTATTAAATGAGATCAAAAAAAAAACGGAATCTTTACAGATTCCGTTTAATTTTTAATCAGGAAAAAGATTATTTTCTAAGTTTTTC
>RFSG01000130.1 GCA_009924095.1 Sphingobacteriia bacterium
CCCGCGCCCACCTCCCCGACAGTCGCAATTTAAAAAATATCACCCAAACCCCTCCGGAAACTTATTGATTTAAAATCTAATTAATTTTTACCCCAAAATATTTTTCTGGTCCTACTTTATTGACCCTAAATTATTTAACTTAATACTTCAAGATGAATTTATTTCAATACCATAATTTATTTTTTATTTTTTTAATCTAAATACCCCTCATTTGCTTTTCGCCAATCTTCCTCAGTATCTATCGCCAAACCCACCTTTTCAACTTCCACCGTTAATATCTTAAACCCGGCCTCCAACCACCTTAACTGTTCTAATGACTCCGCTTTTTCTAAAGCCGATACCGGAATGGATTTAATTTTTTGTAATACCTGCTTTTTAAATAAATAAACCCCAATATGTTGTAAATAAGTATAATGAGTAAGCCATTTAAGCCATTTATTGGGGTCATTTTCTGATCTTAAATACGGTATCGGATGCCGACTAAAATATAAAGCTGCATCTTCATTATTTTTTACAACTTTAACTACTGAAGAAGAAGTAAGTTTTTCCGCTGAATAAATTCGACAAACTAATGTGCCAATATCAAACAAATTATCTAAAATAAACGGAGCAATTAATTTATCGAGATCTTCAGGATTTAAAAAGGGTTCATCCCCTTGTATATTGATGTAAAGATCATAATCGGGAAATTGTTCCATTACTTCAATTACCCTATCTGTTCCCGAAGGATGATCCGCTCTGGTAAGAATTGCTTTTCCGCCGGCATCTTTTACCGTTGATAATATTCTTTCATCATCGGTTGCAACGATAACTTCGGTTAATTGTTGGCATTGATTTGCCTGTTGTAAAACCCTTACTATCATTGGAATTCCTTGAATTAGCGCCAAGGGTTTTCCTGGAAGGCGGGTGGAGGCAAACCGGGCTGGAATTACCCCTAAAATTCTAATAGGTTGTGGTTTTACTTGCATTGTATAATTTGCGGAAAGTTACAGAATGATTTTGCAAGAAAATCCCCACACCCTAAAATTACCAGCCACGGTATTTCGATTAATACTGGATTCTTTTCAACCCTATTGGTATCTAGAGTTGCGCGATGCAAAGACCTTACAAGCCATGTGGGCAAAGGTTCCAATGATATTGCCTCAAGAATTTAATCTGTCAGTAATTGCACCTGTTAATTCCTGGAGGTTAAGTTTAATTGCTGGTACGGGGCCGTGGTTTGTTTTTTCAAGATTATCTCCCGGTGGATTGCCGGTTTCTGAAGCCTTGTTATTTTATTATGATGGAAATCTAACGCATGAAATAGAAGGAGCAACTTGGGGAGGTTTTATTGCTGGTAATGCGCGATTATTCTTGAAAGATAAAGAGGTACTATTGCCCCTTTCAGATTTGCCAGAAGTGGGTAGTGCTGTTCAATTATTTTCTCCTGAGGTAATTTCAATTTCTCAGTTACCGATTGAATTTCAGAATAATTGGTTTAAACAAGTACAGCAAATTGCTTATAAAGAGTATTTAATTATTTCTGGCCCTGTCGTTGATGTTACAGGTAGGTTAACAGATATTCTTCGAGTTTATAAAAACAATATTGAAATTCAAGAAATAATTCTTTCTACTGGAAATACTGGGGTATCCTTGGATAATTGGACAATTGGAAATGATATTTTATTTTATATTAAAGATCGTTATGAATTTTGCTATTACTATTTATAATCGGAAACTAAATTGACCATTTTTAATTTTAACAGGTTGAGGATTTTTAGTATCTGAAGAATTTAAATAAGTTCCTTGAAAAGTACCACTAACCCATAAATTCCCGGATTTAAATTCTACATTTTTAATATTTAAATCTGTTACACCAGTTTCTAAAGGAAGATTACTATTTTCCTGTGGAGATTTTCGAATCCACATATTTTTAGCAGCTCCAGTAGCGGTAGAGAATTGAAACGATTTTTTATCGGGTAATTCAACCATTAAAGAAATATCTGGAATCGTGTCTGCCAAAGATTGTTTTCCAATCGTCCAAGATTTTAATACCATTCCAAAGTTTAACATACATAACGTATCACCCTTTTTTTCTCCTCTGAGGCGAACTTTAATTAAATTACTTTTTTGAACTTCAACTGAAGTGATTGCCAATTGATATTTCTGTTCATTCCATTGAAAGGATATTTCACCGGAATTGCTTTTTTGAGCTTGCAAACCAGAAAATATTCCCAATCCCAAGAGGATTAATAAAGACCAATAGATAACAAATGAACCTCGCATATGTACCAAGTTACAAAATCTTAGGGAATAGGGTAATTTTCCTTTGTCGAAGGATATGATTATTTTAGTGAAATGATAAAGTGGATAATCTTAATTTTTGTCTGGACCTTTGGAATCAGCACATTTTCCTTGCCAATTAAAGGTAAGGCACAAGGGAGTTGCAATCAGCCTTTGGCTGAAGTTCAGTTTAATCAGGAAAAAAATAACCTAAGACAAAGATTAGGAGCTTCAGCTTTATTAGCAGGCGCTATGCAGCTTTCCGAAAGACAATGTTTGACCAGCCAGCAAATTAAAGAGATTGCTCAATTATTTGGGGATGATTATGATCGCCTCACCTATGCCAAAAAAGCCTGGCTTACAGTTTACGATAGAACTGAGTTTTTTGCCGTTATGGATGCCTTTGTTCAGGCATCAATGATGTTCAAATTATATGAATATATCCGACAGCCCTTCCCTCAAACTACACCCAATCCTTTGCCCCCTGCAATTATCTATCCGGATGCTTCTGTTTATACAGGAAATAAGGGATGCCAGATGTATCTCGATAATGTTAGTTTTCAAAAAATATTGTCGGGTGTAGAGCAACAATCTTCCGAACAGGCAAAAATGAATTATTTAGCTTCGAATTTAGCCGGACAATGTTATTCGGTTGCGCAAATAATGCAATTATCGATGAGCTTTAAAGTAGAATCCTCCAGATTAAATTTTCTTAAACCTGCCGCAGTATATGTATATGATATTGGAAATTTATATTTAGCTCGGCAAGTTTTTCAACAAGAAAATAATCGAGGAGACTGGCAGAGATGGCTATCAGAATCAGGGCCTAAAGGTATAACAACGCCTACTCCTCCTGCTTGTTCGGTTTCGAATGAACAAATGGTAAGAATCGTAAATAGCCTTAATCAACAATCTGTGATGTCGTCTCGTACAAGTTTGGCACGCCAACAGATTATTCAATATAAATGTTTTAAAGCTGAACAAATTAGGAGTATTGTAAAAACCATTAGTGTAGAATCGTATCGTTTAGAGGTTATGAAAATGGCATATGCTTACACTTTGGATCGTCAAGAATTTCTAAATATTTTAGATGCATTGTCGGTACAATCCAGTCGAGATGAGATCATTCGCATGGTAGCCGAAAATCCCTGAGCAGATTCTCTACCCAGGGATTATAAATCGGTTTATTATATTCTTGATTATTATTTTTGTGCTTGTGGTTTAGGATCTAAGGATTCGGCGATAGATACCAATCTCAAAAATTCAGCCCGATAGCCACCTGGATCTTTACTTAATCCTCCGGAGGCTAAAGATTTAACCAACGAATAGGATAAATTTCCTTTAAACTCGCTATCCTTTAATATTAATCCAAATCCTGCGACTGCTGAAGCAAATTTAAGGTCTTCACTTAAAGGATGATCAGATCCACTAAATACAACTCCTTGGGTTAAAAGCTTGCTTACATTTTCCCCTGGTTTTTTGTACCGCAGTTTCAAGGTAAGCCATTCAGGAGAATTATTATAGGGGATGATTTTTTCGGGAGCGCTTTGATATTTTAAAGGATCAACATAGCCCAATGGTTCTACTTTGCTGGAAGTAGGAATGATCTCATACAAAGCCGTAACCGTATGTCCAGCCCCAAGTTCACCTGCATCTTTTAAATCATTATGAAAATCCTCTTTTGCCATTCTTCGATTATCATATCCCAATAATCTATAATATTTTACTTTGCCAGGATTAAACTCTAATTGGAATTTAACATCTCCAGCAATGGCACACAAGGTTGCATCTAAACGTTCTCCTAAAACTCTACAAGCTTCTTCATAGGTATCGATGTAATAATAATTACCATTTCCATGATCCGCTAATACTTCCATATTAGCATCTTTTAAATTACCCATTCCAAATCCTAATACGGTTAAATAAATATTTGATTTTCTTTTTTCTTCGATTAAAGTTTTTAATGCATCAGGAGAAGAAACTCCCACATTAAAATCTCCATCTGTCGCTAACAATATTCGATTGAGTCCATTGGGAATAAAATTTTCAACGGCTATTTTGTAGGCCAACTCAATACCCGCCCCCCCTGCAGTAGAACCCCCTGCTTGAAGTTGTTCAAAGGCTTGAGAAATTTTAGTGGCATCATTCCCTGGGGTTGGAGGAAGCACCATCCCTGCTGCGCCTGCATATACCACAATGGATATTTTATCTTGAGGTCTTAAATAACGACAAAGATTTAATAGTGATTTTTTTAATAATGGAAGTTTATTGGGGGAATTCATGGACCCGGATACATCCAATAGAAATACAAGATTCATACTGGGCAATTGGTTAGTTGGAATAGATTTACCCTGCATTCCAATTCTAATTATTTTATGTTGTGAATTCCAAGGGCAATTGCCTAATTCTGTGGTGAACGAAAAGGGATGTTCTCCATGAGGTTGAGGATATGAATAAGTAAAGAAATTTATCATTTCTTCTAAGCGTACCGCATCCTTAGGAGGAAGAGATCCGGATTGTAACATCCTTCGAATATTGGTATAAGAAGCATTGTCAACGTCAATCGAAAAAGTAGAGAGCGCTTCTTTTACGACCGATTGCCAAGGCTGCTCCAAAAATGCACCATATGATTCATTGGAATTATCGGGTACTTGTACTACAGGTTCATAAGGAACAACGGGATTTACAGGATGATAATAAGTTTCGTATTTCTCTGCTCCAATCGCCGCATCGCTAGAGGATATTCTAATAGACTTTTCCCCTGCTTGTGTGGGAGTACCTGAATAATCTTCAATAGCTTTAGTCGGTAATCTATTTCTATTTTTCTCCTCATAAATTGGAGGTTGTGTTTCTTGTAATCCCAGATTTTGGGTATTGTCTATTATTGGGGTTTGCTCTAGATTCATGGAATCTATGTACTGTTCCTCCACAGGTAATTTTGTAGAAGAAGTTTGTTGATCCTTAGTGGAACGATGTGAACATCCAGTAAGGAACATGCCCCCCAAGGCAAAAGCAGCAAAATAAATCAGTGAAGTTTTCATAAGTTGATGTTGTTTGAAGGGAGGATGGGATTTTTCAACAAATTCCATAAAGTAGAACTAATAAATAATATATCTGTCAGTATATCAGGATTTTGTATTTTTACTTTATACATGGTAATTTTTCTCGCCATATCCTTTTTGCGACAATCGCAACCCGATTTAACCGAATTATCAGATTCGGAATTATTGGAACGGTATCGTAATTCCTGGGATGGAAGGTATGTAGCTGAATTATTTTCCAGATATGTAACCCTCGTGTATGGAGTTTGCCGAAAATATGCCGACAACGAAAATGACGCTCAGGATTTAGTGATGGATATTTTTGAATCCTTATTACAAAAACTTAAACAGGAATCTCCTGTACAATTCAGATCATGGCTTTATGTTGTTAGTAAAAACAAGGGGTTGATGTTTGTTAGATCCAAACGTTCGGTGGGCATTTCTGCTATTCCTGAAATGGGTAGTATGGAATTTCCCGGAGAACTGCATCCTGAAGAAGAACACGAAATTCAACTTGCTGAACTCATGGAAAACCTTGCTCAACTACCCGAAGGACAACAAGTATGTTTACGATTGTTTTATTTAGAAGAAAAAAGCTATCAGCAAATCTCAATAGAAACAGGATTAGGCTTGTCGGCAGTTAAAAGTTATATTCAGAATGGAAAGCGAAATCTATCCATTAAAATGGAAAAAGGGAGGATA
>RFSG01000014.1 GCA_009924095.1 Sphingobacteriia bacterium
TCATTTCTACTTCCCCCAAAAGTTCGTTTCCATTCCGGTGCCCCAGTATTATCCAAACGAAAAACCCACAGATCCTCTCCGCCCTTGATATACTCATTTTCTAGGTTATAATAACAAGAGGTTCCTGTCATTGCCCAACCACCTCTCGCTAAAGCAGTTACACCTGTAATATATTCACTTCCGGATCCGCCATATTCCCATTCCTGAATGATGTTTCCAACCTTATCTGAAAGTGCCCACCAGAATTGATCATTTCCTAGTTCATTTCTTCGCTTTCCAGCAAGTAAAACTTGCCCCTGAAAATTTGTTGTCATGGAAGTAAGCGTTACGCCTGGTTTCACCTTTAGAAGTTGATTTCCTCTTATAATTCCGTTAATATCTCCCCAAAGTATCCAAGGGGAACAGAGTACATCAGCGTTTTCAATAGCTGGACAAGTATTGGCTGCAATGATCCATTCTTTCCCTATTTTACTAATGGCAACAGGCCAATCCAAACCATCTCCTCCTGCTCCTTTTTCCCATCTAGTTAGTGTATCTTCTCCAAAAGAACGTATCCAGATATCTGATTTTCCATTTTTGGAAGGAGATAATGTTAATTGTGAATCATACCAGCCGGTTTGAATCAGGATTGAATCGTTGATGGAAATGGATTGTGCAGCAAAATCCTGACCTGTTTCGCCAGAGGTAACATAGGAAAGCAAACGACCATCAGGGGAAATTCGAGCAAAAACCGCATCTCCACTTCTATATCGGTCAATGGCTTCAGGATGATCTATTAATGAGGCAGAGGAACCAGAAATACAAACTACTCCATTTTGCCAGGATAAATGGGAGGGCACATCGCAAAACGGACCTCCAATCGTTTTCTGCCAAATTATCTCTCCGTTGAGATGAATATTAGCTATCCACATATCAGTACAACCATAGGAATCTTTTATTTTTCCGCCTTTTTGGTCAATAGTAGCCAACAGGAAAAAAGATTGCCCTTCCCCTTTTAGGAGGCTTACCGGTGATTCATTTCCGGGTGCTATAATTCTTATCTGCGATTTGAGTTCAGGGTAGTGTTGTGCTAAAACCTGTGGGCACGTCAAGCTTACCCAATAGCACAAATTACAATAAACGACTCGCCAAATTGGCCAATTCAGAACGTTCACCTTTTTCGAGGGTGATATGTGCATAGAGAGAATTACCTTTAATACGATCGATTAAATAGGACAATCCGTTAGATTGTTCATCAAGATAAGGAGTATCGATCTGAAAAATATCGCCGGTGAAAATAATCTTGGTTTTTTCTCCTGCTCGAGTAATAATTGTTTTAACCTCATGTGGAGTTAAATTTTGAGCTTCATCAATGATAAAACAAATATGTGAGAGACTTCTACCCCGAATATAAGCAAGTGGAGTGATATGCAGTTTCTCAGATTCCACCATTTCATTTATTTTTTGGTACTCTTTGTCTTTTTCCTGATATTGAGATTGAATCAATTTAAGATTATCCCAAAGGGGTTCCATGTACGGGTTTATTTTTGATTTAATATCGCCAGGCAGGAAACCAATATCTTTATTACTAAGGGGGATAATGGGTCGTGCGAGATAGATTTGGCGAAACCTAGATTTTTGCTCCATAGCTCCAGCTAAGGCTAACAAGGTTTTTCCAGTTCCGGCTATTCCCTGGATGGTGACCAATTGAACTTCTGGGTTTAATACTGCATGCAAAGCAAAAGTTTGTTCTGCGTTTCGGGGTCTGATCCCATAGGCATGGTCTTTTTGAACCCTTTCAATATGTTGCGTAATGGGATTAAAGACTGCTAATACGGATGCCGATTTTCCTTTTAAAATAAAATAATGATGCGCTGGGGGAAATTCTTTTTTCCAGGGACTGAACTGAGCTAAAGCACTCCATTCTTCGTATCCGCGACTATAGATTAAATCTATTGTTTCTTGAGGGACATGTTCAAGGGTTGTTTTTCCTTGATACAAAGTATCCACATCCTTAATTTTTCCGGTTTCATAATCTTCTGCAGCAATACTTAAGGATCTGGCTTTTAATCTTAGATTTATATCTTTCGTTACTAAAATCACTTTTCGGTCAGGCACTTCTGCCATCAATGCTGCCGTTGCATTTAATATCCTATGATCTGCCTTTCGTTCATTAAATACTACTTCAGCATCTTGTTCTGATTTTTGGGACATCAGAACTTTTAATTTTCCTTTTTCAGGTCCACCGATGGGAATCCAGTCTTGTAGTTTATGATTCCCTGAGATTCGGTCTAACAACCGAATAAACTCTCTTGCTTCAAAATTCAGGGTATCATTTCCTTTTTTAAACTGATCTACTTCTTCGAGGACCGTAATAGGAATGGCGATATCGTGTTCTTGAAAACTAGTAATTGCGTTATGGTCGAACAGAAGAACAGAGGTATCGAGTACGAAGATTGCTTTTTTACGTCGGGTCATTTAGGCAGTCAATATATGGAACTAACCTACGGTTATTGCTTGAATCGCTCAAAATGACTTGTACACATGACGGGTATAACCTAAAAAGCCAGCATACATGCTGGCTTTATTAGTTAACTATTTGAAATATAGCGATTAACCTTCTGTATTTTCAGGTGTAGTAGCCTCATTTGAGGCTTCAGGTGCTGAGGTTTCAGAAGGAGTTTCGATAACTTCTGTTTTTTCTGATGCTGTTTCGGCAACTTTTTTAGTGGCTGGCTTACGACGACGGGAAGTAGCTTTTTTCTTAGGAGTAGCTTGAATGAATTCATTAAAGTCTACTAATTCGATCATTGCGATTTCCGCGTTATCACCATGACGGAAGCCAAGTTTTAGAATGCGTGTATACCCTCCATTTCTGGTAGCAACTTTATCTGAAATTTCAGAAAAAAGCTCTTTAACGGCGTCCTTATTTTGGAGATAGGAAAATACCGTTCTACGAGAATGCATAGTATCCTGTTTAGACCTTGTAATTAAGGGTTCAACAAATTTGCGCAATGCTTTAGCTTTTGCTAAAGTAGTAGTAATCCGTTTATGGAGGATAAGGGAATTTGCCATATTGGAAAGGAGTGCTTTCCGGTGGGAGGCGGTACGCCCTAAGTGATTAACTGTTTTTCCGTGTCTCATGGTGCTTACTCTTCATCAAGTCTATATTTAGCTATGTCCATTCCGAACGTTAGCCCTTTTTCCGCAACAAGTTCTTCTAATTCAGTCAAAGATTTTTTACCGAAATTTCTGAACTTAAGCATATCAGCGATATTAAAACTTACTAAGTCGCCGAGGGTTTTAATATCGGCAGCCTTAAGGCAATTAAAAGCTCTAACTGAAAGATCTAAATCTGTTAAAGAAGTTTTAAGCAACTTTCTAATATGCAAGAAGTTCTCATCCACTTCTTTACGTTGAACAGGCTCTTCAGTTTTTAATTGAATACTATTATCGCTGAACAGCATAAAATGTCTGATCAGGATATTAGCAGCATCTTTTAATGCATCTTCAGGATCAATTGTACCATCAGTAGCTACATCGATGACTAATTCTTCATAGTCAGTGCGTTGTCCTACACGGGTATTTTCAACACTATACTTTACATTTTTGATTGGTGTAAAAACAGAGTCGATAGCGATAACGCCTAAGGGAGTATCGTTTTGAACGTTATCTTCAGCCAAACGATATCCTCTTCCTTTACCCACCGTTAACTCAATATCAAACTGGATATTTTTATCAAGATGACAAATAATATGATCAGGGTTAGTTACCTGATAAGCGTTAGTATGTAAAGCAATGTCTCCGGCTGTGAAAACATCTTTTCCTCTAACGGTAACGAAGATTTTATCTTCCCCATCTAGGATTTTCTTCAGACGGACTCCTTTTAGGTTCAGAATCATTTCAGCAACATCTTCAAATACTCCTTTTACTGTTGAGAATTCATGTTCAACGGAAGGAATCTTAATTGAAACAATTGCATACCCTTCCAAAGAGGAAAGGAGGATTCTCCGTAGGGAATTTCCAATAGTAATGCCATACCCTTTTTCAAGCGGTCTGAATAAGAATTTACCATAAAAATCATTGTCTTTTTCCAAGACAACTCTTTCGGGCATCTGAAACTGCAATATAGCCATAGTGTGGGTTCTGGTCTTTAAAAATTATTTAGAGTACAATTCTACGATTAGTTGTTCCTTAATATTTTCAGGAATTTCTGACCGGTCGGGATAATTAAGAAATCTTCCTTGATAAAGATTTTTTTGAAGTTCTAACCAAGAGAATCTATTGTTATGATGAACAAGAGAATCATTCACAACTTCAAGGGATTTACTTTTTTCCCTAATCTCGATTACATCGCCTGGCTTGAGTGCAAAAGAAGGTATGTTTACGACTCCCCCATTTACGATTACGTGACAATGGGTAACTAATTGTCTAGCTTGACGACGAGTGCGTGAAAAGCCTAATCTGTAAACTGTATTATCCAATCTGGACTCTAACAATTGCAACATTACCTCTCCGGTTTTCCCTGCTTTTCTAGCTGCCTTTTTGAAAACGTTAGAAAATTGACGTTCCAATAAGCCATAGGTGTATTTAGCTTTTTGTTTTTCTGCCAACTGGGTTGCGTACTCAGATTGTTTACCACGTTTATTTTTACCGTGGATTCCTGGGGCGTAATTTTTCCTTTCTAGGGATTTAGAAGGACCTAAAATAGGTTCTTTAAATTTCCTAGCGATTTTGGATTTGGGACCTCTGTATCTTGCCATTGAATTCTACTCGAAATTACAAAATTAAACTCTACGTTTTTTAGGTGGTCTGCAGCCGTTATGCGGAATTGGAGTGATATCCTTAATTAAGGTAACTTCAATACCTGCTGCATTAATTGCCCGGATAGCGGACTCTCTTCCTGCGCCTGTTCCTTTAACGATAACTTCTACCTTTCTGAGGCCTAAGTCATAGGCTTCTTTAGCGACTTCAGTTGCTGCTACCTGAGCAGCATAGGGGGTATTTTTTTTCGACCCTCTAAAGCCCATTTTACCGGCAGAAGCCCAATTTATTACATTACCAGAAAGGTCGGTAATGCTTACAATTATATTATTAAAAGTAGTGGATACATGAACGTGTCCAATTGCGTCTACTTTAATTTTCTTTTTTGCTTTTACAACTTTCGCCATAATAAAGGGAGGTCGAGTTAATTATTTAGTAACTTTTTTCTTTCCGGCCACTGTTTTCTTTTTGCCTTTCCGGGTACGGGCATTTGTTCGTGTTCTTTGACCACGAAGGGGGAGACCTTTACGATGGCGAAGTCCGCGATAACAACCAATATCCATCAGTCGTTTGATATTCAATTGAACTTCACTTCTAAGGGCTCCTTCAACCTTGATTTCTTCAGAAATCAGTTTACGAATTGCCCCTGCTTCATCATCAGACCATTCCTGCACCTTTTTATCGGGTGAAATTTCTAGGCGTGTCAAGATTTCCATAGCTCTGGGTCTTCCGATCCCATAGATGTAGGTCAGTCCAATTGCACCTCTTTTGTTTCTGGGTAAATCAATACCTGCAATCCTTGCCATATAACTAAAATTAACCTTGTCTTTGTTTAAACTTAGGGTTCTTTTTGTTGATTACATAGATTCTGCCTTTACGACGAATCATTTTACAATCAACACTTCTTTTTTTAACTGATGCTCTTACTTTCATGGTTATTTGTAACGGTAAATGATACGTCCCTTACTTAAATCATAAGGTGACATTTCAATGCTCACACGATCACCGGGCAAAATTTTAATATAGTGCATGCGCATTTTGCCCGAAATATGCGCAAGTATTTCATGTCCATTCTCCAATTCTACCCGAAAAGTAGCATTAGGAAGTGATTCCAGGATGGTACCATCCAGTTTTATGGAGGCTTGTTTAGACATTCGTTTCTCCTTTATTATTCATCAACAATTTGTGGTTGTAGGGAGGAAGTATTTCTACAAAATTCTTCTTTAATAAACTCAAAACTTGAAAGTACTTCTGCTTTTTGTTTTCGAACTACAATTGTATGTTCGAAATGAGCAGAAGGGTTTCTGTCGGCGGTATAAATTGTCCAACCATCTTTTGCTTGACGGATATGGCGTTTACCTATGTTAATCATAGGTTCAATCGCAATCACCATTCCTTCTTTCAGCAAAACACCTTGGCCTTTTTTTCCATAATTGGGTACTTCAGGAGGTTCGTGCAATTTTACACCTACCCCATGCCCAACCATTTCTACCACTACCGAATATCCCTTTGATTCTACGAAATGTTGAATTGCGTATCCAACATCTCCGATACGATTTCCCGCAATTGCCTTTTGAATTCCTTCATACAAGCTTTCACGTGTGGTTTGAAGCAATAATTCTTTTTCAGGAGTAATTTGACCTACTGGAAAAGTAAATGCACTATCCCCATAAAAACCATTTTTCAAAACCCCACAATCGATCGAAACAATATCTCCTTCTTGTAGAATTTTATCCTTTCCCGGAAAACCGTGTACGACTTCTTCATTTAAAGAAACACACAAGGTATAAGGAAAGGGATCCGAATCTGGACTTGATTTATAATTTTTGAAAGCCGGTATGCCCCCATTATCCTGTATAAATTGTTCTGCTAATTTATCCAGGGTAAGGGTAATGACTCCGGGTTTAATTTCTTCTGAAATCATCCCTAGCGTACGGCTCACTAACAAAGAACTTTCCCGAATCATGTCAATTTCTGACTCGGTCTTTAATGTAATATTCATCAGGCCATAACTCCTACCTGAGACTGACGGCCTTTAATTCTGCCTGTTTTCATCAGACCATCGTAATGGCGCATTAATAAATAGGATTCAATTTGTTGAAGTGTATCCAATACTACTCCAATCATAATTAGCAAACTAGTACCCCCGAAGAATTGTGCAAATCCAGAGGAAACGCCCAACAAGGTTGCCATTGCAGGCATAATGGCTACAGCTGCTAAGAATACTGATCCAGGAAGTGTAATCCTAGAAAGTACAGTATCGATAAATTCTGATGTCTTTTTGCCAGGTTTAATTCCAGGAATAAAACCCCCATTTCTTTTTAATTGATCTGCAATATCACTTGGATTCACTGCAATTGCAGTATAGAAATAAGTGAAAAGAATAATTAAAAATGCAAAGGTTAGATTATAGAACACGCCGGTAAAGTCAGTGAACCAAGAACCTGCAGTTGCGGAAAGAGAGCTATCTGGGAAAAACTGAAACACAGTTGCTGGGATAAACATAATTGCTTGCGCAAATATGATAGGCATAACTCCTGACGCATTAACTTTTAAGGGTATGTACTGACGTGCGTTTGTGGTCATGCCTCCCATAATTTTATTGCCTACCATTCGGCGAGCATAATTAACTGGGATTTTACGAGTAGCTTGAGTGAGGGCAATTACAGCCATCATCACCAGTGCTAGTGCGATAATTTCAATAAAGAAAAACAATATACTTCCAGAGGCTTGTGCTTCATTAATCAAAGATCCGGGCAATTCAGATATAATACCGATCATAATAATGAGAGATATTCCGTTTCCAATCCCATTATCTGTGATTCTTTCCCCGAGCCAGACTAGAAATAGCGTACCGCCAGTTAAGATAAGAACAGCACTGACCCAGAACATTGGTGCTGTGGATGCAATACAACCAGGGTAGGTTCCAAGAAGGTTGGTAACGAAACCGATGGATTGCCCCAAGGTAATTACTACGGTTGCATATCGGGTATATTGGTTTAATTTTTTCTGTCCGCTTTCTCCTTCTTTTTGAAGTTTTTGAATAGCAGGAACAGCAGCGCCCAATAATTGAATAATAATGGATGCTGAGATATAAGGCATAATCCCCAGAGCGAAAATGGTACCTCTAGAAAATCCTCCACCAACGAAAGTATTTAAAAATCCTAAGATACCTTCACCTTGAAGAGAACCAAATCTTTCCGTTAAGCAAAGAGAATTAACCCCTGGTAAAGCAACATAAGAACCGAACCTAAAAATCAATAATAGAATTAGGGTTAATCCAATTCGATTTCGAAGTTCCTCAATTCTATAAATATTTTGAAGGGTCGTTATTAGGTTTTTCATCTTTCGATTTCGATTATAGAACCTCCTGCAGCAGTAATAGCAGCTTTTGCACTTTCACTAAAGCGATGGGCCTTTACGGTAATGGCTTTGTTAATTTCGCCTCTACCTAAAATTTTCACTTTTACCAAGCGACCAGATAAAATCCCTTTAGATTTAAGCATTTCAGGATCAATTTCAGTCACTTGTGGATTAGCTTCAATAAGCGCTTGAAGTACATCTAGATTTACCGGACTATATTCTACCCTAAAGATATTATTAAAACCAAATTTTGGTAACCGGCGTTGAAGGGGCATTTGACCTCCCTCGAACCATGAACGGTAATTGTAACCACTTCTGGAACGCTGACCTTTATTTCCTTTAGTAGAAGTTCCTCCTCTTCCGGAACCTTGTCCACGCCCTACCCTTTTGCGGGTTTTGCCGTAACCTTCTACTGGGGCTAGTGTATGTAATTTCATAATCCTGTAACTTCTTCTACTTTAACCAAATGGGTTACTTTCTTAACCATTCCAATAATTTGTGGAGTTGCCTCAACAATTACAGAACGGTTAATTTTTCCCAGACCTAATGCTTGAATGGTTGCCTTTTGATCTTTCGGGCGACTAATAGCACTTTTTGCTTGTGTAATTCGAATCTTTGCCATAGTAGTATTAGCCTTTAAAAACTTGTGCTAGTTCAACATTTCTATCTTTAGCAACTGCATAGGCATCTCTCATTTTGGTTAATGCATCTATAGTTGCTCTTACCACGTTGTGTGGGTTAGAAGACCCTAGGCATTTTCCCAATACATCGGTAACGCCAGCACTTTCGAGAACGGCGCGCATTGCACCCCCTGCTAAAACACCTGTTCCAGGTGCAGCTGGGCGAAGCAATACTTTACCTGCTCCGTATTTTCCAATTACTTCATGGGGTACAGTTCCGTTAACCACAGGTACTTTTACGAGGTTCTTTTTAGCATCATCTATCCCTTTAGAAATAGCACTGGTTACCTCATTGGCTTTTCCGAGACCATGTCCCACAACGCCCAATCCATCTCCAACTACAACGATTGCAGAGAAACTAAATCTACGTCCCCCTTTAACCACCTTAGCTACCCGGTTAATTTTCACCAACCGATCTGTCAATTCAGTTTCGCTTGATCTTACTCTTTTTATGTGTGTGGAATTCATGTGTCAATAGGGTTTAGAAAACCAATCCTCCTTCACGTGCCCCTTCGGCAAGTGCTTTAATTCTTCCATGATATTTAAATCCATTACGATCAAATACCACTGCAGATACTCCGCTTGCAGAAGCTATTTCAGCTAATTTTTTACCAACTAACTGACTGGCTTCTGTTTTACTTACTTTTTGTTCTCTGATTTCTTTTTTCGCTGAGGAAAAAGAAGCCAAAGTAACTCCGTTATCATCATTTATCAATTGAGCGTATATGAAGGAGTTACTTCTAAACACTGACAATCTAGGTCTTTCCGCAGAACCCGTTACCCGCTTACGGATACCAGCTTTAATACGTACTCTTCGGGAGGCTTTTTTATTTTTATCTGACATACCGATTATTTTTTACCAGCAGCTTTACCTGCTTTTCTTCTGATTACTTCTCCTACAAATCGAATTCCTTTTCCTTTATAAGGTTCAGGAGTTCTTAGAGATCTTATTTTTGCAGCCACGTGACCTACCAACTGCTTATCATATCCTGAAAGCGTAATGGTTGGGTTTTTTCCTTTTACAGTTTCTGTAGCTACTTTAATTTCATTTGGAAGATTTACCACTACCAAGTGAGAAAAACCGAGCGAGAGTTCTAGGTTTTGACCTTTCGCTTCACACTTGTATCCCACCCCTATCATTTCCATTTTTTTCTCGTAACCTGCAGTTACTCCTTGAACCATATTATGAATTAGGGTTCTATAGAGACCATGCAAAGCACGATGACGCTTTTGGTCGGTTGGGCGGGTTACCAGAATGGTATTCCCTTCGATAGATACCGAAATATCCGGATCGATAGTTTGGGACAATTGTCCTTTCGGGCCTTTAACGATAACTGTATGACCATTTATCGCAACATTGGCACCGGTTGGAATTATTACGGGAGCTTTTCCGATCCTTGACATCTTACTTAATCAATAGACATAACATAAAATTTCACCCCCGATTTTTTGGCTACGGGCTTCCTTATCTGTCATTACTCCTTTTGAAGTGGATAGAATAGCGATCCCCATACCGTTTAATACACGGGGCATGGTTTGTACCCCAGAGTATTTACGTAAACCTGGTTTGCTAATTCTAGTTAAGGATTGAATGGCGGGACGCCGGGTAATATTATCGTATTTGAGAGCGATTTTAATCACTCCTTGTTTATTTTCGGTATCCTCAAATTTAAAATTGCGGATATAGCCTTTGTCAAACAACACCTGAGTCATTCCTTTTTTAAGATTTGACGCTGGTATTTCGACGAATTTGTGGTTGGCTTTAATTGCGTTCCTAATTCGGGTCAGGAAATCTGCTACGGTATCAGTCATAATAATTTTCTTACCAGGAGGCTTTTGTTACACCAGGAATACGACCTGCCAGTGCAAGTTCGCGGAATTTGATTCGTGAAAGGCCAAATTGACGCAAATATGCTCTTGGTCTTCCTGTAAGTTTACAGCGATTTCTTAACCGTACTGGGGAAGAATTCTTTGGCAGTAAAGATAAAGCTGCATAATCCCCAGCTTCTTTTAAGGCTTTTCTTTTTTCAGCATACTTGAGAACCATTGCTTCTCTTTTTTGCTGCCTTGCAATAATTGATTTTTTTGCCATATTAGTTTTTTCCTCCTTTAAATGGCATTCCAAACGCTTTTAGTAAGGCAAATGCTTCTTCATCGG
This sequence comes from Sphingobacteriia bacterium, assembly GCA_009924095.1. Lineage (GTDB taxonomy): Bacteria > Bacteroidota > Bacteroidia > J057 > RFSG01 > RFSG01. Next base: position 10,945 of record RFSG01000014.1, read on the forward strand.
TTTTAGCGGTGGTTACGAAGGTTATATCCATCCCAGCGATCTTATTGATTTTATCAACATCAATTTCAGGGAAGATGATTTGTTCTTTAACTCCCATGGTATAGTTACCTCTACCATCGAATCCTTTAGCCGGTACGCCGCGGAAGTCACGAACGCGGGGTAATGCAACACTAATCAAGCGGTCGAGGAATTCATACATTCTTTCGCTGCGCAAGGTTACTCTACAACCAATAGGAACTCCCATTCTGAGTTTAAAATTGGAGATATCCTTTTTTGATTTTGTGACCACTGGTTTTTGACCACTAATCAGTGAAAATTCTTGAACGGCGTATTCAATTTGTTTTTTATCGGAAACAGCCTCTCCTACTCCTCTGGACAAACAGATTTTTTGGAGTCTAGGCACTTCCATAACATTTTCATAGCGGAACTGTTTCATCAGATCTTGGATGATACGTTCTTTGTATTCTTTTTCGAGTCGAACTTGATAAGGCATAGTTATTCTGATTATTTTATGACCTGACCGCTGGCTTTTGCAACACGCACCCAGCGACCGCTTTCATCACGTTGGCGACCTATCCGGGTAGTTTTACCACTTTTAGGATCTAACAACATCAGATTTGAAACATGGATTGGAGCTTCTTGGCGGATGATTCCGCCGTTTGGATTTTGTTGAGTCGGTTTTGAATGTTTGCTCATCATATTGATGCCTTCTACAACTGCTCTTTGTTTATCTACAATAACTCTAAGCACACGACCTTCTTTTCCCCGGCTATCTCCGGAGATTACGCGCACCATATCTCCTTTCCGGATATGAAGCTTGGGTATGGTATTTATCTTTCTAGACATGGGGATGCAAAATTACAGAACTTCTGGCGCAAGTGAAACAATTTTCATAAACTGTTTTTCACGAAGTTCCCGAGCTACGGGACCAAATATACGTGTACCTCTAGGTTCATCGGAATTATTGATGATAACAGCAGCGTTTTCATCGAACCGTATGTAGGAACCATCTTTTCTTTTGATTTCTTTTCGGGTACGTACAATCACGGCTTTCACCACATCTCCTTTTTTCACATTACCACTTGGTATGGCTGATTTTACAGAACAAATAATTTTATCTCCAACGGAGGCATATCTTCTTTTTGTTCCACCCAATACACGAATGCAGAGAAGCTCTTTAGCTCCACTATTATCTGCAACATTCAAACGGCTTTCCTGCTGTATCATAACTTACTTAGCTTTTTCGATGATTTCCACTAATCTCCACCGTTTCAATTTACTCAAGGGCCGACTTTCCATGATACGCACGGTATCACCAATTCCAGCGATTTCACTTTCATCGTGTGCCATGAAACGAGTAGACTTTTTAATAAACTTCCCATAAATAGGGTGTTTTACTTTTCTTTCCACCAATACCACGATAGATTTTTGCATTTTATCGCTAACTACACGACCAATCCGCTCCTTGCGCAGATTACGTTTCACTTCAACGATTGTTTCTGTTTCCGTACTCATATATTAAAGTGAGGGCTGATTAATAGTTCTTTCTTGGAGAATGGTTTTAAGACGAGCAATATTTTTGCGTGCCTTCCGAATTTTCAATGGATTCTCCACTGCAGAAATTGCATGGTTGAATCTTATTTTGTTCATCATTTCCTCTTCTTCCCGAATACGGATAATGATTTCCTCATTATTTAGTTCTCTGATCTCTTTACTTTTCATACCTCATCCTGATAATCTCTGCGGGTAATAAATTTAGTTTTGATGGGCAACTTTTGAGCAGCCAAGCGCATTGCTTCTTTAGCTGTTTCTTCGCTAACCCCTTCACATTCGAAAATAATACGACCGGGTTTAACGACTGCTACCCAATACTCAGGTGCTCCTTTACCCTTACCCATCCTTACTTCGGCTGGTTTTTTTGTTACAGGTTTGTCGGGGAATATCCGAATCCAAACCTGTCCTTCTCTTTTCATAAAGCGTGTTACTGCAATACGAGCTGCCTCAATTTGACGGCTGGTAATCCAACATTGCTCCAATGATTTGATTGCAAATGAACCGAAAGCCAAGGAAGATCCTCGTTTGGCATTTCCTTTCATTTTGCCTTTTTGATGTCTGCGAAATTTGGTCCGCTTAGGTAATAACATGATCCTCCAGCTTAATTATCTTATCCTTTTCTTTCACCTCTATCCCGGTCTCTGCGGTTTCCACCGCCCCCACCACGATTATCCCGATTTCCACCGCCACCACCACTTGGACGACGACCTGAATCCTGTCCTCCTGCACTTCTTGCACCTCCGGTAGCTACCTGAGCATGCAAATCTACTTTACCATATTTCTCTTCTTTAAAGATCCATACTTTTACCCCTACTACTCCATAAATGGTATGTGCTTCAGATAATGCATAATCAACATCAGCTCTTAAGGTATGCAATGGTACTCTTCCTTCTTTATATTGTTCAGTTCTTGCCATCTCAGCACCACCCAAACGACCTGAACACATTACCTTAATACCTTCGGCACCCATTCTCATCGTTGCTGCAATAGTTGATTTCATTGCACGGCGGAAAGAAATACGACCTTCCAACTGTTGTGCAATATTATCTGCCACCAACTTAGCTTCTAATTCTGGACGCTTAATTTCATGGATATTAATTTGGATATCCTTTTTGGTGATTTTCTTAATCTCTTCCTTAAGTTTATCCACTTCTTGACCACCCCGTCCGATTACAATTCCTGGACGTGATGTGTGGATGGTAATTGTAATACGTTTTAAGGTACGTTCAATAGCTACTTTAGCAATTCCTCCTTTAGGAATACGAGCATGTAGATAGGATCTGATTTTTTCATCTTCAATTAGTTTTTCGGAATAATCTTTTCCTCCATACCAATTTGAATCCCATCCCCGCACGATTCCCAAGCGTAACCCTATTGGATTTGTTTTCTGTCCCAAGGTGTTATTAATTAATCGTTAATAGTACTTTTTATATCAAGGCGAACAAACACATGGTTTGAACGTTTCCGAATTCTATAGCCACGACCTTGTGGTGCGGGGCGCATTCTTTTTAATTGTCTTGCCTCATCCACATGAATTTCTTTCACAAACAATAAACTTTCGTCTTGTTGATTATCTTGATTTTTTTCCTTCCAACTAGCGACAGCAGAAAGGATTAATTTAGATAAAGGGGTAGCGCCTACTCTTGGGTTAAATTTCAAAATTGCAAGCGCTTTGTCGATTCCTACCCCACGGATAAGATCAGCTACCATTCTCATTTTTCTTGGAGAGGTAGGAAAATTCATCAAAGAGGCATGGTAACTAGTAGTTCTAGCCTCTTTGAGCATTTCTGCCATATGGCGTTTACGCTTAGGAGCTTTTTCTACTCCTTGAGCTATTTTTTCTTTACGGGTTAGTTTTTTAACTGGAGCTTCCATCCTTATTTCTTGTTACCGGAGTGTCCTTTAAAATTACGAGTCGGGGAGAATTCTCCGAATTTGTGGCCTACCATATTCTCAGTTACATACACTGGAATAAACTTGTTACCATTATGAATAGCAACTGTATGACCGACATAGTCAGGCGAAATCATTGAGCGACGTGCCCAGGATTTAAACACCTTTTTTTCATTTTTGGCATTCATTGCCATCAATTTCTTATCCAACTTAGGATCAATAAAGGGACCCTTTTTAAGTGACCTAGCCATATTATTTATTGAGCGTTAGCTCTGCGTATGATTAAACGGTTTGATAATTTTTTTGGACTTCTTGTTTTGTATCCTTTTGCTGGAATACCTTTTCTAGAACGAGGATGTCCTCCTGATGCACGTCCTTCACCACCTCCCATTGGGTGATCGACTGGATTCATTGCCACTGACCTTGTTCTTGGGCGAATACCTAACCATCTGCTACGCCCAGCTTTACCGCTAACCACATTCATGTGATCCATATTCCCAATGGCTCCTACGGTTGCCATGCAAGTACCGAGGATTTGACGTGTTTCTCCGGATGGCAATTTTACAACAGCATACTTCCCATCTTTCGCGGTAAGTTGGGCATAAGTACCTGCACTTCTTGCGATAGCCCCGCCACGACCTGGATGTAATTCAATATTATGAATGATAGTTCCTAAAGGAATATTTTTCAATGCTAAGGCATTTCCGATAGTAGGTTCTATTCCTTCACCTGACAATAATATTTGTCCAACCTTTAATTTATCCGGAGCAAGGATGTATCTTTTTTCTCCGTCTGCATAATGCAACAAGGCAATTCTTGCGGTACGATTCGGGTCATATTCAACTGAAAAAACAGTCGCCGGAACATTATGTTTGTCGCGTTTAAAATCAATAATTCTGTATCTTCTTTTATGACCACCACCTGTATAACGCATGGTCATTTTACCAGAATTATCTCTCCCTCCGGATTTTTTATTAACCGTTGTTAAGGATTTTTCAGGTTCTCTGCGGGTAACTTCCGAAAAGTCTAATACCAGCTTAAAGCGGGTACCTGGCGTAATCGGTCTAAATTTCTTCATTCCCATAACTAACGTTCGGCTTAGATATTTTTATAAAAGTCTATTTCCTGGCCTTCAGATAACGTTACAATCGCTTTTTTATAATTAGGGGACTGACCCGTAATATAACGTGCTTTTGTAGAACGATTTCTTTTTTTGCCATATACAATCAAGGTACTGATACCTTCAACTGTAACGCCATACATTTTTTCAATTTCCTTACGAATTTGAATTTTATTGGCATTTTTATCTACCACAAACCCATACTGTTTGTTTTTTAGATCCGCCTTGGACGTCATTTTTTCAGTGACGATAGGATGCTTAAGAATGCTCATGATCAGTTTTTATCTAAGCTTGAGTGAATAACAGCAACTGAATCTTTTACAATCAAGATTGTTTCTGCATTAATTACATCGTAAGTATTCAAGTCAGAAGCATTCATAATATTGGTTTTGGGAAGGTTTCTTCCAGACAAATAAACATTATGATTTTCAGCAGGGATTAATACGAGTACCTTTTTGTTATTTAACTGTAGCCGGTCTAAAACTCCAACAAAATCTTTTGTTCTAGGATTTTCAAAAACCAATTGGTCAATTATTTTGATATTATTTTCAGAGGCCTTAATACTCAACGCGCTGCGACGAGCTAACAAACGAAGTTTTTGATTCAATTTAAAACCATAAGAACGTGGTCTTGGACCGAATACTCTACCTCCATGTCGCCACAAGGGTGAACGTTTATGCCCTGCTCGCGCGCCTCCAGTTCCTTTTTGGCGGAATGGTTTTTTCGTACTCCCGCTAACCTCTCCTCTTTCTTTTGCCTTATGTGTTCCTTGACGGGCATTTGCCATTATCAATCTAACATCCTGATAGATTGCATGTTGACTTGGTTCAATTGCAAAAACCTTATCAGAAAGTTCAATTTTCTCCCCTGTATCTTGTCCTTGCGTATTAAATACTGCTATTTCCATTTTATTTTTCGATAAAAACGAATGAGCCTTTAGCACCCGGAACAGCGCCAGAGATAATTAATAGATTTTTTTCAGGAATCACCTTTAAAATTTGAAGATTCGTGATTTTTACTCTATCATTTCCGGTTCTACCGCCCAATCGTTTGCCTTTAAATACTCTTGATGGATAAGAGGATGCTCCCATAGAACCTGGTGCACGTAAGCGATTATGCTGACCATGCGTTTGTCCTCCTACTCCGGCAAATCCATGTCTTTTTACAACTCCCTGAAATCCTTTTCCCTTGGTTGTTCCAATCACATCTACGAATTCACCTTCTGTAAATAATGATACATTCACTTCTGCACCCAAACTAAGGTTACCTTCGAATGAATCAAATTCCGCTACTTTTTGCTTAGGCGTAACACCTGCTTTTTTGAAATGACCAATTAAAGGAGCAGGAGTATTTTTTTCCTTCTTATCCCCATAAGCTAATTGAATCGCATCATAGCCATCTGTTGCCTGTGTTTTTACTTGTGTAACTACACAAGGTCCAGCTTCTACAAGTGTACAGGCCACCAAACGGCGGTCTTCTGTAAAGACACTTGTCATCCCCAATTTTTTACCTATTAATCCTGCCATTTTATGAAATGCTATGTTTAGGGTCAAACTTTAATTTCCACGTCCACTCCACTAGGAAGTTCTAGCTTCATTAAAGCATCCACGGTTTTACTTGAACTGCTGAATATATCAATGAGGCGCTTGTAAGAACATACCTGAAACTGTTCACGTGATTCTTTATTTACGTGTGGTGAACGATTTACAGTAATGATATTCTTACGGGTTGGTAAGGGGATCGGACCACTTACTACTGCACCAGTTGACTTAACGGTACGAACAATTTTTTCAGCAGACTTATCTACCAAAGTATGATCGTATGATTTAAGCTTAATGCGAATTTTATTATTCATAATATAAAGAACTTAAGCTTTAACACCTTTTGATTTAGCTACCACTTCTTCTTGAACATTACGAGGAGTGGGCTCGTATTTGGAAAACTCCATTGTTGAACTTGCTCTTCCGGAACTTAACGTTCTAAGTTGAGTTACATATCCAAACATTTCAGACAAAGGAACAAGAGCATTCACTACTTGATCTTTTCCTCTGGAGGTCATTCCCTGAATCAATCCTCTACGACGATTTAAATCTCCTACCACAGATCCCATATATTCTTCTGGGGTAACCACTTCTACTTTCATGATAGGCTCCAGAATAATAGGAGTTGCTTTAGAAGCTGCTTCTCTGAAGGCGTATCTTCCGGCTAATTCAAAAGACAAAGCATCAGAATCCACATCATGGTAAGAACCGTCATACAATCTAACTTTTAAATCCAGCAATGGGAAACCCGCTAATGGACCTTCTGACAATGCATTTTTAATTCCTTTTTCTACCGGGGCAATAAATTCTTTCGGAATTGCTCCCCCTTTGATTTCATTGATAAATTCAAAACCTTTTCCTGCTTCATTAGGAATAAACTCAACTTGAATATCGGCAAACTTACCGCGACCCCCAGTTTGTTTCTTGTACACTTCTCTATGGGTAACATTGGAGGTAATTGCCTCCCGATAAGCAACCTGAGGTTGACCTTCGTTTACTTCCACTTTAAATTCCCGACGCATACGATCCACCAAAATTTCAAGGTGAAGTTCACCCATTCCTGAAATTATCGTTTGCCCAGATTCTTCATCTGTTTTAACTCGGAAAGTTGGATCCTCCTCAGATAATTTAGATAATGCATTGGATAACTTATCGGCATCCGCTTGCGTTTTGGGTTCAACTGCTAATTCAATTACCGGCTCAGGGAAGGACATAGATTCCAAAACAATCGGATGATCAATATCACAAAGGGTATCCCCGGTACGAATATTTTTAAATCCAACGGCAGCCGCAATATCTCCAACTTCAACTCTTTCAATTTGATTTTGTTTGTTGGCATGCATTTGCATCAAACGACTAATCCGTTCTTTGTCCCCTGTTCTGGTATTTAAAACATAGGATCCTCCTTCTAACTGACCTGCATATACCCGGAAAAATGCCAGACGACCTACATAAGGATCGGTCATGATTTTAAATGCCAAAGCAGTAAAGGGTTCTTTTGTAGAAACTTCTCTTTTAAGCGTTTCTCCAGTTTGAGGATGTAACCCTTCAATTCCAGGAACATCTAAAGGAGTAGGGAGATAAGAAATTACCGCATCTAACATGGTTTGAACCCCTTTGTTTTTAAAGGCTGAACCACATAATACTGGGGTAATCGTCATGTCGATGGTAGCTTTGCGAATAGCTGCCATAATTTCATCTCTTTGAATAGAATCTGGATCCACAAAGAATTTCTCCATCAAGGCATCATCATAAGAAGCCACAGATTCAATCAATTTGCCTCTCCACTCTTGAACATCTGCTTTTAACTCTTCTGGAATCGGAATTTCACTGAAAGTCATTCCTTGATCTTCGGTATTCCAAACGATCGCTTTATTTTCAATAAGATCTACTACACCTTTGAAGGTTTCTTCTGCCCCAATGGGTACTTGAAGTGGTACGGGATTTCCGTTTAATCTTTCCTGAATTTGTTTTACCACGTTAAAGAAATCAGCTCCTGCCCTATCCATTTTGTTAACGAAGGCAATACGTGGAACGTGATATTTAGTAGCCTGACGCCAAACGGTTTCAGACTGCGGTTCTACTCCACCCACTGCACAAAACAAAGCCACAGCACCATCCAATACCCGAAGCGAACGTTCTACCTCTACGGTAAAATCCACGTGACCTGGGGTATCAATCAGGTTGATTTTGTAAAATTCCTGATCAAATAAATATTTCCAGAAGGTAGTAGTTGCAGCAGAGGTAATGGTAATCCCTCTTTCTTGCTCCTGCTCCATCCAATCCATGGTAGCCGCTCCTTCGTGTACTTCACCAATTTTGTGAACTACACCCGTATAATACAAAATGCGCTCTGAGGTAGTTGTTTTACCCGCGTCAATATGGGCCATGATGCCTATATTTCTGGTGTGTGCGAGGTCAATTTTACGAATGGCCATGAGGAGGATGAATGCTTATTAAAATTTAAAATGAGAAAACGCTTTGTTGGCCTCTGCCATTTTATGAGTATCTTCTTTCTTTTTGACAGAAGCACCCTCACCTTTAGATGCAGCAAGTAATTCACCTGCTAATTTTTCTTTCATTGTTTTTTCACCTCTGCGACGTGAATAGGAGATAATCCATTTCATTCCGATGGCTACTCTACGATCCGGACGCACTTCAGTAGGAACTTGAAAAGTAGCTCCCCCTACCCTACGACTTTTCACTTCCACAACTGGCATTACGTTATTTAATGCAGTAGTGAAAATTTCTAATCCTGGGGTTTCTGATCTTTTTTCAACCAAAGCTAAGGCATCATAAAAGATTCCATAAGCTGTTGATTTCTTACCACAAAACATTAAATTATTTACAAAACGGGTAACCATTTCGCTTTGAAATTTAGGGTCAGGAAGTACCTGTCTTTTTTTTGCTCTCGCTTTACGCATATGATCGTTTCAGGCTAAATTATTTTTTCTTGGCTACCGGTTTAGCATTTTTCTTAGTACCGTATTTAGATCGGCTTTGTTTTCTATCATTTACCCCTGCAGTATCTAATGCACCGCGGATAATATGATAACGTACCCCTGGCAAGTCTTTTACCCTTCCTCCACGAATCAAAACAATTGAGTGTTCTTGAAGATTATGACCCTCACCTGGGATATAAGCATTCACTTCTTTACCGTCACCAGATAGTTTTACCCTTGCCACTTTCCGCAATGCAGAATTTGGTTTCTTTGGAGTTGTCGTGTAGACACGTGTGCAAACTCCACGACGTTGTGGACAGCTATTAAGGGCTGGAGATTTACTTTTCCAGACTTTTTTACTGCGACCTACCTTTACCAGCTGTTGTATCGTTGGCATATCCGATTATCTAATTTTATTGATTATTGGAAGCTTTTACTCTTTCAAAAAGAGAACTGCAAAACTACTGGATTCAGCATCACCAGTCAAGGAAGAGTTTTAAAAAAATTACATATTCTTCATTTTTATTTAAGATAGCATTTTATATTTTGATTATCAAATAGATAACTTTTCCCCAAGTTTGGTATGAACTGGGTTTTCCACATTGATTTTCTAACTTTGGCCGATGTTAAGCCTCACCTGGAAGGAACTTTTTGATAAAACTCGGGAAAATTTATCCCAAAATCATTCTCCACAAGCTCAAAATTCTCTCGCCTATCGGCTACTAGAATGGACCTCAGGTTTTACCCGAACCCAACTTTCCCTGAACTGGGATTTGCCCGTTGCCCCAAACTTTTTCCAAAAATGGAAAGTCGGCATGAAGCGTTTGTCGTCCGGTGAACCCATACAATATATAGAAGCATTTACTCCTTTTTCAAATCTACTTCTCAAAGTCCATTCAAGTGCCTTAATCCCTAGACCGGAAACGGAAGAACTTGTTCAGTTGATTTTAGCACACCATCCTTCGACTGAAAAAATCTCTGTCTTAGATATTGGAACCGGGACAGGATGTATTGGATTAGCATTAAAATATGCGCGCCCTTCCTGGGAAATAGTGGCTACCGACATTTCTGCTCAAGCTTTGGATTTGGCTAAGGAAAATGCACAGTTTTCCAGATTATCTATTGAGTTTCGACAACTTAATTTGTTATCAACTTCCGAAAATGAATATCCTGAGGTAAATATCATTGTTTCTAATCCTCCTTATATCCCGGCTCCTGAAATTCAAGAAATGGATCGGAGTGTTAGTGCATTCGAACCCCATATTGCCTTGTTTACCCCTGCTGGCGACCCCCAATGTTTTTACAGAGCAATTGCTAAGCTTGCCAGCAGTAAGTTAAAGGATGAAGGGGAAGTATGGGTAGAAGGTCATCGGGATTATCTCCCTGAAACTAAAAATATCTTTGAACGCCATGGATTTAAAAAAGTAACCTTAATAAGGGATTATAATGACAATCTTAGATTTTTAAATGCCCTAAAATAAGCTATTATTTATTTTCTAGGATGGAAGGTTCGATGCACCTCCTTTAAATACGCTCGATCCAAATGCGTATAAATTTCAGTAGTAGTAATAGAAACATGCCCTAACATTTCCTGTACCGCTTTTAGATCTGCCCCTCCTTCGACCAAATGGGTAGCAAATGAATGGCGAAAAGTGTGTGGACTAACCGTCACCCGAATTCCTGCTAAGGCACAAGTCTTTTTAATAATTAAAAAAATCATGTTGCGGGTAAGTTTTTGACCCCTACGATTTAAAAAAACGACATCCTCAGCAGCCCTATTGGCCGGCGGGGTATGATTTCGAATTTGTTCCAGATAAATTTTTAATTGATGGATTGCCGACCCTCCAATCGGAACCAACCTTTCCTTATTTCCTTTTCCTGTCACCTGAATAAATTCATCCTCAAAAAAAATTCGAGAAATCTGCAAATTCACCAGTTCCGAAACTCTTAATCCACATGCATATAAAACCTCTAATAAGGCTCTATTTCTTTGTCCATTCGGTTCACTTAAATCAATCGCTTGAAAAATCTTATCAATCTCCTCAATTGAAAGAACAACTGGCAGCTCCTTCGCTAACTTGGGAGAATCAATCCATTCGGTAGGATCCAAAGCTTGAGGGTTTTCCAATAATAAAAACCAATGAAAAGACCTCAGGGCAGATAAAGTCCGGGCACGAGATCGAGGTCCTAAATAACAGGTCTCAGAGAGAAATACCAGAAACTTTCGTATATCCTCAGGTTTGATTTCAAGTGGAGATTGATAACCCTTTTCCTGCATAAAGGTTAAGTATCTTTCCAAATCTTGACGATAGGCTAACCTTGAATTTACAGCCAACCCTTTTTCTATCTGAATATATTCAAAGTACTCTTGTAAAGAAGGCCACATATCCGGAAGTGATTAGTTTTGTATAAAATATTATTTAACCTTGAAAATTCTCCTATTAAACGGACCTAATTTAAATGTATTGGGAAAACGAGATTCCTTAGTTTATGGAACTGAAAGTTTCGAAAAAATTCTGGATTGGTTACAACCTCAATTTCCTGACCTTGAAATTACTTATCAGCAATCGAATCATGAGGGACAATTGATTGATTGGATTCAGCAGGCTGAAGAAAGTGGTTTCAAAGGATTGTTGATTAATCCCGGTGGATATTCCCATTATTCAGTTGCGATTTTAGACGCTTTATTATTAGCTAAACTTTGGAAAGTTGAAGTTCACCTCTCTCCTATTTATGCTCGAGATAATTTTCGCCAACAATCCATGACGGCAGCAGGTTGCCATGGATTAATTGCTGGTTTTGGTAAAGAAAGTTATCGTTTGGGATTGGAGTTTTTAAGGAAACAGAGTTCCCATAAAGTTGGATTTAGAAACGAAGCGGATAGAAATTAGAAATATATACCTTCCCCTATTTTATTTTAAATCGGCAATACGGGTCGTTTTCTCCGATCCATCAATAAAACCCAAAAAACCATTAGCAGTAAAGTGCTGAAAGTAACTGTAAAAACGATAATCATTCGTTTAGGCCGAGCTTTATATCCTGAGGGCTTTGCATAATTAATTACATGCAACAAACTTGGATAGGTTTCCAAGTGTTTTTTTCGAAAGAATCTTTCCCGTTGTAAATCGGCTAAGATCAGGTTAAGATTAAACAATTGGGTTGCCAACGCCATAGTTCTATCATAATGCACATGAAACTCGGGACTGATATGACTTTTTTGATAAAGATAAGTAGCTACTGCATCGCTGAGGTTTTCTACTTGATAGATTTGATAACGGGTTCTATAATATTGAACCGAATCTCTCAGGGAATCAATTTGAACTTTCAGCTCTGCGATATTTCCTTCTACTTCTCTCAAACCTTCTTTTCTGGAGGCTACTTTATCTAAAAAACTATCTACATAAACGATATAATCATTTGCGATTTGAGCAGCCAATACTGAATCTGTATCAAAAACTTCAATTTGTATAGTAGAAAACTGAGTAAAACTAACTTTTACCTTATCATCATAAACTTTGTAAAATTTCTCAGAAGCAGTAAGCGCTGGACCTCCTTTGGGAGTTTCTAATCCATAATGCGCATACAAATCATATCGCATTGCCATAAGGTCTTTTAAAGAAGGAGCTTGAAGCAATGAAATAATCCGATCTACGTCTTCTACCTCCCCAGCTTCAAAGCCTCTAAACGCATTTTCAGAAAAATTAAATTGTGTAATAGAGGAAATAGAAGGAGGGAAAATGGCTGCTGTAGATTTAAACTCTGGCTGCATGAACCAAGGACTTGTAAACAATATCCCAATCAGAGTTGCCACCCCACAAACGCCAATCAGCAATTTTCTTCTACCCCAAAGTTTCTCCCATTCGGAACGAAAACTGAAATCTACAAATAAATCATTCATATTATCTAGAGGGCAAAGCTAAGAAAATACCTATAACTGATAAACGCTATTTCATTAATGGGGAGATGGACTACAATAAAACTGCTGATGCCAGCCCAAGTAATAAGGTATATCCCAATATATCTGTCATGGCGGTGATAAAAATGGAGGAAGCTACTGCAGGATCTATATTAATTTGTTTTAATACCAATGGGATCACCGATCCTGCCATACCAGAAATTAAGAGATTAGCTGCCATTGCAAAAAACACTACCAATCCGAGTTTTATATCTCCCTCATAAGCATAAGCCATTAAGGAAACCGATAAGCCGATTAATACCCCGTTGGTAAGCCCTACCCATAATTCTTTGGTAATAATGCCGATAATTTTCTCTCTGGAAATATCTTCTGTCGAAATCCTTCTGAGGGTAATTGCCAGGGTTTGAGTTCCCCCATTTCCGGCAACACCAGCAATAATGGGTAAATAGGAAGCGATAATCACCAACTTTTCCAAGGTACCATGGAACGCTAAAGTTATCAATCCCGCCAAAGAGGCCGTAAACAAGTTAGCCAATAACCAGGGAATTCGAGTTTTAACAGATTCATACCATCCACCTCGCAGTTCTGCATCTTCAGAAACCCCTGCAAAGCTTAATAAATCTTCGGTGGATTCTTTTTCAATCACATCTAATACATCATCAAAGGTTATCCTACCTAATAATTCCATGTTCTCCCCAACCACGGGTAAAGAGGGAAGGTTATACCGACTGAATATTTTTGCTACTTCCTCTTGATCGGTGCTTGCTTTTACATACACCATTTTACGCTCAGCGATTTCTTTCATCTCTTGAAAGGGCTTTGCACGAAGTAAATTCTTAAAGGAGACGATACCCGTAAGTTTATTGGCTTTATCAATGATATAGAGATAATAAAAATCATCTACCTCCTCAGATTTCCGGACAATTTCTTCCATCGCTTGTTTGCGGGAGAAATTTTCTGGGATAGACATAATCTCCATGGACATAAGCCTACCCGCAGAATCCTCTGGGTACGCCATTAATTGTCGTATATCCGCCGCATCTTCCTTATCAACCCTTTCAAGATACTCTGCTTGTTCCTCTTCAGGTAAGGCTGCAATAAGATCGGTTGCATCATCCGAATCGAGTTCGTTAAAGATTGCCTTGGATTGTTCGATGGAAAGCCATTCCAACAGTTCCTCTGGATGGGTTTCGGGATCCATCTCCGATAACACATCCGCCGCCAACTCAGGAGGCATTCGCGTAATTAGGGCAACCCGATCTTCTGTATTCAGATCTTCTAATATCCTCGCCAAATCACTCGCATGGTGGTGAGATAACAATTCAGTTAAACGACCTAAATCATTATGCTCCACATATGCCAATAATTGTTCTTCTATTTCTTGAAGATCCGAGGATATCATAACTGTAAAATTAGCAAGTTCAATCGGTAACCATAGGGGTTTCGCTGAAAAGTCCTGAAGACCTGCTATTCGAGTGTATATTTGTGCAAAATATCCCCATTATTTCTTGTTTACCACCGTTCAGGACAGCCTTACCTTACTTAGAACCTTAAGTGTTCGTAAAGTGATTAACTATTTACTGTTAATCCTAACTTATCATATTTCAAAATGGTCAGGCAAGCCCCGACATGCGGGAATGCCCGCCAGTATTGGGTTTGAACCTACTACCTCCTGTAATCTCAGATGTCCGGAATGCCCTTCCGGTATGCGTTCTTTTACACGACCTACCGGGATGCTAAAATTGGATTATTTCGAACATCTCATTGATGAAGTCCACAAAGATTTAATTTATCTGATTTTATATTTTCAGGGAGAACCGTATTTAAATCCGGATTTTTTGAAGATGGCCTCGTATGCGAGTAAAAAGGGAATCTATACAGCAACAAGCACGAATGCTCATTATTTGACGGACGACAATGCGCGTAAAACTGTAGAAAGTGGACTAAGCCGAGTCATTATTTCTATAGATGGAACTACTCAAGAAACCTATTCTGCCTATCGAGTGGGCGGAAACTTGGAAAAGGTATTGGAAGGCACTCGGAATTTGGTAAAGTGGAAAAAACAACTCAACTCTCCTACCCCGGTAATTTTATTTCAGTTTTTGGTGGTTAAGCCGAATGAACATCAAATAGAAGAAGTAAAAGCTTTAGGAAAAGAAATTGGGGTGGATAAGGTGGTTTTAAAAACCGCTCAGGTATATGAATATGAACAAGGAAATGAATTGATTCCGATGTTAGATCAATATAGCCGTTATCGGTTAAATCCCCTTACCGGTAAGTATGAGATCAAAAATGCATTGCTGAATCATTGTTGGAAATTATGGCAAGGAGCTGAAGTAACCTGGGATGGAAAAGTGCTTCCTTGCTGTTTTGATAAAGATGCACAATGGGAAATGGGTCAAGTGGGTGCATTAACCTTTAAGCAAATCTGGAGAGGAGAAAAGTATCGGGAGTTTAGAAGTCAGGTCTTAAAAGGTAGAGACCAAATTGATATCTGTAGAAATTGTACGGAAGGAACCAAAGTTTGGGGTTAGTTTACTTTTTTTATAACCCTAGAAAGTATATTAACATCTTATCTATAAATCATTAATACTATAATTTAATAGTAATGTTTTATACTTCTTAGGTAAAAAAATTACTGTTGATCTGTTATTTTCTAGAATAGATAAACTGTATCAGGCTTGCTTCTGATATTATAGATAAGAAATACTACTTAATATCCCTTTTACTTTCTGATTAGGATTGGCATCCTATACGTTTTGGAGTCGTTAAGGAGTATAGACAACACATAACTGCCGGAGGGTAAATTCACTTGGAAGGATTCTTTCCCTCCATGATAAGCTCCCTTCCATACTTCCTGACCTGAAAGATTCACCAATGACAATGCAGCTGGTTCTAAGGTGCCTGAGGATTCGATGGTAAAACTTTCCTCCATAGGTTGAGGATATACCTTCCAATCTTCAGGTAATACTTCGGATTGAATACTTACATTCCCAACCGTGATGGTATCTTTAAATATATCAAAACAATTATCGTTCATTGCCGTAAGCGTTACAATATACACCGATGGATAAGCATAGGTAAAACTAGGAGAAGCAAGCGTTGATGGGCTTCCCTGACCAAAGTCCCAATTATACGTAGTTCCATTTTGGCTTTGATTTACAAAACTCAAATTCAAGCCATTCTTATTATAGGAGAATTTAGCTTTTACATAAGGCAACCATGATACAGTTATAGGTAAACTTGTACCTTGGCATCCATTGAGCAGTTGGGATACTGTATAATTACCAGAAACCGTTGGATAAATTTTAGGACCAGTAGCACCTGTTATAGGAGATCCATTCAAATACCACTGTAAGCTTCCTGGTGCGTTCACATCTAAATAGCCCACCCCACATATGTTCATGATACTTCCTTGATTAATCAAAGGAGCAGGTGGGGCAGTAATCCATACTTGCGCGGTATCTGATCCATAACAACCATTGGTTCCCATAGCTTGATAGGATAAGATATTCATCCCCACAGAAGCTAAAGTTGGATTGAAGGAATTTCCACTCACGCCAATTCCAGAAAACACTCCTCCCGTTGGGGAACCGGTAAGGGTTTTAGGGGACGCTAATTGACACCATGGACCACCGGCTGGTGCTGAAAAACTAACCATGGGTATTGCTTTAACCTGCATCGTGGTCGAAGCCGTATAGGAACAACTTCCAGAAGTAAAGGCATATTGAAGGGTATGAGTTCCTACTCCTGCAAGAGAGGGGTCAAATGAATTGGCACTAATACCAGGACCAGTAAAGGTTCCTCCGGCTGGAGTAGCTGCCAGTGCAACTGGTGCATCACTCCTACACACAGCAGTTGGATTCGCAAATACTGGGGTTACCAATCCTTGAACGGTTACCAATTGGCTTACCATTCCGGCACATCCTGAAATATCGGTATAGTTATAATGGATGGTGTGAGATCCACTACCAGCTTGGGAGGGAGAAAACTGAGAACCGATGATGCCAATCCCACTAAAACTTCCTCCTGCAGGTGACCCAGATAAACTAACTGCAGAACCTGTTTCACATAAAGTTCCGGATATTCCTGTAATACTGCCGGGTGTTGCCACACTTACATTTATATCTGCTGAATCAATTCCACTACATCCCTGAGGAGAAGTATATTGATAATAAACCCGATGTGTTCCAACCCCTGCAAGGATTGGATCAAAATTGAGACCTGATATTCCAGGACCTGTTAAGCTTCCTCCTACTGGACTTGTGGTTAAAGTAACCGGAGAAGAATTACTACATAGAGGCTGAATCGGAGCAGTAACATTTACATTGGGCTGGGTAGCAACCACAATATAACCTGTGCGGCTTAACGTATGACTACCATAAGAACCCGTTACAGAAAGGGACACTGCATAAGTGCCAGGATTTGCATAGGTAACAGTTGGAGACGCTGTGGTAGAAGTTGGAGTGGTACTTCCCGCTAAGGTCCAATTCCAACCAATCGCTCCTCCTGTACTTAAGTCTGAGAAAATTACACTTTGCCCTGCACAGATAAGGGTTTGATTTGCGGAGAAATTGGCCTTAGGTACTCCAACTAAATTAACATCATCAATATATAAGTGGTTACCATAATTGTTGATTCCTTCAAAACGTATTCGTACCTGAGGTTGACCAGCATAAGCAATAAGATTAAAGGAATCACAGGTAACTGAACTGCCACACCAATGTGAGGAAGTGGAAGGTGTAAAGGCTGAGCCCATAGTTGTAGCGGTTGCCAGGGTATTTCCGCCTAATCTAACTAATGTATTGGGCCAGGTTACCCCACAATCTGTTGAAATCTTAACTACCAACGAGTCATTTCGGGTAGGGATTTGACGGAACGCCCGGCTAAATCGAAATCCTACAGAGGAATAGGGAGAAAAATCGAAAGATGGAGTAACCAGTCCGTCTTTTCTACCATTCGTAGCATAATCATAAAAATTCATCCACCCAGACTTAACTCCTCCTCTAGGATTTCCTCCAGTAGTAGCAATATCCCAAGTGTAAGAGGAGTCTGGATTATCTACAAACCAATTATTGGTTTGAAGACTGTTACTTTCAAAATCGTCAGAAAAAGGCAGGGGTTGTCCACCCCCGATTACCACCATATATTGTGCTTGAATAGAAGTATCCCTTCCTCTGGAATTAATTGCTTCAAGCGTTACAGAATAAGTACCCGGTGCAGCCCAAGATACTATGGGATGTTGAAGCGTAGAGGTTGCTGGTGTACCGCCCTGAAAAGTCCATACCCAACTGGTAGGTGTGTTATACGATAAATCGGTAAATTGAACTGGAGAACCAGCACACACTTGATTGTTGTTGGAGGTAAAACGTGCTATAGGTACAACCCCTGCAACTGCACATCCTAAAGAACGAAATGCATTTAATCTTCCAGAACCAATTAACCCTAATATAGTAGGGTTTTGTGCATCAATATTATCAGCAGAATCCTGAAGGCATTTGTAGATATCATCTGGCGTTAGTCCTGGATTCACGGATATCAATAATCCTGCAGCCCCGGCTACCATTGGGGTTGCCATAGAAGTTCCGGTTTGATTTCCATAGGAAGAAGTAGAACCTGCAAGGCAACTATATATGTTTGTACCTGGAGCCATTAAATCAACCCAATTACCATAATTAGAAGAGGCGGATCTAGCATCTGTGCTCGCAGTATTTCCAATTGCCAATACATGATTATAATTAGCAGGATAAAATTGTACTTGGTTACCGTTGTTTCCAGCGGCGGCAATCAGTGCTTTTCCTTGCGACCAGGCATAATCAAACACTAGTTGTTCTACAGAGGAAGATCCTCCACTACCCCAGGACATACTGATGATCTTTGCCGGAGTATTAATTGCATATTGAACCCCTTCCATGGCCGCCTGAATGCTGGACCCACTGGTGGAACTTAGTTTACATTTAACCGGTATATAAGAAATATTAAATCCAATGGAAGCAACTCCAATTGCATTATTGGTTTTAGCTGCCACAATCCCAGCGCAATGGGTACCATGGGTAAAATTAGAGTTGGTAGCGGTTCCGGGAGGATTGGGATTATTATCTAAGTCTGCGGCATCCCATCCATTCACATCATCAATATATCCATTTTGGTCATCATCAATTCCATTACCAGCTATCTCTAATGGATTTGTCCATAGGTTTCCGATTAAATCCTGATGGGTAATTTTTACTGCATCATCTACCACCGCTACAATTGCGGAAGCACTACCGGTGGTAATATTCCAAGCTTGTTGAGCTTGAATTTTATACAATCCCCATTGTGTAGTAGTGTTGGCGGTAAAACTCGGATCATTAGGCGTAAGTACAAGGTGATAGTCAGGAACTTTTTCTACATATTCAACTTCAGGCTGCTGGCTAATCCATGCATACAATGAGGCTTCTTGTGTAGCATTGGAGAACTTAAGTTTATAAGCAGTTTTTAAAGGTGCATAGTCTAACAATGGAAATGCTCTGGTAAAAGAACTCATTCCACATACCTGTAAAATGCTATCCCAGGAAGAAGATAAAGCACCTGGGGCAGATAAATCCTGAGGTATAGTTTTATCCCAATTCGTAAACTTTACATATAGTTCTCCTGACTTGTAATCAGATACAGGTTGGGCGAATAGTGTATCCCCTATACCCAGGGTAATCATCAAACAAAAAAAACAATTTACCCAAAATCCAGTTACTTTCTTATCAATTCTCATAAACACAAACAACTATACCTTATGATTGGGTCTTAGGGGAAACCCATATTTTAAAAACTTTCGCTTTTAACTCACAAGTTACCGATTTTTAACTTGTGCTTACTTTATTTTTTAAACCCAACCGTAAAAATGAAGGGTTGAATTGAGAACTATTATCTATGCGAATAAAGATGTAATTTTTAGATTGTAAGCGTGAATAAATAAATGTTAGAATAATTTCTAGAACCATTAGTTTCTGTTAATTTTGAATTAGTTATCTAATTAAACCACGCCTATATGCACATTTCCTCTTTAGTATTCTTCTTGCTTTCCCTTATCTTCTCATTAAGTGAAATAAATGCTCAAAACACGCATAAGAATTATCAAGTAATACCTGTTTCGGCAATTTCTCAATCCGATGCTACTGCCACCCCTGGCCTGGTGTCAAAGCCCCTTAAAGTGGGTAGTCCTACTTTTTCTGCTGTACCTGCCAGAAGAAATTGTGGAACCACTGAATATATGGAAGAGCAGTTCCGCAAGAATCCACAGTGGAAGAAAAACCTGGAAGCCTTGGATAACTTACCAGCTAACTCCAGACTCTTGCAAAGAACCCAAGCGGTTATTACAATACCAGTAGTTGTGCATGTTGTTTATCAAAACAGCACCGAGAATATTAGTGATAATCAAATATATTCTCAAATCGCAACTCTAAATGAAGACTTTAGAAAACTAAACGCTGATACTAATTTAATCCCGAATCCCTTTAAACCCCTTGCTGCTGATGCGCAGATTGAATTCTGTTTAGCGCAACAAGACCCAAATGGTAATCCTACCACCGGAATTACCCGCACCCCTACTACGGTTTCTTCTTTTTCCCAAAATGATGATGTTAAAGCTACAAGTACTGGCGGTATTGACCCTTGGAATACTTCAGATTACTTAAATATTTGGGTATGTGATTTAGGAGGAGGATTATTAGGATATGCTCAATTCCCTGGAGGACCTTCAACAACTGACGGAGTGGTGATTGGATACAAATATTTTGGTAATCAAGGAACCGCCTCTGCTCCTTATGATTTAGGAAGAACGGCAACGCATGAAATTGGGCATTGGTTAAACCTTCGTCATATATGGGGAGATGCGAATTGTGGAAATGACTTCGTATCAGATACTCCTACCTCACAAGCTGCTAATTATGGTTGTGTTTCCTTTCCACATGTTACTTGTAACAATGGTCCTAACGGAGACATGTATATGAATTACATGGATTACGGAGATGACAACTGTATTCAAATGTTTACCTCAGGTCAATCCAGCAGAATGTTAGCTGCACTTAATGGACCGCGCTCTGGTCTTTTAACTTCTGTGGGTTGTGTTCCAGTTAATGCTCCTCCAGTCGCTGATTTTGTGGCCAATAATTTGGTAATCTTAGCCGGTGGATCGGTAAGCTTCTTTGACTTAAGTACCAGCAATCCGACCAGTTGGAGTTGGACTTTTACAGGTGCCGTAACGACTACTTCAACCCAACAAGACCCCACGGGTATTGTTTACAATACCCCCGGAGTGTATACCGTTTCCCTGACCGCCACCAATGGCTTTGGTACCGATACAGAAACCAAAACTGGTTATATTACTGTTGTGGCTCCCGGTGGACCCGGTGCTTGTGACACGCTTAATTACCCTTTGAATTCCAACTATAAGTTGTACATCTATAATTCTA
Organism: Sphingobacteriia bacterium; assembly: GCA_009924095.1. Taxonomy (GTDB): domain Bacteria; phylum Bacteroidota; class Bacteroidia; order J057; family RFSG01; genus RFSG01. The sequence goes on from RFSG01000014.1 coordinate 32,358, forward strand.
CCGATGGATTTATGACCGGAACCAACAGTTTTGGGGATATGGCAAAAGCCAATTACTTTGGTTCTTGGGGGGTTGCCACTCAAATAACCGGTGCAGATATGTTCTTCGGATATTTAGCCGGTTCTGGTGCCACTGATGTAATTGTTAGGGTTTGGGATGCGAATGGAACCGGAGGAGCTCCTAATACAGTATTAGCCTCTCAAACGATTACATTCAATGATATAGCACCCTCCTTAATTGCCGGTGTTCCTACTACTGTTTTATTTAACAACCCTGTACCTATTACCGGACCCTTTTATTTAGGTTTTGAATTACCCTCGAGTGCAGGAGATACACTAGCTATCTTGTCTGACTCCGTTGACACTACCGTTCCAGGTTTAGCTTGGGAACAATGGAATGACGCTACCTGGCATCCGATGAACGATCCTAACAATCAGTTTGCAGCAGAATTGAACCTGGCGATCTTCCCATTGGTGACCAACTCTCCTCCTTCTGCCGGATTTACAGTACTCAATAACACCGGTTGTATTGGCGATACCATTAACCTAAACAATACCTCCATCAATGCTCAAGCTTATCTTTGGGATTTAACCGGAGGAACTCCAGCCGCTTATTTGGGCCTTACCCCTACCCTTACCTATCCTGCAGCTGGAACCTATACAATTTCTTTACAAGCCATTGGTTCTTGTTTGGCAACCGCAACTTATGTACTTAACAATACAGTCACCATTACACCAAATCCCAATGTAACGGTAACCCCTGCTACCACTACCATTTGCCCTGGTGCTAGTACAGTATTAACAGCAGGCGGTGCGGTTTCTTATACTTGGTCACCTGCTACAGGATTAACTTCCACTACTGGAGTATCGGTAACTTCTACCCCATTATCTAGTACGCAATATACCATAACCGGTACCAACGCTAATGGATGTAGTAATCAAACTTCAGTATCTGTAAATGTGGTTACTAATTTAGTTCCTACCGCTTCGTTTTCTTCTACAGGAACACAAGGTTGCCCAGGACAAGTATTTGGTTTTACAAATCTATCTACCGACGCCATTGCCTCTGTTTGGAATTTTACAGGAGGTAGTCCTTCTACCTCCACCAGTAATAATCCCGCGATTACGTATCCTAATGCAGGAAGTTTTGCAGTAACGCTTATTGCGACCGGATGTAATGGCAATGATACCTTACTCCAAACCGGGATGATCACCATTACCCAGCCTGCTGCTAGTGTTTCCCCTACGATTGATAGTGTAGGTACTGGAGGAAGTACTACCCTTACCGCCTCTGGTTCCGGATCTTATAGCTGGTCGCCGAGCGCAGGATTATCTTCCACCACAGGAGCAACGGTTACGGCTAGCCCAACCGCAACCACTACCTATACTGTAACCGTTATGGATGGTAACGGATGTTCGGATACTGCCCAAGTAATCGTTGTGGTGGATCCAAATATCATTGGGGTAGATGCTGATGCAAATACTTATGGATTTGAATTGTATCCCAATCCGGCGCATGAATCCTTTAAGGCTGTATTTAGTCAACCTTTACAACAACCGGTTATCTCCCTTCGGAATATGTTAGGACAAGAAGTTCAATCGTATAGTTACCAATTATCTCAAGACGAAACCACCTTGCAGATTCAAGTAACTTCTCTACCCATTGGATTTTATCAATTGTCCGTAGTTTCAGGTGGAAAGAACTACCTCGGACGTGTGGTAATTAAATAATCTTGTTGAAATAAAATAGTATGATGCGTTATTTATCTTATGCCTTACTGGGTTTAGGCGTGTATTACCTAACAGCAACAGCTATTTGGGCACAAGTTCAATTCTCTACTGTTAATGCCCCATCCTCTCCAGTAAAAAGAGCCTGTGGCACTTCTGGTTATTCTCAACTTCAAGAAGAACTACATCCCGGCTTAGCAGAACAACGGCAGCAATTGGAAAAGGAAGTGCAAAGAATTTTAAACAACACTTCCGCCTTAAATTCTAAAACTCAGCTTGCCAATACTATTCCAGTAGTTGTTCATGTGGTGTATTATAACGCTCAGGATAGTTTATCTTTTAGTAGGATTCAATCTAATATCACACAGTTGAATGTTGATTATAACCGTTTAAATTTTGATACGGTATTAACGCCAAATCCTTTTCGACCAATTGCCGGAAGGATGGGAATTCAATTTGTACTTGCCAATCGGGATCCCAATCAACAACCCACGAATGGAGTTACCTACACTAAAACAAACATCAATGGTTTTGGTCTAGACGACAAAATGAAATTTACTGCGCAAGGAGGAAAAGATATTTGGGATCGTACCCAATATTTAAATATTTGGGTATGTAAATTAAACAATAGTTTGTTGGGATATGCCACGCAACCTGATCCCTCTCCTTCCAGTGATTCGATAGATGGAGTGGTGATAGACTATCAATACTTCGGAGGCCCTGGAACAGGTGCTTCAGCCCCGTATAATTCAGGCAGAACGCTTACTCATGAAGTAGGGCATTATTTAGGGTTGTATCATATTTGGGGAGATACCAATTGTGGAGATGACTTTGTAAATGATACCCCGACTTCCACAGCTGAGCATTATGGCTGCCCTTCCTATCCTCAACCCGATTGCAGTAGTAGTAGCGCCGGTGCGATGTATATGAATTACATGGATTATACAGATGATCAATGTATGAATATCTTCACCAATGGCCAGGTAGCCCGTATGAATTCTTTCATGGCTACTGCTCCCAGAGCTGCTTTATATAATTCTCCTGGCATCACTAATATTGGGGCTTCAATTATCAAAGAAGAAGGAATCCGGGTATATCCCAATCCTTCTCAAGAGGGTATTTTTTATGTAGATACGGAAGATGCTGACCTGTTAGAATCTTGTCAGGTGTATTGCTCTCCTATGCATATTCCTAAAGAGTTCACTGCTGCTAAAGGGGTAATAGATTTAAGCGCTTACCCTGCGGGTGTTTATTTTCTTCAATTTAGAAAGGATGATCAACTTAAAGTAGTTCGATTACTTAAATACTAGTCGAATACTATTATATAGAAATTTAGTATAAATAAAAAATCCCCTATCAAAAGGGGATTTTTTTTGTTGTGTGCTTACAGTAGAATTAGCCTCTAGGATAGGATTTTCTAGCGCCTTCTCCTCCTCCATCACTGGTTCTGCGAGAATCAGAACGTCTATTACCGGAATATCCTCCTCTAGATCCACCACCGGAACGATCTCCTCTGCGATCTCCTCCCCCACCTGAAGATCTTCCACCACCACTATAAGAACGACGACGTTCGCCTGAATCTCCCCCTTCTCTTAATTTATCTCCTAACTCAATACGTATTCTTCTTCCTTGATATCGCTCATCTCGGAAGGTTTCCATAATCTTATTTTCACATCCGGGTTCTACTTCCAATTGGGTGTAGGACTTATTAATCTCTAATGCATAAATCTGCTTAGCTTCTAATCCTGCCATTAAAATCAGGAAGTCTCTAAGGGTTTGTGCATCGAGTTCATCCATTCTGCCTAAGTTTATTCTTAAACGTACTCCCTGACGACGGGATCCTGCTGTTTCAATATCTTCTAATCCCATTCCATACGGAAGGAAACGATGAATGCCCGCTACGAAAAATCTTTTTAAGATATCATCGGTAGAAAGCCCTTCCATGGTTTCATGCAACCTTGGTAAAAATCTTTCCATTAATTCACTTTCCACTTTAGTATCCCGAATGGTTTCTAAAAAGTGACCAATCTGACGATCTAAAATCAAAGTACCAGAAGGCACTTCTTCCTGACGAATCGGTTGTTTAAGCGTTCTTTCTATCAACCCAATTCTTCTTACATCTCCAGGAGCAGCAATTAATATAGATACTCCTTTTTTACCCGCACGTGCGGTACGGCCAGATCTATGGGTATACACTTCGGGTTCATCCGGAAGGTTATAATTAATGATGTGAGATATATCCGAAACGTCAATCCCACGGGCAGCTACGTCGGTAGCTACCAATAATTGAATCGAACGATTACGGAATTTACGCATCACCTGATCTCTTTGTAATTGAGACAAATCTCCATGTAAGGATTCAGCAGGATATCCGTCTTGATGCAATAAATCAGCTACTTGTTGGGTTTCGGCCTTGGTTCTACAAAATACAATCCCAAATATCTCTGGATGTGCATCCAAGATTCTTTTTAAGGTTTGATATCTATCTCTCGGTTTAACCACATAACAGATATGGTCAATATTTTCATTGCCCTGATTTCTTTGGCCTGCCTGTATTTCCACAGGTTGATGCATATATCTGCTAGCAATCACCTGCACTTCATTAGGAAGGGTAGCAGAGAACAACCAGGTCAATTTATCTTTTGGGGTCTTAGAAAGGATTAGATCTAAAGCATCTTTAAATCCTACGTTCAGCATTTCATCTGCCTCATCTAAGATTACGTAACGGATGGTTTCGAGATTAATCGCGCGACGGTCAATTAAATCCACCAAACGACCAGGCGTAGCTACAATGATTTGAGCTCCGTTTTTGATCTCGCGGATTTGCGTTTGAATATTTGCTCCCCCGTAAACAGCGACAATCTTAAAGGCAGGTAAATCTTCTGCATACCGTTGAAGATCTTTGGTGATTTGAAGACACAACTCACGGGTTGGACATAACACCAACCCTTGGGTTTCTTTTGACCAAGGCTCTAAGAGAGATAAGAGGGGAAGTCCAAAGGCTGCGGTTTTTCCGGTACCCGTTTGGGCAAGGGCAATCAGGTCTTTCTCTCCGGATAATAAAATCGGAATTGCCTGTGCCTGCACAGGGGTGGGTTGCTCAAACCCTAAACGGGTAATAGCACTAACTAACTCAGGACCGAGCCCAAGGGTTTCGAATGGATTCATGTAAATTTGTAAAAGTACCAGTTGTCAGAAACCTCAGGAGTAGAGTTCACAACTTGGTCACAATTAAGCGGTGTGCTTAACGCCCTGTTCCAGGGAAAAAGTTGAAAAGCCGCCTCACAAGGCATCAGGCACACGCCTGTTTTCAATGCAAAGGTACACATTTCCCCTGGATAAAAAAGGATATTCTTTAAATTCGGGTTAAGGTTGTGTTAATAATAAACTTTTATATTTATGCGATGTAGATAATAGTACTTGTATATAATAGTGGATAATTATTAATGGGCGTATGTTTTCACGGGCTGATTAAAGGTATTGTTCTTCCTTTTTTAATTAGTTTGATTTTTAGGAGGGGTTACAGTTTGATTTTTATTTGCATGCAATAAAAGTAATGTTTATCTTTATCTTACCTTATTCCCATTAGTCCCTGAAGCAATTCAAACTAGTGGGTTTCGTTTTTTATTGGGTTTCCATTCTAAAACCCACCCTTCGGCGTAGACTTAGTCTGCGCGCCGCTGCGTCATAGAAACTTAGTTTCGCCCTTGACCGCCCTTCCGCTCCCCTTCGACCCTTCGACATCAAATGACTCAGGTTCCGGCTCATGCACAAGATGCTTAATGGTTAGTAATACAACCATCTACATTTTGTAAATTTGAATTATGACCTTAGATAATACCAAAATAGAATTAATCAAAAATTATTTCAAAACAAGCCCGGTTTTGAAAGCATACTTGTTTGGTTCATATGTTCGAGGAATGGCAGACAATAATAGCGACATAGATATTTTAGTTGATTTAGATTATAGTCAAAAAATAGGGTTGAAGTTTATTCAAATGAAGTTTGATCTCGAAAATTTATTGAACAATGAAGTTGATTTAGTTTCTTCCAATGGAATGTCAAAATATATTAAACCAATTGTTGATGAGGAAAAGCGCCTAATATATGAGAAGTGATTTAGGTGACAAAATCAGATTGCAACATATTCTAGATGCAATTGACGAAATAAATAAATATTTAATTACTGCGGATTTTTCTGTATTTCTTGAAAATTCAATGATGCGATTTACCTGTATTAAGCAACTGGAAATAATTGGCGCAGCGAGTAATCATCTATCCTCAGAATTAAAAGCTAATTTTTCAGAGGTTAAATGGGCTCAAATTATTGGAATGAGAAATGCATTTGCTCATGAATATTTTGGTATTGACTCAAGTTTGGTTTGGGAAATTATTAAATATGATATTCCTGAATTAAAAGAGAAAATTATATATATACATAAATCAATATTATAGTGAATAGTAACCCACCGTTCGGCGTAGACTTAGTCTGCGCCGCTGCGTCATAGACACTTAGTTTCGACCTTCGACCCTTTGGCCCTTAGACAAGCTCAGGGCATGCAAGCTCAGGGCAAGCGCTCAGCACGAG
>RFSG01000131.1 GCA_009924095.1 Sphingobacteriia bacterium
TACTTTAAAAAAGCATTTCAAACCAAGAAGTCAAAAGTATTCACTATTAAAGATTTAGGTTATCATAAATCAATGATGTACCTGATTTATAAACAACTAAAATATCAATACTAAATTTTGTAGTACTAAAAAATAAATATGTATTTTATTAATATACTTAATTAATAATCAATGATTTAAGTATGTATATTGGAATAATTAAGCAAGTTTATCCTTTAGAAATTGCGCAGTATAAGAATACGGGTTATTTAACAAATCTTCAGGGGTTCCTTCAAAAACCAACTCCCCGCCCCCTACGCCTCCTTCAGGACCCAGATCAATAATCCAGTCAGCACATTTAATAACATCTAAATGATGTTCAATCAAGATAACTGAATTTCCTGCCTCAATTAAGTGCTGAATGGAATTAAGCAACTTTTTAATATCATCTAAATGCAGTCCGGTTGTTGGCTCATCAAAAATGTACAAAGTATTTCCAGACTTTGCCGAATCTGCCAAAAAGGCTGCCAGTTTTATTCTTTGCGCTTCCCCCCCAGACAAGGTACTGGAGCTTTGCCCTAAGCGAATATAACCGAGTCCAACCGCTTCCAAATATTTAAGTCTATTGATTACTTTAGGTTCATTTGCGAAAAAGGCAAGCGCCTCTGTCAACGTCATATTAAGTATATCAAATATATTCTTTTGCTGATATTGAACTTCTAATACATGTTCTTTGAACCGCTGAGAATTACAAGTTTCACAAGGCAAAACAACATCCGACATAAACTGCATTTGTACTGTAATATGTCCTTCTCCTTGGCAAGCTTCACATCTTCCACCCTCCACATTAAAAGAAAAATGAGCAGGTTTTAAGCCTTGTACTTTTGCTGCAGGTTGATTTGAGTATAACTCTCGGATTGCATCATAGGCCTTAATATAGGTAACCGGATTTGATCTGGCATTCCTTCCAATTGGAGATTGGTCTACCATTTCTACCTGTTGAATATGTTCAAGGTCTCCGGAAATTCCTGAATAAGAACCCGGTTTTCCTGAACCCGGTTGAATATAACTTTGTAAAGCAGGATATAAAATATCCTTTATTAAGGTGGTTTTTCCAGATCCGCTCACGCCAGTTACAACGGTTAATACTCCTAAAGGAAAATCTACATTGATCCCTTTTAAATTGTGCGCTGCAGCTCCGGAAAGCGTTATTTTCTTGGCAAATTTTCTGCGTTTCGGAGGAATCTTGATTTGTTCCTTTCCAGTCAAATACTTAGCCGTTAAAGATTTTGTACTCTTTTTTAACTCCTGAAAGTTTCCTTGAAACACCACTTCTCCACCTTGTTCCCCTGCACCGGGTCCCATATCTACAATATAATCAGCCCTTTCCATGATCATTTCATCGTGTTCAACCACGATAACGGTATTTCCAATATCTCTTAACTGCTCCAAGATACCCGCTAATTGATTGGCATCTCTGGGATGAAGTCCTACGCTTGGTTCATCCAGAATATATAAAGCTCCAACCAAACTGGAGCCTAGGGAGGTGGCTAAATGAATTCTCTGAGATTCTCCACCAGATAAGGTAGAACTTGGTCGATGTAAATGAAGGTAGCCCAACCCGACTTGAAGCAAAAAATTCAATCTAGCATTAATTTCCCTTAACAGCCTGCCCCCAATTTGTCGCTCATAATCAGTTAAGGGTAAATTCTCTAAAATCGGATTTAAAGCATCAATCGGCATTAACAACCAATCTCCGATTGAATGTCCGTGGATCTTTACATACTCTGCATCTTGCCGAATTCTGCTGCCTTTGCAATCCGTGCATTGGGTAAAACCACGATACCGAGAAAGTAACACGCGGTATTGAATTTTATGCAATTGACTTTCCAGCCCTTTGAAGAAACTCTGAAGCCCTTGTACGCCAGAAGCGCCTTTCCAAACAATACTTTTTTGGGTAGCATTTAATTGGAAATATGGTCTGTGCACCGGAAAATCCAATTTAGAGGCTCGTATTTCTGCCAAAAATTCTTTTAAATAATTCCCCATGGATTCGCCTTTCCAAGGAGCAATTGCACCGTCATAAATTGACTTGGATTTATCTGGGATTACCAATTCTTCATCAATCCCGATGATTCTGCCAAACCCTTGACAAGTTTTACAAGCACCATAAGGATTATTAAAGGCGAAAAACTGAGGACTTGGTCGTTCGAATTTAATTTCATCCGCCTCAAATCGATCAGAAAATGATAGTTCTGGTAAATTCGGAGTTTTCACAAAACAAGTCCCATCGCCTTCAGTTAAAGCAATTTGAACACTGTCTGCCAACCTTGAAATTAATTCTTCATCATCCTTACGAACAATTAAGCGATCAATTAATAGATTAAAACTTTTACCAATGGATAATTTGTTTTGAGTAAGCAGTTCTTCTATTTCAATTGTATTCTCCTCAACGAAGACCCGGGTAAAGCCTTTTTGTAAGGCAACTTCCAAATTTCTTCTCTGGTCATTTGTAGTAGAAGTTAGTTTTACATAAAGAAAAAGTTTTGAATCCTCAGGCAAAGCCATTAATTCATCTACAATAGAGGTAACACTATCTGCTTTTACTTCTTTTCCACTAACTGGAGAATAGGTCCGTCCGATTCTGGCGAATAATAGCTTTATATAATCGAAGATTTCTGTAACTGTTCCTACAGTAGAGCGAGGGTTAGAAGATTGGGTTTTTTGTTCTATTGCAATGGCAGGAGATAATCCTTCAATATAATCTACATCAGGCTTATCCATTCTTGCCATAAACTGTCGGGCATAAGCACTTAAACTTTCCACATACCGCCTTTGCCCTTCAGCATACAGGGTATTGAAGGCCAAGGAAGATTTACCTGAACCACTTACCCCAGTGAATACAATCAATTTATTTCTGGGTAGGGATACCGAAATATTTTTAAGATTATGTACCCGAGCACCTCGGATATTTAAAAAAGAAGGACTTCGCACGATAGAATAAAAGACTTTAAAATTACAAACTCTTCATCTGTTAACCCATCTAATTTGAAGTGCGTTCAATCTTGGCTTAATTTTTGACTAATGGAACCCAAAGCGTAAGTTTTTTTATGGAGGCACAACAATTTTATTTAACTTTCCGTTAAGAGTTACAATTTATCCAGTGCCTATGTAAAAAAGCTACCTCAATTTGAACCATTTGATTATGAAAAATCTCAAGTCTTCTATGACCGACCATGAATTGATAATAGATTTTATGGCAGGCAATGAGCGTAGTTTTGAAATCTTAATAAACAGGCACAAATCCAGACTCTATACAACCATTGTGTTGATTGTAAAGGATAGATTTATCGCTGAGGATCTTTATCAAGAAACTTTAATGAAGATTCTGAGCATGATTCGAGAGGGTCGATACAATGAAGAAGGTAAATTTTTACCTTGGGCGATCCGAATTTCCAGAAATTTAGCAATTGATTTTTTTAGAAAAGAAAAGAGAAATCCTATGGTTCATTCCACTGAGGACTTTGATTTGTTTTCTGTAATTGGACATACTGAAGAATCTCCTGAAAAGAAAATAATTTCAGCAGAAAACACTCGTTATATTCGTGAGTTAATTAATCGACTTCCAGATAAACAACGGGAAGTATTGGTCATGCGACATTATTCCGATTTAAGTTTTAAAGAAATATCGGATTTAACAGAAGTAAGTATTAATACTGCTTTGGGTCGTATGCGATATGCGCTTGTAAATTTGAGGAAAATGATGGAGGGAAATCTTTCTGAAAGTCGATTAAAAACCTGATGTCAAATGACCCCGGTTTTAAGGTGCAGATATGGAACAAATTTACAGTGAAGAAGATGTAATCCGTTTTAGTTACGGTGAAATGGCAGATTCAGAGTATGAGGCTTTTTTTCGAGAGCTCTGTAAAAATGAATCTTTGTGGGGAGTATACGAAGACACCCAAACCTTAAAAAACCAATTAGAGGATTCTGTTCTTTTAAATCCTCCTTTGTCGATTGACAACCTTATTCTGGGAAGAGCAGCTGAAATTGCCCAAGAATTTCGAAACTCCCAGAATACAAAAAAAGTTAATTATTCTTCCGTTATTTTAAAAATTGGGGCTTTAACGTTTTCTACTTTTGTATTCAGTTGGTTCCTGTTTTCGGCCCTATCTACCCGAAATATCTCAGAATTTACTGAAACAACAACAGAAAACGATACAGAATGGATTCGAAAAAGAATATACAACCTAGATATTCAAAGATCCTTGCCTACCCCTATTTCTGATAATGGGCTATTTAGAACTGTACGTTATGGGTCAGGTAATACTAACTCGGTAAGATTTTCCATTCCACAAGCTTCTCTAAAATGAAAAATAGATTGAGTTGGTTATTACTCATTCTTCCGATAAGTATAAGTGCGCAAGTTTTACGGGTTACTGGATCACAGTTGATTGAAAAACCGATTAGTTCTGCCCAACCCGCAGAAGCCAGACTTCAATCCTTAAGGATTGAAAACAATAAGGTCTGGATTAATGGAAATTTATTTCCTGTTGATAAATTACCTTATGGAATGCGAAAACTGGATCCGAATGTAAACTTTTATGCAAGTTTTAACGGAATTCCAGGTATTGAACTTCAATTAGAAGGAAGAAATTACTTAATCAGAGCTCAAAAGGTTTGTGATATTACCCGTATTCATCATTGTCCCAATACCAACAATCCCCAAGAAGAGAAGTATTTTACAAAGCTCAATCAGGAGGATCCGGAAACTTTTCAAGCCTTAACCGAGGAATCTAAACTTAATCAGGAAGCCAATGATTTGTCAAGGCTTTACGGACAATTATCAGACATGAACCGAAAAGCTGAAATAAAGGCTCAACTGACTGTTGTTTTGGGAAAGTTATTTGATTTAAGTATTGAAAATCAGGAAAAGGAATTACAATTTTTACAACAACAAATTGAAATCCGCAAAGCAGAAATCAATTTGAAAAGGAATGATAAAACAAAGGTCATTGCTAAAAATCTGGGAGAAATGACACAAATCACCCGGTAACAATACTATGACTCGGAAAGAAAGGTGTACCGCTATTTTAGGTATATTAAAGCAAAACAATCCTAATCCAGAAACAGAATTACATTACACCCAGCCCTATGAGTTGTTGGTTGCAGTAATTTTATCTGCCCAATGCACCGACAAGCGTGTAAATTTAGTCACCCCTAACTTTTTTAAAAAATTCCCCACGGTTAATGTCCTACAAAAGGGAAGTTTTGAGGAGGTTTTTGAACTCATACGATCCATATCTTTCCCTAATAATAAAGCAAAACATTTATTAGGGATGGCAGAAAAAGTAGTAAATGATTTTGCGGGCGAGATTCCCAACGAACTTGAGGATTTGGTAAAACTGCCTGGCGTGGGAAGGAAAACTGCTAATGTAATCTTATCCGTTATTTATGGACAGGCAGCATTAGCCGTAGATACGCATGTTTTTAGGGTATCCCAAAGAATGGGAATAGCAAAAGGTAACACACCCCTTCAAATTGAATCTCAACTTATGAAAGTCATTCCAACTGAGGAAGTGGCCGACAGTCATCATTTGCTTATATTACATGGCAGATATGTATGTACAGCTAGAAGCCCGAAGTGTTATGATTGTAAAGTAGCCCATTTATGTAAGTGGGAAGGGCGGAAAAGGAATGGATTCGAATAATTTATTCCTATTCAATCAAGATATCGGGTTGAACTAAGTACCATTTATTACAATATTCTCCTGATTTTATTTGAAGTCTTACTTCATATTTTCCAGAGGCGGGAAATTGAATTAATGGATTGAGCGCAGCTGAAATTTTACCCTCTCCAAAATCCCAGATCACATCACTACCTTCTGGTGCCCCAGCATAAAACTGAATTTTGGTACTATCTTCTTCTAAGAAAGTCCAGCTTGGGTTAGCCTGAGGTAACTGACAAGGATATTCCTGAATCTGTAAAAG
>RFSG01000132.1 GCA_009924095.1 Sphingobacteriia bacterium
TCAAACTTAAGTAATCCGATTATTCATTATGGTGGATGAAAAGTTTTGAGGAACGATTAGCGGTAATAGAGCTACTACGGAATCATTATATTCATATTAATAAAGATATTGAGCCACTACTTCAAAGAGTTTGTAGAATTATTACGAATACATAATGCCGATTTTTTAATTTTAGGTGGATCTGCGGTTAGAATTCCCAAATACCCTAAATCAACCTGAGATGAATTATAAATAACATCCTCCTGCTTTAAAATTAAATACACATCAAAATATGAAAAACATCTATACCTTTTTATTGCTCTTCCTAGCTTCTATGGCTACACTTCTGAGCCAAACGCCTCCATGGAATAACCCTTTAAGAATAGCTACTTCTTCCGATGGAATAACCTTTTCCACCCCAACTATTTTTCAGGATTCTGCAGGGGTTCCCTCAGTGGTAGCGTGGAAGGGCGACACTTTAGTTTGTGTATTTCAGGGATTCAAAGCACCTATAGGCTCAAGCACTTGGGATAGGGTATCGGTAAAATTCTCCTATGACAAAGGCATCACCTGGACGGCTTCCCAACCTATTGTGATGCAGAACTTTCCAACTGCCTATCAACGTCCTTTTGATCCTACCTTGGTGGTATTAAATCAGGATAGTCTTAGATTGTATTATTCCTCTAGTAATGGAATACCAACTTTTGGGGCTGATTCTATTATCAACACGTATTCAGCTATTAGCACCGATGGAATTCACTATACTTTTGAAGCAAATCCCAGAGTGGATGAACCTATATCAAAAGTGATAGATCCTGCAGTTATATATTATAACAATAGTTATCATTATTTGGCTCCAGCGGGCAGTCCTGCACAAGGAGCGTTTCATTATGTTTCTGGGGATGGCCTTGATTTCTCTAAAGTATTGGATATTGGTTCTGACAACCAGCACAATTGGACGGGCAACTATATGGTAAATTCCCCTGCTGAACTTAGATTTTATGGATGTGGGAGTAATACCATTTGGTATAATTCCTCTTCGAATGGAGGAGTATGGAATGGGTATGTGCCCACGAATATAATTGGAGGAGATCCTTCAGTGGTGAAAACAGATTCCCAACAATATATAATGATCTATGTAGGACCGCCCAACGCCACAATTACTAATCCACAAGTTAGTAATCCGTCCTTAATAAAGCTTATTCCCAATCCTACGCAAGAATATCTCATTCTAGAATATATAGAAGAATATAGTAACAAATGTTATGAAATTTATTCTGCCCAAGGTACACTATGTTTCGAGGGTATTCTTTCAATCGGCAGCCACAAAGTAAACATTCAATCCTTACCCTCCGGAATGTACTATTTAAGCATAAAAGGAATTAAATCAGAAAGAATTTCTTTTATAAAACTATAAGTAGTATATTATATATTTATTTATTAAATATCTAACTGAATTAAACCCTATCTAGTGAACCGGACATCTCCATTTCCCTTGAATTCTTAATGGCCTCATAAAAATTAGCATTCGTAATATGTATAAAGGGAATCAGCCATAAGAATCCTATCCCCAAAGTAAGTAAACATAAAACACTCAACAATAAATAATGGAGATATAAATAAAACAATTTCCATTTATATCCTTCCATCATTTGTTTACTTCTTTCCAAAGCATCTACCACTTTAATATTCGGAGTATCAGAAAGAATATAAAAAGTCATAGAATACGAAAGCGCTGCAATGATCCCTGGAACAATTAATAATAATGTCCATAATATCACATATACGATGATGAGTAGATAGGCACCCAATGCAGTTATAAACCTATCAAATCCAGAGAAAATATTACTCAATTGAACCTCTTCTCCTCTAACAAATGCTAATGAAAAGGAGGCTGCGCCAAGAGTAAAAGGCCCACCCAGTAATAAAGCTATTAAGCTTCCTGGCGTTTTAAATATACCTGAACCTCCTAATAGAACTGAATAAATAAAAAAAGCCAGAATCGGCAGTCCCCACTTCCCCTTTAAAGCGTTTAAGGATTTTTCTAATAAGGTCTTTATCTCTATTCCCATAATTGATATACTTACGATACTATTTAATAAACAATTCTATTATTTCAGAAGTTACTAATTTAACCTCCCCCAATAAAAAGGGGGATTGTTCGTCCCCCTATAATTTTAATAAACCGCCCATTTCCGAACAGCTTTTTGTCCTCCGGTTTCTAATTCAATCCAATACACTCCTTTACTCAAATTCAATTCTCGTGTATTTAATTGTAAGTGGATTTTTTGTTCTCCATTACCTGGATAGTTCTTCTCTAATAAAGTATGCCCCGATACATCTATTACTTTCACAGATAATTCTTTCGTTTGAACTGATAATCCAGATAAATTAATTCCAACAGATTCTCCATCCGAAGGATTTGGGAATATCTCTAGCACCATTCCTCCCGTTGGAGTAGGATCTGCCGACAGTCCACCAATCAATAACACTTGTTGAATGGTATCTTTCGTACAGGCATTTTCTATGATTAATCGTACCAAATAAGTCCCAGCATTTAAATAAGTATGATGCGGACTCACTGCATTGCTGGTAGAATTATCTCCGAAACTCCAAGTGTAATTATAGGCTCCCCCACTGCTAATATTCACAAAGTCCACATCAAAGCCAAACTCTGTATATTGAAATCCAGCAACGGGAGCATCCATCACTTCAATTTGAACTAAATCCGTATCCTGACACCCGGCCTGATAGGTATGCCAAATATATTGATGGAATCCAGTGGTAAGATTTCCGACAAGTACTTGAGATAAAGTACTATCCCCTAAAAATATTGAAGGTCCACTATTAATTGTCCAATACCCACCTCCAAAAGTTGGAGGGGCAGCTAATAAAAATGCAGTTGGAGTACAAAGGGTTTGATCTGCACCTGCATTCGCAACGGGTGCCACCAAGGCTGCATTAATCATCACGGTATCTTGCACAGTACAGCCCCCTTGACCCGTTACTGTCCATAAGAGTTGATTAACGCCTAAGTTTAAGGTAGAGACAGGAGTTTGTGGATCCAGTGCATCTAAGAAAATAGCATTCCCACTCAACACAGTCCATATTCCTAACCCATTTACCCCCGGCATTGCAGCTAAAGTAGTTGCGGTGGTACAAAGGTTTTGATCTGGTCCGGCACTCGGTGCTCCCGGTGGAACATAGACTTCAATTACTACAGTATCCCTATTGGTACAGGTAGGAGAACTAACTCTCCATTCAATAATATTGGTTCCAACCCATAACCCTGAAACCGAGGTAGCATTAGAAGCAGGATTAGCAATAATTCCCGGACCTTGCAGAACCGTCCAGCTTCCGGTTCCTGACGTAGGCAAAGCAGCCAATAAATTTGCAATACTTCCGCAACCAACTAATGTATCTACCGAGGCAATTGCTTTACTTACATTAGGAATAACCGTAACGGTTGCTGACCCGGTAACAAGTCCGGCACATCGCTCTGTGCCCATATAACTGATGGAATAACTAATGGTAGAAGTAGGATATAATTTTATTACCGTATCCTGACTAATATTAGGATATTGATAAGTTAAAACTCCATCGGTAATTCTAACCTGATACGGGGGAGTACCTGTAAACTGAAGGGATAAGTTGGCCGCATTCCCTTTACAAATGGTTTGATTACCCGAAAAAGTAACAGTAGGGATTGGAAGGGTATTTACTATGATGGGATTCGTATAAACATATCCTTGACAATTCACATCACTCACGCCTACTAATTGATAGGTAGTAGATGCGGTAGGATAAATATTCCAATAATAAATGGGGTTGGTAGTGATTCCGGTTTCAGATAAGGTGTTGGTTCCATCGGAATAAGTAACATCCCAAGGAGCATTACCACTTAACTGAACAAACAAAGAATCAGGCCCTCCAGTGCAAGCAGTTCCAGGTCCTCCGAAAGAAGCTCTGGGTCTATCATGCACGGTAATTTGAGCACTCCCACCTGGGGTTCCAGCACATGCCCCTACTACAGAAGTTAAAGTATAATTGCGGGTTGCCGGTGCTCCAGGATTGAAAAAATAAGTAGTAGGATTATTTATTAATCCAGATAAAGTAACTGGGGTAACTCCATCTGTATAGACTACATCCCAAGGACCAGTACCCGTAAAGTTAATCGTTAAATAAGCTCCTGCTGATATACAAACCGTTTGATTGCCCGACAACGTGGCAGTTGGAGGAGGTTCAGGCTGAACTATCACTGACCCGGAAACGGTACCTGCACAAGTGGCAAATACATTGAGTAAGGTATAGGTCTCATTAGCTATAGGAGTTGTGCCTATTAAATAAGGTTGAGAGGTAATACCTGTAACTGTAAAATTGGTAAATCCATCGGTATAAGATAATGACCAAGGCTGAACCCCAGTTAAGGATACACTCACATTTCCGGTATTTCCATTACATACCGGCACGATTCCAGAAACGCTTGCTGTTGGTACTGGATTTACTACTACCGTTGCGATCCCGGCTGGAGTTCCATTACAAATTGCATATACGGAAGAGATGGAATAAGTTGTAGTTTGAGCAGGGGTAACTCTGAATTGATAAGGGGAACTAGTAACTCCGTTTACTATATTTGAATTTGTGCCATCTGACCAGGTGAAGTTCCAAGGAGAAGTGCCGGAAAGAGCAACACGTAATATGGTGGAATCACCTTGGCATATGGTATTATTCCCAATCATAAACGCTGAAGGAGGATTGGCAACATGCACCCTTGAATTTCCAATTGTTGTGCCATTACAAGTTGCAAAAACATTTATAATCTGGTAGGTACTGGAGGTGGTAGGACTTACAATAAAAATAAAGGGCGAGGTTTGTATACCGTTTACAGGGACCAAGGAAGCTCCATCAGAATAACTCACATTCCATGGCCCTGCACCTGTTAAATTCATCGTAAGATAAACTCCATTGCCAGAACATATGGATTGAGATCCACTGAAGGAAGCAGTAGGAACTGGATTCACTTGCACTCTGGCAGTTCCAGAGATACTTCCTGCACAGGTTGCAAATACATTGGTGAGAGAATACGTAGAGGTTACCAATGGGGTAACGGATAACAAATACGGAGAATTAGTAACTCCAGTTACGGTTTGGGTAGTGGTTCCGTTGGTATAACTAAAGGACCAAGGTGCAGTACCGGTAAGCTGAACCGTTAGATTATGGGCTTGCCCTAAACAAATCGTTTGTGTGCCACTTAAAGTTGCTGAAGGTATGGGGTTGACTACAACCCTTGCAGAACCCGAAACCCCTCCATTACATCCTCCCACTATTGCAATAGGTAAATAAGTTCGAGTAGAAGCTGGACTTACTGATACCAAATATGGATTTGCTAAAACACCATTGGCGGCAATGGTTCCAAACCCATCTTGATAAGTGATATTCCAAGGACCAGCACCTGTAAAAGTAAAAGTGAGTATTGTAGAAGATCCATTGCAAATGGTTTGATTTCCTGTCAGTGTCACTGTTGGAGAAGGTAGCACAGTAATTACTGCTTGTCCAAATACATTCCCTGTGCAAGCATCAGAAACAGATACTAACGAATAAGTGCGGGTTGTAGAAGGGGTTACAGAAACTATCAAAGGACTAGAAGTTATTCCGGTATAAGAAGTTGGGGTGGTTCCATCTGTAAAAGTTAAAGACCAAGGTTGGGAACCTGTTAAGGATACTGTGAACGTTGTGCTTAAACCTACACATAAGGTTTGCATTCCAGTTATGGTAGCTGTAGGACTAACCCAAACAGCTAAGGATAGGGAAGCAGATACTTGCAGGACAAGCCCCACTTTGAATAACTCTACGATAATAGGTATTAGATACAGGTGCTGGAGGAAGATATCCTGTATTGGTTACTCCAATTACACTCGCCCAAGTTATAGTATTTGTTGAACTCTGCCATTGATAACTATAGTTAC
>RFSG01000133.1 GCA_009924095.1 Sphingobacteriia bacterium
AAAGATGATGGAGGATGGACAATTGAAAAAATCAATCCGGGAGATACATGTTCTATACCTTCTGCCAATTGGATTGCTTCCAATGACCCATCTGGTGGAACCCCGGGAAGAACCAATAGTGTGCTGAACCTTACCCCTCCTACCACTCCTCCGGCGGTTGCCAGTGTGTTGATAACCGGACCCAGTCAGGTTAAGATTTGTTTCACGCAAAAGATGGATGGGATTACTGTAAATCAAATCGGAAATTATGCTATTACGAATGGATTAACTGTTCAAACCGCTACGCTTCAAGCTCCTGATTATACCTGTGTAGTGCTTGATTTTGCAAGTCCAATATTAGTAGATGTGTTGTATCAGGTAACGATTAGTAATGTCCGGAATTGCTTGCAGGCAGGGCCTTTCCAGTTAAATACTTTGTTTATTAATAATAGTCCTGCCAAAAGAAATGAAGTGGTTGTGAATGAAATTTTTGCTGATCCTAGTCCGATCATTGGTTTACCGAATGCTGAATATGTGGAGTTATTTAACCGTAGTCCACGGGCATTGGATATTAGTGGATGGGAGTTCGATGAAGGAAGCTCAACGAATACTGTACTTCATCCTTTGGTTTTATTGCCCGATAGTTTTGTAATTCTTACGTTGCAAGGAAATGAATCCTTATTTACAGGGATGGGGCCGGTGATGGGCATGAGTGCTTTCTCTTTAACCAATGGTGGAGAATTGCTGACCTTGCGGGATACTAGTGGAAGAATTATTGACGCAGTGGCCTATACCGATAAATGGTATAATGATGCTATCAAGGATGGCGGAGGATGGTCTTTAGAAAGAATTGACCGAAACGATACTTGTTCTACAAAAGAAAATTGGACTGCCAGTACCGACGTGAGTGGAGGAACGCCCGGACGAATGAATAGTGTGGATGCCGTTGTAATAGATGTTACCGGCCCCAAATTATTATCGGCATCCGCAGTATCTTCTGATACCTTGATTGTTTGTTTTGATGAACCGATTTCTTTAGCATTTGCCAGTCAATTAGGTTCCTATTTTGTAACGGGAGGCGTATTGGCTTTTGCCTCTGCAACCCCATTAGAACCAGACTATGCTTGTATTCAGTTGGCATTAACCAGTCCTATGATTCCTGGTTTATTATATACCTTGGAGGTGTCGGGTTTAGAGGATTGTAGTGGAAACCCCATTGCAGTGGGAAGTCAGACCCCGTTTGTGTTAAATCCACCTTTGGTGAGAGGAAATCTGGTGATCAATGAAATCCTAGCTGACCCAACTCCTCAAGTAGCATTGCCTGGGGAGCAATTTGTGGAAGTATATAATCGTACCTCCAACTACTTAGATTTAAATGGATTGAAATTAAACTCCGATATCATAGGACCAGGGATTGTTGCCCCTAATGGATATATCTTATTGGTAGATGAGTCTTTTACAGATCAGTTTGACAGTCTTGGAACCCTCGCGCCGATTCAAGGGATGAATACCTTTACCCAATCCGCCTATACGCTGACCTTAAAGTTTCCGAATGATGATGTCATGGATGAAGTGAGTTATAATAATACTTGGTATCAGGATGGAACAAAAGCCAGTGGGGGATGGACTTTAGAGAAAATTAATCCTAACGATACTTGTGCTACGTTTTCTAATTGGACTGCTTCTTTAGCTGCCGAGGGGGGTACTCCGGGCATACAAAACAGTGTGTATTCCTTACTTCCAGATACGCTTCCCCCCACGATCAACGATATTTCTGTAATCGCCCCTAATAAGATTCAGGTATGTTTTTCAGAGGCGCTTAACACGGGTATTGCTGCTCAGGAAACTTTATATGTAGTTAAGGAATTAACCTCAGGTGCAGCGGTGGCAGTAAATCAGGCAGTGGTGTTGTCTCCGGATTTTAATTGTATTGAATTGACCTTAGCCAGCAGTTTAACTTTGGCAGCAAGTTATTCTTTTGAATTTACCGGGTTGGAGGATTGCCAGGGGAATAGCGGGAATGGCATAGATACTTTTGTAGTGGGAGATATTGCCCAACCGGGAGATATCGTGATTAATGAAATTTTTACGGATGTAAGTCCAGCGGTAGGGTTGCCAAGTTTTAAATTTTTAGAATTATTTAATCGCACGAACAAACCTTTGGACGTAACCGGATTTAGTATCAAACGATATAATATACAAGGAGACTTTACCAGCACCTATGCATTTAACAATGCAAGGGTAATTTTACCCGGAGGATATTTGGTTGTAACGCCTACCTCAGGGGTGGCTTCCTATGCTTTGCCGGGCATAGCGGTAGAAGGCGCAGGTTCCCTTACTTTCAACATTACCAGTGATCGGGTAGCACTGGTGAATGCGGATGGAGTAGTAATGGATCGGGTCGCCTATTTTGAGGATTGGTATCAGAACAATGTGAAGCAAGATGGTGGCTGGTCTTTGGAACGGATAGATCCGAATTTCTTCTGCCCTAATCCTTTAAACTGGATTGCTTCTAAGGATTCCACTGGCGGAACCCCAGGAAGAATAAACAGTGTTCAAGATACCTTTACCGATGTACAAGTACCCAAGATAGTATCTTCTTATATTATAACTGGAGATACTTTAATCTTAACTTTTAATGAACCGGTGGATCCAATGGTTGCAAAGGACAGTAACCATTATTATTTGTCTCCTGGTATCGGAAATCCCGCTCAGGTCATTTTTCCGAATGCATCTTCCGGGGATTATTCTACCCTAAGATTATTATTTTCCACCCCATTGGTCGAGAATCAATTATACACCTTGAAATTATCCGGGGTTAAAGATTGTCCTGGTAATGCAATTACAGATACTTTGAATTTGCCAATTGCCATTCCAGTACCTCCACAGGCCGGTGATTTATTAATCAATGAAATATTATTTAATCCCTATGTTGATCGTCATGATTTTGTTGAGATTTATAATAATTCCCCCCGGGTAATTGATTTAAACAAAGTGTATTTAGGAGAAATATTTACCGGAACGGATTCTATTTTTAATCATGATCAAGTATCTCAAGGCGTTCAATTAATTTTCCCGGGAGAATATTTATGTTTAACCGCCAGCATTAAAAATCAAATAGATGTTTATAAACCTATACCCGAAGCGCGTTTCTATGAAATGAGTGCATTCCCGTCTTATGATGATAAATCTGGTGATTGTATATTGTTTTATGGAATCGGTATTTCTGACGAGGTTACCGCTTCCACAATCTTAACACGGCTGGATCGATTTACCTATGATGAGTCTTATCATTTTCCTGATTTGATTTCCAAAGAAGGAGTATCCCTGGAAAGAATGAAATTTGATGCGCCTACCAATCAATCTGATATATGGCATTCTGCAGCAAGTACAGTCAATTATGCTACTCCTGGATATGCGAATTCTCAGAAAATTAATTTAAATGGAAATGGTGATGTGTCAGTTTCTCCTAAAACCTTTTCGCCCGATGGGGATGGCGTGGATGATGTACTTGCCATTCAATATAAGTTTTCTAAATCCGGATTAAATGGAAGAATTGTGGTGTTTGATGCAAATGGATACACGGTAAAAATTCTGAAAAATAATTTCTTGTTAGATCAACAAGAAGGATTTATTACTTGGGATGGATCTAATGATAATGGTCAAAAAGCTCCTGCCGGAATTTATGTGGTTTTATTTGAAGCGATTGACCAACCTTCTGGAAATAAGGAAATATATAAACTTCCTTGTGTATTGGCTACTCGCTTAAATTAATAACTGAGTTTAGTATCCAACTGTGAGTTGATGATTTCGGTAAGAATGGTTTTGGCGTAAGATATTCCCAAAACTGTGAACTCACATATTTTATGTTTTTTAACCATATTTGGCTAATTCATCAGTCCGAATGCCTATAAATGAGGTGTAGGCACGTGTCTAAGTTTGATGATTTTGAGGCTTGTATTATGAACTCACACTTTTTGTTGGGGTGGATAGTTCTCAGGAATAGTTAATTTATTCTCTTGCTATTGGATACTATCATTATCAAATAGGATGTTCTTTAGGTCATAATTTTCGCATCCAGTTAAATTCTATTAATTTACCTTTGAAAAGTAAATTTTCTCATGTTATTTAATTCCATCAGCTTTGCCATTTTTCTGCCTATTGTATTTATCCTGTATTGGATAGGTACCAGAGGAAAGGTAAAGCTTCAAAATATTCTTTTATTATTTTCCAGTTATTTCTTTTATGCCTGTTGGGACTGGAGATTCTTATTCTTGTTGATGTTTTCGACTTTTTTAGATTATTATACAGGAATTCGAATGTCGGAAGCCCAGCAACACCAAAATAAGAAATTCTGGTTCTGGCTGAGTATATCCATTAATTTGGGATTTTTAGGGGTATTTAAATATTATAATTTTTTTGCAGAATCTTTTGCTGCCGGGTTAGAAAAATTAGGGGTTACCTGTAATCCGTGGACTTTACAAGTAATTCTACCGGTGGGTATTTCATTTTATACTTTTCATGGATTATCGTATGTGATTGATATTTATAAAAACAGAATTCAGGCAGAGAAAAATTTTATTGATTATTCTGTATTTGTTAGTTTTTTCCCCTTATTGGTGGCAGGGCCGATTGAAAGAGCAACCCATTTATTGCCTCAAATTCAAAGTCCCAGAACATTTAATTATTTAAATGCGGTAAAAGGATTACGACAAATATTATGGGGATTATTTAAAAAGGTGGTCATAGCAGATCAATGTGCGGAATATGCAAATTTAATATTTGATCATCCCGGGGAATATTCCGGAAGCACTTTAATTATAGGCGCTTTATTTTTTACCTTTCAGATTTATGGGGATTTTTCGGGCTATTCGGATATAGCCTTAGGAACCGCCCGTCTTTTTGGAATTGAATTATTGCGCAATTTCTCTTTTCCTTATTTTTCAAGAGATATTGCAGAATTCTGGAGGCGTTGGCATATTTCTCTTTCTACCTGGTTTCGGGATTATTTATATATTCCTTTAGGCGGAAGTAAGGGGAGTGTCTGGATGAAAATTCGAAATACCTTTATTATATTTTTAGTGAGTGGATTTTGGCATGGAGCGAATTGGACATTTATCCTGTGGGGATTTTTAAATGCTTTGTTTATTATGCCTTCCATTATTTTTAATACGAATCGGAATAATTTAGAAATTGTAGCCAAAGAAAAATTATTTCCAACGTTCACTGAAGTATTTAAAATTGCCATTACATTTTCCTTAACCGTATTTGTGTGGATTTTTTTTAGAGCAAAAGATATTACTGAAGCATTTCAATATATTGGAGGAATATTAACCCCATCCTTATTTACCCTTCCTACGGTATTGCCCTTTCAGGTATTTGCCTTGTTGGCTTTTTTCAACGGGATGGAATGGATGGGCAGGGAGGGACAATATGCTTTGGATACCTTCTGGCTTACACCCCGAATAGTACGTTGGTCTTTTTATCTGGTTTTGGGTTGTATTATTTTTCTTTATCAAGGAAAGCAACAGACCTTTATTTATTTTCAGTTTTAGGTCATGAAATTATTTATTACCACCACTTTTGTTTTTTTAATTCTTTTATTCGGATTATTGCTAATCCTGGAAATAAGTACCCAGGAAATTATTAATGCTAAAATTGAAGTAAAAATTAAATCAAATCCTCAAATACTTTTAGTAGGCCATTCTCATCCGGAGTGTGCATTTAATGATTCTTTAATTAATAATTTCAAAAACCTGGCAGAATCTGGGGAGTCTTATTTTTACACTTATTTTAAACTTCAAGAAGTATTAGCACAAAATCCTTCGATTAATACGGTATTTATAGAATACACAAACAACCAAATTATTGCTGAGATGAATAACTGGATCTGGGATGATTTTCATATGTCGTATCGTTATCCGA
>RFSG01000134.1 GCA_009924095.1 Sphingobacteriia bacterium
ATCACTGGAGCAGCCAGTGGCTAATTCTGTAACCCGTAAAGTATAAATGGTAGTTTGATTCGGTTGCGCATACGTAACTAAACAGGTATCACAAAACAATCCGGTTTGAGGCAACCATCGTACTCGATAAGAACCAATGGGGTTTATTATTTGTCCTTGTAAAAACACCCCGGGGGCATCTTTACAAAATGATAAATCGAAGCCGGCATCCACAAGGGGTAAGGGCACAACAGAAACCCGCAAAGAATCAAGGTTACTTCTGCATCCATTAAAGCCTGTTGCATAAAAATAGAAGGTGGTATCTTGTAAAGGATTAGCAACTGGATTGGTGATATTAAAGTTGGATATTGGGCCTCCGTTCGGACTCCAAACATATGTGTAAGGCGGGATACCTCCACTGGCTACCGCATTCAACTGCACCCCCCCCGAACCTTGACATAAGAAGGTATCTGGTCCTGCTTCAACCGTAGGTCTGCTAAGGACAGTAATGGTAACAGTATCCAAAATAAAAATAGCGGGACACGGAATTGCCATTTGAACCACATAGGTTCTGGTAACGGTATCTGTAAAAACCGGATTGGCAATATTGGGATTAGACAATCCGTTGGAAGGTGTCCAAGTATATCCAGTTGCACCGGTTGCCCAAAGGTGAACAGTATCCCCCAAACATATTTGACGATTCTCAGACGCAAATGGCGTATAAGGAGGAATGTTAATTCTTAAACTATCTACTACACTATTATTTAGACAGACATCCTGTACTACCCCTTGTAATACCATATAAAAACTGCCTGTTCCCGATATTGGGGGAGAAAAAGATAACTGATAAATGTTATCATAATTAGACCCACTGGTACATCCTTGTGAAACGACTGAATTTACAATGTAAGGTCCCCCAGGGCCATGAAGTACAAAGTCGGCTGGTTGCACACTAGAACAAACTACATTCTCACTCATCCTTACAATAATACTGTCGCGTCCACAGGCTAATGGGGTGCCGAGAATTGAATCAATTCTGGGAGGGATTTGATCAAATATACTAGCGGTAGATTGAGTAAAATCAAGGGTATATCCAAATTGGGTTGAAGAAAAATTGCTGATGTTCAACACAAATACCTGCCCTGCAACTACAGGAATGGTAGGCATATTCTGAGGTTGCGCTATATTTCCATTCGCACCAGTGATACCTGGATTACCAGAAAAGTTACAAGAAACTTCTAAGGCTGGGGTGGTAAAAATATCTGAACAATTATGATTGGTTAAATCATAAACAGCCCAGTCGTAATCATCGGTCAATTGGTTCGGAGTAATAGAAAAATTCAAGATTCCTGAATTTTGAACTGTAAATGTGTACCATACATCATTCAATTCACCTGAACCTAAACACGAAGTTGTATTATCAATTTCGTTAATTACATTTCCTTCCCCAGAAAAAGAATTAGGTTGATTATAAGTAGGCTGACATAAAGGTATAGCACCTAAACAATCCTGATTATTCGGAGGAAGAGGCGGACCGATATATAAGTCATAGGCAGGATGACAAGTAACTCCAGGCCAAGAATCTACAGTAAGAAAGTAGGTTCCCCCGGCTGTAGCAGTAAAGTTAATTTGCTGATTGCCGGAAAAAGTAGTGGAATTCCCAACACAGTTGGTTCCAGGAACATCCGGACAATTATCATATAAAAATATACCTACAGAAGTAGAAAGAGAAGAAAGTGTTATTTGAACAGGGCCAGCGGTTGGGGTTTGAAATACATATACATGGTCTTCTCCACCTAAGTACAAGTTATTCCCACAAGGAACCGAATTAGCTGCTGTATAGTCATCTAAGGAACCACAGTTGGTTAGATTGGTTCCGGTGAAGGGTAACGCTAAGGGCAACCCAATTGCAGTGGCACAATCGGTTCCTCCTTGCCCATATCCGAATACGACGGAAAGAAGTAAAAATACTCCTACAAACCCTGTGTTATATTTCTTGAAATTCCGCATTATGGATGGGTTACAATCACTTTTACTTTTTTACCTGAACAGATATTAATTAAATCGGACGAGGTAATTCCAATCTGGGTTTGAATACTAATAACCCAAGGGGTTTGAGAACTATCTACAGTTACACCACTGATTCCTTGACGGTTAGCAAGGTCTTGTATAACTTCTCTCACTTTTTGCACCGGTGCCTGTGAATGAGGGGTAATTCTATATCGTTGAAGGGGAGGCGTGGCTTGTGTGGTTAAACCTAAAATCCAACTTCCAATTCCCAACACTAAAATTCCTTTTTTCATAATTAAGATTAGACAAATATACGCATCTCAATGGCTTGAACATTCATTTACCCTTCAGGATATTCCGAATGGTCGTAATTGTTTACTGAATGTTATCCTCTTTGGGGTGAAGTGCGCTTACAGCCGAGTGTTTGGTTCGTATGTTTGTACCATGATGCCTTCTAAACCGGTGCCTCCGGATTTTATCAGCCGAATCTCCCAGCAGTTAGGATCAAAAACCCAGGCTTTTTTAGAAGCCCTGAACCATCCCCCCTCCCCTGCTATTCGATATAATCCTGCCAAAGCAAAAGTGCCCTTTGTCGGACAGCCCATTCCTTGGGAGCCTTTGGGCAGACTATTACCTGATCGCCCGGTGTATGCTTTAGATCCCATGTTTCATGCCGGAGCCTACTATGTTCAGGAACCTTCCTCTATGATTCTTGGATTTTTGATTCCTCAACTCCTGTCATCTTTCCCCGAAGCCCCATTGTGGTTGGATTTATGCGCAGCACCCGGAGGAAAAAGTACTCATTTATTATCCTTCCTCCCTGATGATGGACTTTTAGTTTCCAATGAAACTGATCCACATCGCGCATCAATACTGCATGAAAATTTATTTCGGTGGGGAAATCCACGATTTCTTTTTACCCGCGAAGGAGCACATAAGTGGAATCAAATACAGGAATGTTTTGATTTAATCTTGTTGGATGCGCCTTGTTCCGGAGAAGGAATGTTTCGGAAAGATGATTTTGCCATCACTCAATGGACACCCGATTTGGTGCAACAATGCGCAAATCGCCAAACTGATTTGCTAGCTAATATTCTTCCTACGCTGAAGCCAGGAGGATTTTTAATTTATAGTACCTGCACCTTTGCTCCTGAGGAAAACATAAATCAATTATTACCCTGCTTAGAATCGGGAGATTTACAGGCTGTTACGCTTACTAATCCTCCAACAGATTGGGGTTGGGAACGCATTCATCCCTCCATTTCAGCCTGGCAAACCTGGTTTCATACCGGGATAGGAGAAGGGCTGTTTTGTGCAGTATTTCAAAAGCCCGGCAAACTAGAAGAACTAAATTTACCTCCGTTAAAAATTTTCAAAAAAAACAAACCCTTTACCACAATCCCTCATTTACCGGAATTAATGCCTCATTTAAGTTGGGCGGAAACTCCGGAGACAATTAGACTTGTACCTAATCTTGCAAAATCATTCCAACCTTATTTGGAAAAATATCATATCCGCAGTACGGCAGGCATTCCTGCAGGTAAAATTCAACAAAACCGATGGACGCCTTCCCAGGAATTAGCTTGGTGGCCTGACCTTCCCTTAGAAGGTTTTAAAACCTTGGAGGTTTCCCGTCCTCAAGCACTGGACTATCTTAGAAGAGATACCGTTCATTGGCATCAATCCGGTAATAGGGGGATGCATCTTATAACCTATCAAAACCTTGCCTTAGGATGGATGCACTTGTTGGAAGGAAGAAGCAATAATTTATATCCTATCCCCTATCGGTTAAGGATGCGATAGTCCATTGATTTTGAACCTTACTTGAAGGTCTTAAAACCTTGGAGGTTTCCTTTCCCCTATCGGTTAAGGATACGTAGTCCGTTGATTTTGAACCTTACTGGAAGGTCTTAAAACCTTGGAGGTTTCCTATCCCCTTTCGGTTAAAGATGCGATAGTTAGGAAGTTCTAAATCTCAAATGGGTTAATTACTTCTATTCTCTTCAATTGTAATAAATTATTTTAGTATCTCGGATTTCATAGAATTCAGATATTTGTAGTGAGTTTGTAAGTCAATTAAAGCTTCATGCGGAAATATATAGCAGTATTAGGAATTGTTTTGTTTGGATTTGGTTGCCAGGAAACCCCAAAAGCACCTGAAAAAACCGAATCACCTCAGGTGGTTCCAGTATTACATAAAGCCCCAGATACGCTTGACATCCCAAAGGATAAAACTGGGGATATGATTCGTTATGGTAGAACCCTAATCCAAAACTTCCCGGAATATTTAGGCCCACAAGGAACCATAGGAAAGTATGGAGGCAACGGACTCTCATGCCAAAATTGCCATTTAGAAGCAGGCA
The DNA here is from genome assembly GCA_009924095.1 of Sphingobacteriia bacterium. GTDB lineage: Bacteria > Bacteroidota > Bacteroidia > J057 > RFSG01 > RFSG01. The sequence goes on from RFSG01000134.1 coordinate 4,353, forward strand.
CGCGTCCTTATGGATTTAATTTCTTTTCTACACATGCACGCTATCCTCAATATAGAGCCAGAGAGGGTAAAATGTTATCCTTGGCTGATCGGGTAAACAACTGTATTGAAAGACCTCTGAATGGAAAACCCATGCCTCATGATCATCCGGAAATGATTGCCATATTAGCTTATTTAAAATGGGTAAGTCAAGGAGTACCGGTGGATGCAAGGGTGGAAGGAGATAATCAAATTGAAATCAAACTACCCAATCGGGCGGCCGATTTAGAAAATGGTAAAAAAGTATATAATCAACATTGTTTACGATGCCATGGGGCAGATGGGGAAGGAGTTCTTAATCCGGATAAATATACTTATCAATACCCTCCGCTTTGGGGTAAGAAATCCTATCAACCTGGCTCCAGTATGCATCGTTTAATAAAGGCAGCTCAATTTATTAAAGCAAACATGCCAAATGATTTAGCAAAATGGGATAAACCCGTTCTTACAGATGAAGAAGCTTATGATGTAGCTGCCTTTGTGAATGATGATGAAACTCACCCTCGCCCCTTTACTGAATTAGCAGATGATTACCCAGTAATTGAAGAAAAACCTATCGATTTTTGTAAAGGACCTTATGCAGATCCCTTTCCTGAAATGCAACATAAATTCGGCCCCTTCCAACCCATTATAGAATGGAGAAAAAAGAATGGCCAAAAAACCGGATATTAATATTATATACTACTGATATAATATCCTCTGTTTACTATTTACCTGTTCTACCTCCACTATCCATAAACGGTCTAAAAAGTTATTCCGTGTATCAGGATTTAAAAATGGTAACGACAACAACTGCACGGAATAGGTTTTCCAACACCGCTTAAATTTCAATTTCACCCCTGCACGAAATAATTCTCTCAAAGGCTTATCCCGGGTAATAACCCATTTGCCTACTTGTAAATCTTTAGGCGTAAACCATACCGGCAATGTTTTTCGGCAAGCAAAATCCAAGGAATGCGAAACTCCTTCTTGATAGATGCCAGCTGCGTTAATTTTATGTTGATCACGCAACCACTCTCCAATATTGCTTGAGGCTTGATAAGGTAATAAAGAAGGATAAAAAAAACCACCCACATACAAATTCACAATCCCCCATCCCCAAGCTGGAATAAGCCAAAGCCTGAAGTATTGAAATTGTTTAAATCGAACATAACTCAATCCCCAAAGCATACAAATAATAAATAAGATTACTAATCCTATATCCAATCGTCCTGGAAAAATAAATCCATAGGCAACCAACATTCCCATTACTCCAATTCCACACAATACTCCAACAGCGATCATCCATCCTTGTTTTTTGACTGCTAATTTTTCATACATCCATCCGGCAGTATATAAACTTACAAATGGCAATGTGACGAATATATAATGCGGAAGCTGATA
>RFSG01000135.1 GCA_009924095.1 Sphingobacteriia bacterium
AAAATTTAAATAATAAATTCATTGGAAATTTTGTAGGAAAAGAAGGTTCCAGAATAACTGCTTTACAACCTGGTTTTAATACTCGGCAAATTTCCTGCAAACCTTTATCTAAATCCTCAAAATTACGTGCACCAAATCCTACCATCACTCCATCAGCAACTGAATTCTCAAACGGCAAATTTTCGGATTCCCCTAAAATCATATCAATAACAGGCGTAAAACCTTTTTTTTCAATTTTGATCCTACCCACCGATAACATATTCGGAGAAATATCTAACCCGATTACTTTTTCTGGTTTTACAACTAATGCTTCTAAAGCAAAATCACCTGTTCCGGTGGCAATATCTAAAAGCAAAGTCGGGCGATTAACCTGTAATTTTTGAACTGCTTTTTTTCTCCAATATTTATCTATTCCTAAACTTAATAAATGATTTAGAAAATCATATCGAGGGGCGATATTGTCGAACATTTCAGAAATTTCTGCTTTACGACTTTTGTCGTGATATCCGTAGGGTTTAACGTTTATGGACAAGGAATTAAAAATTAATTAATGATACAAAGAAAAAGAATTAGTTCCAAACCTTTCATTGCAAGCTTTTTCCAACATTTCCCTGTGTTGCGGATGAGAGATGCTAATTAAAGATCTGGCGCGTTGACGAAGGTTTTTCCCAAATAAATAGGTAGTTCCATATTCGGTTACCACATAATGAACGTGAGCCCGAGTAGTAACTACCCCTGCACCCGGTTTTAACAAACTTACAATTCTAGAGGTTCCATCATGGGTGGTAGAGGGTAAAGCAATAATTGGTTTTCCGCCTTTGGATAAGGAAGCACCCCGAATAAAATCCATTTGCCCTCCTACCCCTGAAAATTGTGCTGTCCCTATGGAATCGGAACATACTTGCCCAGTTAAATCAATTTCAATAGCACTATTGATGGCAGTTACTTTCGGATTTTGACGGATGATAGCATCATCATTTACGTAATCACTACCCATAAAAATCACGGAAGGATTATCGGCGACAAAATCATATAACTTACGTGAGCCCAATACAAAACCAGTGACAATGCGACCGGGATTATTGGTTTTACAGGAATTATTTACCACCCCGCTTTGCACAAGTGGAAGTACTCCATCAGAAAACATTTCGGTATGAATGCCAAGATTACGATGATTTCCCATACAACTTAACGCTGCATCGGGTATTGCCCCAATTCCCATTTGAAGCGTTGCTCCATCTTCTACTAAATCTGAAACAAATTGACCAATCTTCATAGCAATGGGATCTCCTTCGCCCATGCTGATTTCCGGTAGTACTGATGCCTCTGCAACTAATACATCTATTTCAGACAATGCAATTAATCCATCCCCATGCGTTCGGGGCATATTCGGATTTATTTGCGCAATAATAACGTTTGCTACTTTTGAAGCGGATTTTGCGATATCCACTGAAACGCCCAATGAACAATATCCATGCGCATCTGGAGGAGATACTTGAAGCAAAGCAACCGACAAAGGGAATTGTCTGGAAGTAAATAATCCCGGAATTTCACTTAAAAAAATCGGGATGTAATCAGCCCTGTTTTCTTGTACCGCCTTACGAATATTTGCAGAAACAAATAATGAATTAATTCTAAAGGCATCTTGATATTCTTCAGCGGCAAAGTATCCTTCTCCTTGTGTGGAGATTGCCACCAATTCTACTTCATTTAGTTCCGTATGACGAAGCATTAAGGCCTTTAATAATACATGTGGAGTTGCTGCTCCCCCATGTACAAACACCCTATCCCCAGATTTAATGCGGGTTACAGCCTGGGCTGCGGTTTCATATACAGGTCTTTTCATGCATAAGCCCGTAGGGTAACGCCTAACTCTTTTTCTAATTTTTGCAGAATCTTTTCTATGATACCTTCTATTTTAGAATCCGTTAAGGTTTCATTTAAGTCCTGAAGAAGAATGCTTATCGAATAACTAACCTGACCATTTTCTTTAGATTGATATTGATCAAATAAATGCACCTCCCGAATTAACTTAGAATCTGTTTTTAAGATTAATGTTTCTATCTGATGAAAACTAATACCAGCAGGTATCACCAAACTTAAATCCCGCTTTACAGATGGGAAACGGGGTAACTCTTGATAAACGGGTTTATGTTTATGAATTGCCTTAAACAATGCCTTAGCTTCCACTTCAAGATAATAAACTTCGTTACGAATATCGGCTTGTTTCGTCAAGATTTCAGATACCAATCCCATTTTGCCAATAGATTGATTTCCTTGTTGAATGCTCCATCCATAAGCCAACTCTGGATTTTCGGTAATCGGCGCTAATTGCCAATTGGCATGAGCTTGCTGGGCTATCCATTGATAAACCCCAGACAAAGTAAACCAATCTGCAGGCGTGGATTTTTCCCGCCATTGATCTACCCCTTCTTTTCGGGCACCGGTAATAAATAATCCAATCAACAAGGTTTCTGAATATCCTTCCGAAGCCGTGGAATACACTTTTCCCCATTCAAATAATTTAAGGGTGGCTTGTTTTCGATTCGCATTATGGGAGATAACCGCTAACCCTGAGGGGAGTAAACTCTCTCGAAGCGCGGCATGTTCCTCACTTAATGGATTTTTCATTTTCACGCCCTGCTCGCCCACGGATTGTTGAGAGACTAATGAATTGGTAAGAATTTCTCTCCATCCCCAGGCTGCTAATGCGATAGAAATTGAATCTCTTATTTCTAATTCCTGATCTTTAATTGGAAATACGACCGCAGAAGGTAATACCCCAGATAAAGGAACTTGATCATACCCCAAAATTCGTAGAAACTCTTCATATAAATCTTGAGGTCTTTTTACATCAATTCGATAGGCAGGGATGGTCACCCTCCAGCCTTGAGGTTCAGACTCCCATTCTACTTCAAGGGAATTCATTATTTTTTCTAAGCGTGAGGGAGGAACAGACATTCCGGATATTCTTTCAAAATCGGATAAGGAAAAACTAAACTGAGCGCTAGCTTGCTTTTCTCCTAACGCCTCTCCTCTTGCTGTTATTTTACCTTTGGATAATTGCTGTAATAAATAACTTGCCACCTGAATTACTTTAGATGCCATGCTTGGATCTGTACCTCTGGCAAAGCGAAAAGAAGCTTCACTATTAATTCCAGAAGATTGAATCCCTTTGCGGATTACTTCTGGATGGAAGCAAGCAGATTCCAATATTATCCTTCGGGTTTCCGAGGTAACTCCTGTTTCTTTCCCTCCCATAATTCCAGCAAGTGCAATAGGTCCGTTGCTATCTGCTATGATTAATTCCCCCCCTTTGAATTTAATTTTGTCTCCAAACAAGGGCAACATTTCTTCCCCTGACTGGGCAAGCCGAATACTAATGTTTCCTACCACTTTATCTGCATCAAACGCATGTAAAGGTTGACCCCATCCCAAACAAAAATAATTGGTAATGTCTACAATCGGAGAGATTGAACCTGCTCCGACTACTTTTAACCACCGAGTATATTCTTCAGGTATTTCAAAGGGTTGAATATCTTCGATAAGCGTTACACAGTATTGGCTGCAATATTGAGGAACCTCCAATTGAACCGATAGGCTGGAAAGCCTTGATAGAGCTGGAACATCAGGATATTGAAAAGAAAGCTCGAGCACTGCCGCAAGGTCTCTGGCAACGCCTAAATGGGAAGCTGCATCTGAACGGTTTGGGGTAAGTCCGATTTCAAAAACCACATCGGCCGTTAATCCTAAAGCCTGAGCAGCAGGGGTTCCCGGTGGGAAAATTGAATCTAACACCAAAATGCCAGAATGATCTTCTCCTAGTCCCATTTCATCCAAAGCACATATCATCCCTTCAGAAAATACTCCTCTAATCTTTGATTTTTTTAAGGTTAAATCCACCGCAGGTAAATATGCTCCGGGTAAAGCTACGATTACCGTTTGACCTTCGGCAACATTGCTGGCACCACAAACAATTTGGGACCATGGGGAAACCCCTATATCTACTTGACAAACCTTTAAGCGATCAGCATCTGGATGTGCCTCCACTTTTTCAACTTTACCAACTACCAATCCTACTAATCCTCCGGGCACAGGATAAACCTGCTCCCAATGTTCAACTTCTAAACCACAACCGGTAAGCTTTTCCGCAATTACCTCAGGAGAAAGATCCAGTTCCGGAAGGTATTTCTGTAACCACTGAAGGGATATTTTCATAATTGTAAAGGTACAATCTGCGCACGCTTTTCTTCGTATATTTGAACATAAATCCTCATAAAATGAAAAAGTTTATCGCTATTCCCTTCTTTTTATTACTGATGGTATCTCTTCCTGTTATCACAGGCTGTAATAAATGTAAAAAATGTAAATATGTTTACAAGGATAATGGTCAGGAAAAAAGCATTGACCAAGATGAAGTTTGCGGAACGCAAAAAGATATTGACGATACTGTTAAATCGTGTGAGGAAGCTGCCAAGCCTTATAATGGCAGATGTGTTTGTGTGGATGCCTGATTATCCTTTTAAGGAGGAATAAATGGCGCGTGCGGTTACAAATGCACTCACCCATGCCCATTGAAAGTTATATCCTCCCAACCATCCGGTAACATCACAAACTTCCCCACCCCAATAGGTTCCAGGCATCTTTCGACTTTCCAAGGTTTGGGGTATTAACGCACGGGTATCTACTCCACCTTTCATTACCTCCGCTTTTTCATAGCCTAATGTACCTGAAGGTAATAACTGCCCATGCTTTAGATACTTTTCGGTTAACTGCTTTTCTTTATTACTGATTTCCTGACTTTTTTTGATTAACCAAGGTTGGGTTTGTACCCAGGTTTCTAATAATCGAGATGGAATCCATCCTTTTAGAATATTAGAGGGAACTTGGTCTTTTGCCCAAAGAGATTCCATATTTTTTTCTTCGGGTAGATAATCAATTTGAATAAATTGACCAGAGTTCCAATACGAAGAGATTTGCAAAACAGCAGGACCACTCCAGCCCTTATGGGTAAATAAAATATTTTCAACAAACCGTATTTTGCCTACAGAAAGGGCTACTGAGGTTGAAAGCCCTGCTAATGCTTGATTATACAATAGGTTCTCGCCCTCAGCAACTAGGGGCACTAAGGCAGGGGCATCTGAAATTATTTCCATCCCCCAAGATTTTGCTTGTAACATTCCCCAATCTGATGCGCCCATTGCAGGTATCGCCTTGCCCCCAGTGGCGATTACCAATTTATGTCCTTTATAAGTTTCACCTGTAGAGGTGGTAACTATAAATATTTCTCCTTCCTTAATAATTTCCTTAATTCGAATTTGATATTCAATTTCCCCTTTACGTGCTAAAATTTCGGACAACATTCCATCTCGAAAAGTTTTTGCATTTCCTTGTTCTGGAAACAATTGGCCTAAGGTTTTTTCTTTTGGATGAATACCATATTCGGCAAAAAAATCTAGGGTATCTAGAACAGACCAAGCTGATAATAATTGTTTTACAAATCGAGGATTATCTGAAATAAAGGCATCGGGATGGGTATGCAGATTGGTATAATTACAACGTCCTCCCCCACTGATGAGAATTTTTTTCCCGGCTTGTTCATTCTTTTCCAATATCCCGACTGTCAGCCCATATCGCAAAGCCCATACGGCTGTTTTTAATCCATAAGCACCTGCTCCAATAATTATTACATCGGCGCCCTTGTAACTCTCAGGCCTATCTAAATCACAGGCAGGAATTCCAAGAAAGGTAAAATTTGGGC
>RFSG01000136.1 GCA_009924095.1 Sphingobacteriia bacterium
CTACAATACCCGCCACATTTTCAGTACCAGCCCTTAAATTACGTTCCTGACTTCCCCCAGAGATTTGAGGAGGAATAATAGTTCCTTCCCGCATATATAAAAATCCAACCCCTTTAGGGCCATTAAATTTATGTGCTGCAGCGGTTAGAAAATGAATAGGATATTTTTTTAAATCGAAAAAATAATGCCCCATACTTTGAACCGTATCAGAATGAAATAAGGCAGAATATTTTTGACAAAGCAGAGATACTTCTGATATAGGTAATAAGGTACCAATTTCATTATTGGCATGCATTAAGGAAACAAACGATTTAGGATTTTGGGATAACAAGGTTTCCAACGCGTCTAAATTAATTTGTCCTGTTGAATCAACGTCTAACCAACTTACTTTAACTTCTCCAGCCGATTCTAATGCTTCGAGGGTATGGGTTACAGCGTGATGTTCAATTCGAGTGGAGATCGCATGGGTAATATGAAATGCTTTGATAGCAGATTTAATTGCGAGATTATCTGCTTCCGTTCCACCGCTGGTAAAAATTATTTCAGCTGGGCTTGCACCGAATAAAGCCGCAATTTCTTTTCTTGCAGTTTCGATGGCTGATCTTAATTGTCGACCATGCGCATGAACAGAGGAAGGGTTGCCTTGAAATTCTGTTAAATAAGGCAACATAGCTGAAAGTACCTCAGGATCTAAAGGGGTGGAAGCAGCATTATCAAGGTAAACCCTCATATCGGTTGAATTAAAAGATTACTCGTAACTCGATTTACAATCTTATAAAGGAGAATACTAAATTACAAAAACCCTTTGTATTAATGGGTGTTATCCATCATATGCTGAATCATACGAATCATATCCTTAGCTAAATTATCGGCTGATTGCTGAGTGGTTGCTTCAGTATATATTCGAATGATGGGTTCGGTATTGGATTTACGAAGATGAATCCAAGAGTCATCGAAATCTATTTTAACACCATCCTGGGTGTTGGGTAATTGAGCTTTGTATTTTAATTGAATTTCCTCTAAAACAAAATTCACATCCATTTCAGGAGTAAGTTCTATTTTTTGCTTGGACATAAAATACGCCGGATACTGATTCCGCAAATCGGATGGCTTTTTTTCGGAAGTCACTAAATGCGATAAAAATAAAGCGATTCCTACCAAAGCATCTCTTCCATAATGAGAAGGGGGATAAATAATTCCACCATTTCCTTCTCCTCCAATTACGGCTTGGGATTGTTTCATTTCTGCCACTACATTTACTTCCCCTACTGAGGTAGCAGTATATTTTTGTTGTTTATTCAGGGTGATATCTCTAAGCGCTCGAGTAGAAGATAAATTAGAAACGGTAGCTCCCGGAGTATGGGATAAAATATAGTCTGCTACTGCAACCAAGGTATATTCTTCCCCAAATAATTCTCCTTCTTCGGTAACAAATACTAATCTATCTACATCTGGATCTACTACTATTCCAAGATCAGCCCTTTCCAATAATACTCGTTTACAAATCTCTCCTAAATGCTCCTTTAAAGGTTCAGGATTATGACTAAAGTTACCATCGGGCACACAATTAATTTCAATAATATCTTTCACTCCTAATGCCTTTAATAAAGCAGGCACATAAATCCCTCCTGAACTATTCACTGCATCTACTACAATCTTAAGACCCGCTTTTTGAATAGCAGCTTTATTTACTAAAGAGAGCGATAATATATGTTGTATATGATAATCAAGGTAACTATTATTGATTTTACAGTTCCCCATTTCGGTGGCTGGAGAAAACTTAAATTGTTGATTGGTATAAAACTCCATGACAGCTTCACCCTCACTTACGCTAAAAAATTCACCCAGGTGATTTAATAATTTAAGTGCATTCCAATTCAGGGGGTTATGAGAAGCGGTAATGATAATTCCACCGGCTGCTTTTTCTGCCGGTACCGCCAATTCAACTGTAGGTGTGGTGGTTAATCCTAAATCAATAATTTCAAACCCCATTGCGATGAGCGTACCACAAACAATCATGGAAATCATTTCACCGGTAGGGCGTGCATCTCGACCAATGATTATTTTGAGAGGCCTCCCCTGCTGTTGCAACAAAGTGCCATAGGCAGCTGTGAAGCGTGTGATTTCAAGCGGATTGAGATTAGGAGTTGGGGGACTTCCAATGGTTCCCCGAATGCCTGAGATGGAGGCAATTAATGGCATATAAGATAGAGAAAAAGCCTTTTGAACAAGTGGATTGAACCTCAAAAATACCACAGTCACCAACAGTATTTATAAATAATTGTTCACATCGTGCGGAGATGCTGTACCTTTGAGGGGTATAGAAGTAAGCATTCTTTCATGCGAAATCAGCAACTTCAATCCGGACAATCATTTGATAACGATGAGGATCTGGCACTTAGGCCTCAAGGATTTAAGGATTTTACCGGTCAACGTAAAATCGTTGAAAACCTCAAAATATTTGTTCAAGCGGCACGCCAACGTAAAGAAGCATTAGATCATGTAATCTTACATGGCCCTCCTGGGCTGGGCAAAACTACTTTGTCCTATATCATTGCCAATGAACTAGGCACTCAAATCAAAACTACCTCAGGCCCTGTATTAGATAAACCTGGAGATTTGGCAGGTTTATTAACCAATCTGGAACCCTTTGATGTATTGTTCATTGATGAAATTCATCGCCTGAGTCCAATTGTGGAAGAGTATTTATATTCTGCCATGGAGGATTATAAGATTGATATTCTTTTAGAGTCCGGGCCTAATGCCAGAAGTGTAGAAATCACCTTGAACCCTTTTACCTTAGTTGGAGCCACTACCCGCACGGGTTTATTAACGGCTCCCCTATTGGCAAGATTTGGTATCAATGCCAGACTCGAGTATTATGATGCAGAATTGTTGAGTAAAATTTTGATACGATCTGCAAAAGTGCTGAATGTACCGATTGATCCTTTGGCGGCACATGAAATTGCCAGACGAAGTAGAGGAACCCCCAGAATTGCCAATCGCTTATTAAGAAGAACCCGAGACTTCGCTGAAATCAAAGGAAAGGGAGAGATTACCGTGCCGATTGCTAAAATGGCACTCGATGCGTTAGATGTAGATAATGCAGGATTAGATGAAATGGATTCGAAAATCTTATTATGTATTATGGATAAGTTTAAAGGTGGACCTGTGGGTTTAAGTACCATTGCTACTGCCGTTGGAGAGGAAGCCGAAACGATTGAGGAAGTATATGAACCCTATTTGATTATGGAGGGATTTCTGCAGCGTACGCCGAGAGGTAGAGAAGTGACGGAAAGAGCGTACCAACATTTTCAGCGAACCTTTAAGGGTACCAAAGGATCCTTATTTGATGTTTCCTAAAGTTCTTGCCTCTCGAGCGATTAAAGAAGCGGCATTACAACTGGGTTTTGATGCCTGCGGAATTTCTACTGCCACCTTTTTAGAAAATGAGGCACGACAATTAGAACAATTTTTATCGGAAAACCGGCATGGAAAAATGGATTGGCTGGGCAATCATTTTGAAAAACGGGTGGATCCCAGAAAACTTATGCCCGGTACCCGCTCCGTTATATCGGTACTTGCCAATTATCAACCGGAGATCAATAACAGCCCTGAATTAAATGTACCCAAGATATCTCAATATGCTTGGGGGCCCGATTATCATTCAGTATTAAAGGCACAATTAAAAAAACTGATTGAAATCCTGCGGGAACAATTTGGGCAGGTAGAGGCGAGATGTTTTGTAGATTCTGCTCCGGTAATGGATAAGGTTTGGGCAGCCCGTTCTGGTTTAGGATGGATAGGAAAAAACACGAATCTAATTCGAAAAGGTGAGGGTTCTTGGTATTTTATAGGGGAGATATTAACCGATTTAGCGCTTGAGCCGGATGGGCCAGTAACCGATCACTGTGGGTCTTGTACAAAGTGTATAGATGCTTGTCCTACACAGGCATTAAGTCCTTATCAAATTGATGCCTCTCAATGTATTTCGTATTTAACGATAGAGCTTAAAGAACAGATTCCTGAGCCATTACAAAATCAACTGGAGGGATGGGCGTTTGGATGTGACATTTGCCAACAGGTATGTCCCTGGAATTCTTTTGGCCTGGCGCATACCACGGGATGGTTTACTCCTCTGGATGGGAGGCATCAAGATATTTCTTTTTTATCTGAGGAGATTAGTGATGCTGAATGGAAAAATTCGGTGAAGGGCACACCGTTATCGAGGATAAAACCTGAAAAGTGGAGAGAAAATATACGTTTAGCGAAGCGGTATTTTGACTCAGAAGAAGGTTGATTAGGGGGTGAAAATGCAGAACCCCTGCGAATGCAGGGGTTCAATACGAGGTGACAGAGGGATTCGAACCCCCGTAAAGGGTGTTGCAGACCCGTGCCTAGCCTCTCGGCCATGTCACCCTGTTAAGAGGCGCAAAAATAGGGATTTAATTTAAACTACCCAATTTATTAATTTTTAAGGGCAAGAATTATAGGATTGTAACCACAAAACTGTCTTTAGAAAACAAAACCCCGCCTTTGGGGTAGGTGCTGTTATAGATAGTTCCTTTTATAAATTTAAGTCGTCAGGATTTCGTCTGCTGTCCCATATGTGCAGAAGCTCAATAGAATCTTTGGTTTCAATGTAAAATATTTGATAGCTATCTTTCACAAAAAATCTTTCTTCGCGCTTGTCAAGTTGTCTCCCAAGCTTTGGAAAGTCAGCAAGTTTTTTAATAATTTCCTTTAAGGATTGGTCAAGTTTTTTGCTGTATTTTTTATCACCAATTCTTTGATACCAATAGTCAAGTATGGATATTCGGTCAGCAACCACATGCGTTGACCACTTTATTCGTTTAGCCACTTGTCAACTAACTTGTCAGCTTGCGTATTAGTTAAAAAATTGCCTTTGCTAATTTGCTCTTTAGATTCTTCAATTCTTTTTATTTGAGTTTTCGGTAGCTTAAGGTTGTCAGAAGGGATATACTTTCGGTCTAAGATTTGTTTAACAGCAATTAAAAAGTCCTCGTCATTGATATTTTCAATGCTTTCATGAAGTAGGGTTTTTATATTTTGTCTTTTCATAGCCTTTTCTTTCAAATATAGCAAAAACTATCAAATTAGCACCTTTTAGCAATTATCTATAACGGCAAACCCGATAGCTATCGGGTGTGAAACAACTCCATCCTTTATCCCCAACCCCGTCGTTGAAAAAGACTGTTTCTTGCACAAGCCGCAAGGGTAAATTTATATCATAAAACAGCAACATAATTGGAATACCCCGATAGATATCGGAGCCAAACCTATTAAAATAAAAAATCCGGCAATGAAACCGGACTTAATAAATAGTTTTCACCCAATAATTCTTACCAAATTAAAACGATAAGTCCATAATTACGTTGGCCCCTGAGTGCTTGCCCTGAGCTTGTCGAAGGGGAGTTGGTGCCTGAGCGCTCAGGGACCGCCCTGCGCCCTTCGTCTCCGCCTAAGGCAAGCGTACTTGGTTGCAATATAATAATGGGGATTTTGACATTGACAACTATTTTTCGGTTAGCCTTGAGCTTACCCCAGATTTAGTGTATTTTATTACGCCTACATTTGGGATTGAAGGAACCTTGGGTAGTTTAGTGTATGAGTGTAGAGGAATTAAATTAAAAGGAGACCCCGAGGCTTTTAAAAATTATTATGTAAATCTAAACTTGTCAAATTATTACTTAGGTCTAAATTATTATTTTTAATTTTTCACCTTAACTATTT
>RFSG01000137.1 GCA_009924095.1 Sphingobacteriia bacterium
TCAAGTGTCGGTACAAGCAGGTGTTCAAACTGCGGGACGCAAGTTGATAATCCGGTAATCGATAATTGAAAGTATAAACTAAAAAGTCCTGGTAGGAAATCTACCAGGACTTTTTTTGTGTGGGGAAGGAAGGAACAAAGAGCCCTTTTGATGATTTGGATTTTTAACTGCGAGGGTATATTTTTAGCGTAAAGTGAAAGTCGTTCGAATCCTAAATATTGATTATGATTCTGTTAAAATGGAATACAAGGGGCTCACCCAAAAAGGAAATATACGCAACAAGGGATTGGGGCAATCTCTAAGCTAATTGTTGACATCCATATAAAAAAAACCAAAAAACAGTATTATGGAAAAAATAGACCTTAACAAACTGACTGACGAAGAATTATTAGTCGAGAAAAAAAACTGATGAAATCTAAACTCTGGTTTGCAACATACATTGGTTTTCTTGCAGGGATACTTATTTTCGGAGTTGTTTCTTGGATCCTTTCTTCCGAAAAACATTTGGGGTTCCTCATTCCAATGTTGATTCCCATAGTTTTCATTTACAGGTTGCTTAAAACCCCAAATAAGCACAAGGATTTAGAAGATATATTGAAAGAACGCAAATTAAACTGAAGGTTCAAGAAAGATAAATAATGAGATAAAGAATAATAATAAATTTTCTAATCTCGGTAATTAATTGCGTGTTCAATTACGAATTACGTAATTCATTAAATATTAATTATTAAAATTTTAACTAACCACTACCTACTAACCCTATGGTCACCCCTTCGGGGTTTAGAACGATTTACGTTAATCAATCACTAACCACTAACCTCCAATCGCTAAATAAAGCAAAAAATAGAGTTTAAATTGACATATAATGTATGGTATGTCATTCATTAAGTCTATTTTATAGCATTAGTGAGTGAAAAATCATTCATAATAATTTGTTTTATTTCCTACCTAAAATAGTTATATTTGTATTTTAAATCATTCATTAACATCAAATTTTGCATATTATGACTGGTATATCATACGAAAAGTGGGTATCTATGAGTGATGATGCTTTGGCCAAGCAAGTGGGTGTATTTATAAGGCATCACAGGTTAGAGCAAAACAAAACCCAGGATAAAGTAGCAGTAGCAGCCGGTATCAGCCGCTCTACCCTCAGTTTGCTCGAAAGAGGTAAAACCGTTACTGTGGCAACTCTGATTCAGGTGCTACGGGTACTAGATCAATTACAGGTGATGGATTGCTTTGAGGTAGAACAAGGCATCAGCCCGTTGGCTCTGGCTAAAGAGGAGCAAGCGAAGTGGAAAAGAGCCAGAAATACCAAATCAAACAAACAGGAAAAATCAGATTGGTAAAACATGAATACGGCTTTTGTAAAAATTTGGGGCGAATTAGTGGGTGCAGTAGCCTGGGATGAGAATACGGGTTATGCCACTTTTGAATATGACAGCAAATTCAAAAGTAAAGGATGGCCTCTGGCTCCCTTACAAATGCCCATGGGTACAACCAAAACCCGTTTCAGTTTCCCTGCCTTGCGAAGAAAAGCTGACCCGGCCTTAGATACATTCAAAGGATTACCTGGATTATTGGCTGATGTTCTACCCGATAGGTATGGCAATGAACTTATCAATCTGTGGCTGGCACAACAAGGTCGGCCAATGGACAGCATGAACCCCGTAGAGACTTTATGTTTCATAGGTACAAGGGGAATGGGTGCATTGGAGTTTGAACCAACAACCTTAAAGGAAAGCAAAAGGACCTTCTCAGTAGAAATAGATAGCCTCGTAGCTATCGCTCGAAAGATGCTGACGAAAAAGGAAGCCTTTGTAACCAACTTGCAGGCAGATGAAGAAAAAGCGATCCTTGAAATACTACGCATTGGAACCTCAGCGGGAGGCGCTAGGCCTAAAGCTGTGATTGCTTACAATGAAAAGAGCGGTGAAGTGAAATCAGGCCAAACCAATGCTCCCAAAGGCTTTGAACATTGGCTGATTAAATTGGATGGTGTGAGTGATGTGCAGTTAGGCGAAAGCAAAGGCTACGGACGGGTGGAAATGGCGTATTACAACATGGCTATAGCTTGTGGAATAGAAATGATGCCATCCCGACTTTTAGAAGAACATGATCGAGCACATTTTATGACAATGCGATTTGACCGTGAAGGGGGCTCCACCAAACATCATATACAAACTTTTTGTGCGATGAAGCATTTTGATTACAATCAAGTTACCAGTTACAGCTACGAACAACTTTTTCAAACCATGCGAGAACTGAAGTTGACCTACCCCGATGCTGAACAAATGTATCGTAGAATGGTATTTAATGTGGTTGCTCGAAATTGTGACGATCACACGAAGAACTTTGCTTTTCGTTTAAAAAAGGGCGAAAACTGGGGGTTGGCGCCTGCCTATGACATCTGCCATGCCTATCAACCTAAACATAAATGGGTTAGTCAGCATGCCCTAAGCATTAATGGTAAACGAACCCATATTACCAGAGAGGACTTGCTACTCATAGGTAAATCCATAAAAAACAAAAAGGCTGCAGAAGTAATTGACGAAATAAGTGAAACCGTAAACAAATGGAAAACTTTTGCGGATGAAGTCAAAGTGTCCCCTAAGCTGCGGGATGAAATAGACAGCACATTCATTCGATTTAAATAATGAATTGTCCTGATGTAGGTTGACAAAAAAGTTAAGTTTTTTTAGGAGGATAAACCCTACACATTAAACCCTTAATGACCCCCTAACACCTCTTGCGGCATAATACGATTCAGCTCCATTATGATATACAAAAACGGTATCATATCTACGGTCACAAAAAATTGCGCCGCCCAGCTTTCTAATATTTTCAGGAGTGCTTACCCAGCTGGAAGTTTTTAAATCAAATTTTCCTAATTTTTGTAATTCACGATATTCTGTTTCAGTTAATATTTCTATACCAATAGAGGTAGTGAAATGAACCGCACTGTTTTGGGGTTTATTTTCTTTACGCGAATTCAGGGCAGCTTCATCATAACAAAAACTTCTGCGTCCATTAGGGCTTTCCGGGGAACAATCAAAAAAGATAAAAGCGTCAGTCTTTTTATCATAGCCTACTACATCGGGTTCTCCGCCAGTTTTTTCCATTTCAAATAAAGACGATAATTTAGGGGGATTTGCTTTTAATTTATTTTCGATGGCCTCCCATTTTAGTTCTTTATGACGACTCATGTTTTGTTCAAATCGGGATTTAAGTAGGAGCAAAAGTTCAGTCTGTTGTTGGGGAGATAATTTAGTTTTCATGGGGGAAATTAATTAAAACTTAAATGAGATAATTTGTTGATGTGGTCGGTTTGTGGTTAAAAGTATTTTTTTTGAAAATTCTAAACAATTATCTTTATATATTATGGATTTGCTGAAATTAAAATTAATAAAATTTGGAATTCTATTCGTAATTACTTTTAGTATTCTTAATGCATGGAGCCAATCCTCTCCACGTTATTTCTTGTCGGGTTCAATTCCTGGAAGTTTGGGGCATCAAAGGGATATAGCTAAAGTGTTTTTTAATAATTCAGGATTCTTACTTTTTCATTCTGATGTTCAATTAAGGAATTACTCTGGATTAGCTATTGGTGGTGGTCGTGAAGTACATCTTAAGAATAATTTGTATTGGACTACAGGAGCTTCTTTATTAACAAGGTATTATTGGCTCAAGAACGACCGAGGATCCAGTAATCTGTTCTTACCGATTTCAGAACTATATATGTTAATTTCATTAAAAAAGATGCGCACCTCTGGAAAATATCAGAAAGTATTTTCGGTGGGATTGTCAGCAGATTATTTATGGAGGCAAAACGAAAAATATCTTTATAAAGAATATTATGGTTCATATAGTCCTCAACCTAACGGTGATGATTTAGTTAGTGTAACCAATTTTTTTGCATCCCCCCAAAAAATAATTCCGGCATCCATTTTTAGTTTCGGAATTGAGAAAAAAACAAAAAATAATGGATCGGTACTGGTAAACTTTGGATTGCACTATCAACTAAAAGGAATGATGGTGGCACGTGAATATTGGGTAGTTCAAAATTCTAATACGCTTAGAGAAATAACAGTAAACTATTATTCTAAATTAAATTATGTATTTTTTTAATGTTAACTATTTTTTCCGGAAAAAAATTAAGAACTTATATTTTCGATAATTATTTAAAAAATATTATTTACTTATAGGCTAACTATACCCTATATTTTCTTGCAGGAAATGATTATTTAAAAAGGGATTACAGCTAAATTAAGCCATAATCCCTGATTTTATTTATCTACAATCAAATCGAACATAAACTTTATCTCTACTTCAAAATGGGCTTACGATTAAATAATCAGACTTGCTTATGTCTATTCTAAAATCAGCAGATAAATATTGATTTTATTCGATCTTGTTGTAAATTTTTACCTCAAGTTTAGTCATATCCCCTTCTTTTTGCCTAGATTTCAATAGAGATAAAAAATCATGTGCCGCTTGAGCATTTTCTGCTTCTTCGATTACAATTACTTGATTTTCATTTTCTACTAAGCTGCAAATACTCAATACTTTTATTCCAGCTTTTTCACGTATAGGAGCTCCAGCATCAAACATTTTTTTCCAGTCTGCGTAGTTCTTTACCTCTATTGAAACCATCATAATTACTTTTCCATTTTTAGGCTATAAATATTTTTTTAATGTTTTTCATAATAGATAATAATTAAATGATTTGATTTAATATTTTAATTTCCGGTGCTGAAATAATACCTGATTTTTGACCTGCTGCTTTAAATTCAGGATCTGATAACACTGCTTTTGCAATTTCAGCGCTGGGCATTTCAGATATTACGGTTACTTGGTTTTCATCTTCAACAGATTGAAAAACCCCTTTAATTGTAATGCCTAATTTTTTGCGCATCGATGATTCGGCTTCAAAGCCTTCTTTCCATTTTGCGAAGTTTTCTACTTTGTGAGAGTTGATAATTGTGGTTGCCATCTTTTGGGTTGTTTAAGGTGATTAAATTAATAATCCAAAAGTAGGGTAGTGGTGACTTGCCAAACGTTGACTAAAGTCAAGAAATCAGGCGTTAAATATTTTTTTACGGATACGGCTTAAAGTTTCAGGACTAATGCCGAGATATGAAGCGATAAAGTGTTGGGGTACCCGTTGAAATAATTGGGGTTTTGCTTTTAATAGGTTTAAATATCTTACTTCACCGGTAAGGGTATGGCGTTCGGGCATTTGTTGCTGTAATAATGCTGCCCACTTTTGGTAACCTTTACATGTGCCTCGGTCCACCAGGGGAAATGAATAAAAGCTTTTTCCCAATGCTCCGCACTTATGGTAAGCAGTTCACAGGCTTCAATGGCTTGAAAATTATAGATAGAAATGGTTTTGTTTATTACCGAGGATAAATCGCCGATAAAATGTCTCTCTTCAGCAAAATAAATAATAGACTCTTCTCCTTTTTCATTTACCACATATTGCCGCAAACAACCTTTTAAAACAAATATTTAAAATTTAGGAATTTCCCCGGCTTTTAAGATAAATTTATTTCGATTAAATTTCTTGAATTCCCATAAAGCCAGAAATTTTTCA
>RFSG01000138.1 GCA_009924095.1 Sphingobacteriia bacterium
CTCTACTTACAATTTTAGCTAAATTAATTTATTGCATCACCGCAAATTCAGCAGGAGGATTCTGAACCTTTGATGGAATTTCTCCTGTCAAACTATTTAAAAATGCTACTATTTCGGCTTTTTCTGATTTACTCAAGGTAATATTTAATTGAACCTTCGCCATAATCTCAACCGCTTTATCTAAATCTTTTACACTTCCATCATGAAAATAAGGATAGGTTTCTCCTACATTTCTTAACGAAGGAACTTTAAAGAAATATTTTTGAGCCGTATCTTTGGATATCGCATATACCCCTTCATCTATTTTTTGAGAACCGGTGGCAGTCCAATATTCTTGATAAACCCCGAATTTTTGAAAATTGCTACCACCTAACAATGCACCCGCATGACAAGTCGCACAGCCTAACGTAATAAAATTTAAAAATCCTTTTTTCTCTTGTACGGTTAATGCAGTTTTATCCCCTTTTAAATATTGATCATAACGGGAAGGCGTAAGTAAAGTACGTTCAAACTTGCCGATTGCTTTTTGAATATTCGCATAGGATACTGGATTTTTATCCTGAGGAAAGGCCGCTTGGAATAAAGGCGGATATAAACTGATTTTTTGTAAACGTTGTACTAAAAATTCTTTGCTGGGAATTGCCATTTCAATAGGATTTAAAATCGGCATGCCTGCCTGCTCTTCTACATCTTTTGCTCTTCCATCCCAAAACTGCACCCGATGTAAAGCTGCGTTTAATACCGATGGAGAATTCCGTCCCCCATTTTGTCCCGCATCCCCCGGAGAAAAAGATAAATGATCTACGCCAAAATTCTTTAATTCATGACAAGAATTACAAGATACTTTTCCTGTTTTAGACAAACGTGTATCATGATATAAAAAATAACCAAGCTTTACTTCCGGATCTTCCAACCCTTGGGCTGGAACTGCAGGAAGTGCCTCAAATTGTTCCCCAATTCTTTCTTGAAGTGCTAAATCATATTGTACGCTCTCTTTATCTATAACGGTTTGTTCTGCATTGGAAGGATCGGAACCACAACCTAAGCCTGCAAAAAACAAGAGGGATATTAACCCTAAAAACAAGTATTTTTTTTCCATTGGGAGGTCAGATAAATAATTAAACAAATTAATAATTATTATGTTATGAGAAAAGTTGCGACCTTGTAAGGTATCATATATTTTTAAACATTTCAATGATTGAAATCATTTTTATATATCCACCTGCTTATTAATCTTGTATTATGTGGTGGATTCTCCTGATAATAATTGGAGTATGCTTTTTATCGGTAGTAACTTGGATTATGTTTGCCAAAATTACCCTTGAAATTAACACTGTAGATAATTGTTATGAGATAAGAATTTGGGGAGGAATTAAGGCTGGATATAGAATCAGAACGCATGAATTTTACGTGCGTTGGGGACGATTTGGAAAAAGCGGAACCATCCATTCATTAGAAAAACAAAAAAAGAATCCTAATAAAAATGTAACTCCAATAAAAGAAAATAAAAAGCCTAAACAATTTGAAAAATTATACCATTTCCCAAACCTATATCCCTTGTTTAAAATTATGCGGGTTCGGCATTTTCATATCTGGATTGACACAGATGATTATGTTTGGAATGCCTGGATTGCCGCATTGGGGGGTATGCTCAGAGGTTTTTACCCTGTTCAAATTTGGGTCAATTATGAGGGCAGAGAAGAATTGGTTTACATCGCCGATACCTCCGTCTGGAGAATTTTAGGCATATCCCTTAACCTATATCGTAATCTTAAAGTAGCATTTCAACCTTAACCCTTATATACCATGGCAGAAAAATTTGATGAAATCATGAACAAAATGACTGAGTTCTTAAAGAGCGAAGCAAAAACCGAAAACATTATCGGTCAACCCTTTCCTTTAGGGGAATACACCTGCGTACCGGTTATGCGGGTAGGACTAGGATTCGGAGGCGGAGAAGGGGGTGGAGAAAATTCTGCTGGCGGAGCTGGAAAAGGCTCTGGTTCGGGCATTGGCGGGGGAATTGGCCTTGAACCTATGGGATTTCTAGTATCGAAAGGAGATCATATTCATTTCGTTACTACTAAAGCCCCTGGTGTATTAAATCAAGCGTTAGAACAACTTCCTTCCTTGCTTCAAAAATTTCTGGATAACAGAAAATAATTTCTGACAATCCCGTAGGGTATAGGCATTGAGCTACGTCATATTTTGGCGTACCCAATGCCTATATTTGTAAATATGAATATTGAAATTATCTTATTATCTCTCGCCCTCATTCTGTTGGGAATCCTGATTTGGAAGTCCTTTCAAAAACCAGCAGACCAGTCCTGGCAACAATGGGATTCCTTAGATCGTAAATCTGATCAACTTCTCCAACAAAGCCAACGTCAGGAACAATTACTAAAAGAAGATTTTAGAATTTCCCGTGAAGACCAACGAAAATCAGCAATAGACCTCAGGGAAGAAGTATTGCGATTATTAACCGAATTAACCCGAGGTCAGCAAGAACAATTGCAACGATTAGAAGAATCTCAAAGAACTCAAATTGGTGAACTTATTAAATCCTTAGAAGAAAAATTGCTCCATAGCCGAACCGAACAAGAACGACAAGCTAAAGATAATCGGGAAGAACAAACCCGTTCCTTAAAAGAATTCAGAGAAACATTCGGACTTCAAGTAAAAGAATTTGGAGAAGCCTTACAGAAGAATTTTGGGGAACTCTTAATAAAACAAAATGAGCTGATTAAAACTACAGAATTACGATTAGAAAAAATGCGGGAAACTGTAGATGAGAAATTACAAAAAACCCTGGAAACCCGCCTGGGACAATCATTTGAAATTGTTACCAAACAATTATTAGAAGTACAAAAAGGATTGGGTGAAATGCAAAGTTTAGCCGGTGAAGTGGGCGGATTAAAGCGAGTATTAAGCAATGTAAAAACCAGAGGTATTTTAGGGGAGATTCAATTGGGTGCATTATTAGAACAGATCCTGGCACCTGAACAATATTCCCGAAATGTAAAAACACGCCCCAATTCCAACGACATAGTAGAATATGCCATTAAATTACCGGGTAAAGCAGACGATGGAACCCAGGTGTGGTTACCGATAGATGCTAAGTTTCCACAAGAAGCCTTTGAACGTTTACAAATTGCTTATGATCATGCCGACCCTGTTGCGGTAGAAGAATCCGTTAAAACCCTGGAACAATTTATCCTTCGTTCGGCTAAAGATATTCATGATAAATATGTGGAACCACCCCACACTACTGATTTTGCTATCCTATTTTTGCCTGTAGAAGGATTGTATGCTGAAATAGTACGACGCCATGATCTGTTAGATAAATTACAAAGAGAATATCAGGTTATTGTAACCGGCCCAACCACTTTAGCAGCGATATTAAATAGTTTATTGATGGGTTTCCGTACGCTTGCCATTCAAAAAAGAAGTAGTGAAGTTTGGCAGGTATTAGGAGCAGTAAAAACCGAATTCAAAAAATTCGGAGGGGTCTTACAAAAAGCACAGAAAAAAATTACGGAAGCCAATTCAGAACTGGATTCTTTGGTGGGGACTCGAACCCGAATGATTGAAAGCAAACTAAGAACCGTACAAGCCCTAACTGAAACCGATAGTATACACTTGTTAGAAGAGGGCACAGGAGATAGCATTGCGGATATTATACCCACGGAAGAATAATCAACAATTAAACAGCTTACTTAATTACTGTTTAAAATTATTCTGGGCTTGTTTTTAAGGTATAATCCCAAACCAATAAAAATCTTGGTAATTATGAACAACTTGTCCATTGTTTAGAGTAATTCAATTACATAAATTGTATTTTTATTTCTATTATGGCAAATAAGGCATTTATTACTCCAAAGGTTTTAAAATGGGCTAGAGAATCGGCTAGAATAACCGAAGAAACTGCTGCTGCCAAAATTTCCGTAAAAGTTGAAAAGTATTTAGAATGGGAAGCAGGAATTAGTAAACCAACCATTAAACAAGCACAATCTTTAGCCAAAATTTTTAAACGACCTTTTGCTTTATTTTTTCTTCCAGAAATTCCACATGATTTTCAACCTTTACAAGACTTCAGAAAATCAGGTTCAAAAAAATTAACTACTTCTTCTATTTTTATCATTCGGGAAATCCAACAAAAACAAGCTTGGATCAGAGAAATAAACGAAGAAAATAAAGAAGAAAAACTGTCTTTTGTAGGTAGATTTACAATAAATGACACACCTCAAAAAGTCGCTAAAGATATTCTATCCACTTTAAATATAAATCCTGCAGGTTATTTATTAGAAAATCCTTTAAAAGAATGGATTACTGCAGCAGAAAAAAAAGGAATATATATTTCCAGAACAAGTTTTATTCACGCTCGACTTAAAATAGATTCTGACGAGTTGAAAGGATTTGCAATTGCGGATCCTTATGCACCTTTTATTTTTATTAATTCAGAGGATTGGAATGCACCACAACTGTTTACATTGGTGCATGAAATAGCCCATATTTGGATTGCACAAACTGGGATTTCAAATGAAGTCGAACCTACCCTAAAAAACATAAACCAGTTTCATCCAGTTGAGGTATTTTGCAATGAAGTGGCTGCTCATGCCCTTATGCCTCATGAAATCTTGGTGGGTAACGAGACATCAGCTTATCAATCTTCTAAAGATATATTCAAAATTGCGAATCAATTAGGCGTAAGTACTTTTGCTTTATTAATTAGAGCATTACAACTAAATCTTATTTCAACCCAAACCTATCAAAAGCTTAAAAAACAAGCAGACAATGATTTTGCGGATTATTTATTAAAAGAAGCAGATAAGAAATTATTAAAAAAGGAAAAAGGTATCACTAGTGGGCCCAATTATTTTTTACTTCAATTAAATAGAAATAGTAGGTTGTTTACCCAAACTGTATTAGATGCTTTTCGGGGTGGCTTTATTGAAGCTACTTTGGCAAGTACCTTATTAAATGTTCAAGTAAATAAATTTAATAAGTTAGAGTCCCAATTAATAAAATAAATATTATGGCAAATAAATATTGTTTAGATGCCAATGTATTAATTGAGGCATGGC
Source organism: Sphingobacteriia bacterium (assembly GCA_009924095.1). Taxonomy (GTDB): domain Bacteria; phylum Bacteroidota; class Bacteroidia; order J057; family RFSG01; genus RFSG01. The sequence continues at coordinate 5,085 of RFSG01000138.1, forward strand.
AGAAATATTACAATCCAAAATTTTGTCCTGATTATTGGAAACTATTAATTGAACTTGGAAATAAAGAAATTATATTTATTCCAGAATTAGTTAATGAAGAAATCATCAGAACCGAAGATGAACTTTCTAAATGGCTAAAAACAAGCAAAATCCCAATTCGTAAAATTAATGAGCCAGTAACCTTATGCTTACAAGAGATATATTCCTCTAATCCTATTCACCAGAATCTTGTCGCTCAAACTAAATCCCGTTCATTAGCGGATCCATGGGTAATAGCCCATGCCTTAAACGAAAATGCTATAGTGGTGACAAAAGAAGAAAAAGTAACCGCAATAAATAATACCAAAATCAAAATTCCCAATGTTTGTGAAAACATGAAGGTAAGATGGATGAATGATTTTCAGTTTATTGATGCTTTAAATATAGAATTCAAATG